>CAYMRU010000008.1:0-28642 GCA_964392975.1 uncultured Candidatus Poseidoniales archaeon | reverse complement strand
CCAGAACCTTGGAGAGATTTGAGCGGTTCTGGATTCTCAGTGTGACATCGATTTCTCCGTCCTCAAAGATGCGAGAAGATGAGATCTTCCGCATCGCTGTGATGCTATGCAGTTGGATACCCTCGTCTGAATCGGCATCCTCCACTCTCCTGCCGGTTGATGCTACATCGGCATGGGTGGTTCGGAAGGCAGCCCAAGTGAGAAACGATAGCAATACTACTGCTACGGTGACGAGTTGAGAGTTCCGCAGCACTAGTCCTAGGAGGTACAGGGCTATGGCTAGGGCTGCGAACATCGCAGACTTCCTGCTCCATGCCAAGATCTCACCTCCTATGGTAGTCAGGATTTCTCAGACCGTAGGGACCTGAACCTGCCTCAGGATATCCTGAATGATTTCACCGCTCTCCAGACCCTTAATCTGGTGCTCGGGCTTCAGGATGAGCCTGTGTGCAATAGCTAGTTCTGCTACGGACTTGACGTCGTCAGGTGTGACGAAGTCACGACCTCTCATTGCAGCTGCCGACCTACCGGTCTTGAGCAGAGCCTGCGAACCTCTCGGAGATGAACCGACTAGGACTCTGGGATCCTCGCGAGTCTTAGCGACAATCTCGACCATGTACAGTCTGACTGCAGGATCTACGTAGACGTCCTCGATGGCCTGCTGCATTGCGACCACTCTAGCGGGATCTGTGATGACCTCGACTTCTACCTCGTCCTTCTTTCGCTCGATTCTTCGGTTGAGAATCTCGACCTCATCAGCGCGGTCGGGGTATCCGACACTCATCTTGAACATGAATCGGTCAAGTTGGGCCTCAGGTAGTGGGTACGTACCTTCCTGCTCCACAGGGTTCTGTGTAGCCATCGTCAGGAACGGTGCTGGTAGCATGTGGGTGACCACACCTACGGTGACTTGCTTCTCCTGCATTGCTTCCAGTAGTGCGGCCTGCGTCTTAGGCGGCGCTCTGTTAATCTCGTCAGAAAGCAGTAGGTTGCAGAAGATTGGTCCAGGCTTGAAGCTGAACTCTCCTTTCTTGGCATCGTAGATGTTTGTCCCGGTGATATCTGCTGGCAGCAAATCGGGAGTAAACTGGACACGCTTGAAATCGCATCCAAGCGCGTCGGCGAAGGTATTGGTCATCAGTGTCTTGGCAAGTCCCGGATAATCCTCGAACAGCAGGTTGCCGTTCGATAGGATGTTTACCATAACATTGTCAATAACATGTGACTTACCGATAATGACCTTTTGGACCTCAGTGCCGATTGCACTGGAAATGGCCCCGACCGCCGTCAGTTTCTGACTCATCTTCTTCTTTCCACGAGCGGCTTCCGCCTTCTTCGCGTATCCTGCCTCGACATCATCGGGAGGCGGACTCTCTTTTTTCTTGGCTGGTGGTGTTGCATTCATTCTATCTTCTCTCCAATTTCAGTTTCTTTTCCCCCACCGTCTAATCGCTTGCATCATCTTGCGCAGTTCTTGGGGGGAATATGTTTTGCTTTCGCTGTAGACCAGTTCGACCAGTCTCGGATCTCCGATCATCGCTTGGACCTCAGATGGCTGCTTTGATGCCATTTGGTCTCTAGTAAGGTCGTGATGAACTCTGATTTTTGTTATCAGAGCCTGTTTGACTCGTAATCTGTATGTGCTCGGATCAAGCTTGTTAGGTCTATGGTTGAATTTTGTCAGGTCGAACACATGTCGCCAGTTCTCCTTCTGAGGGACTACCATCATGGCGACTAGCAACAACAGCCCAACGTTGAGTACTACTAGCCACTTCAGGAAGTTGTTTGAAGTCAGCAGTACGACCGTGCCCATACTCTCTACGAAAGGAGCTGAGACCACCCCTGTGATATGGCGACTCTCATCGAAAACCACTTGGAAGTTGGACCTGTCGTTCCTGATTTCCCCTGAAAGCTCAATGTTATCATGCTCCATCATCGAATCTATTAGCAGGTTGAAGTAAATCTCATTTCCGAGCCAGTTATTGTTGTCGTGAATCTCATGCATCCAGCAACTGCCAACCACTCCCTCACAAGTGCTGCTCAGTTTGCGATCCCCGGAGTTCGCCTGACTGAGAGTCCACAGTTTGTTTGAGAAAGCCTCCTCATCTGCGACGAAGACTATACTGCCGGTGACCGCCAGTTCTGAGACATCTCCAGTAATTCCAGACTGTCCCTCCCTGACCTTGTCGTAGGCAGAGATGTTGTGATAGTCGATACGGACGACTAATGCTAAATCTCCAGGGGCGGGATTCATTGGGTTGTTTGCATCGCCATCACCCATTAGGTCGATGAAGGCAGAGGAAGAGGCCGTGGCTAGTATCTCAACGCTCCTCTCATCAGGGTGAGTAATATCTCTCCCTGAAGGCTCGAACTTCATTCCAGTAGGGGAACGGAACATCACTGGGATTCTGCAAGATGTGGGATTCTTGTTGACGATTTGGAACTCACTGCATCCCTTGTTCGCAGCCCCCGCTTGCATCTCGTTCACGTCCTCCTCTACTGCAGCAACGCTCCACACATTCTGCCAAGATGGATAGTATGACGGGTTGTTGTCCGAATCATACTCAAGATAGTGCTGGTTCTTGTCCTGCAACGGATAGCCGAAGTATGTCAAACCGAACTTGGATGACAGTCTGTTAGCATTAGTACCGTCAGCTGCAACGATGACTTTTCCTCCCTTGCGGGTCACGAAATCATAAATCGCATCGGCTTCAGTCTCATCAATTGGCTTCTCTGGAGCGATGATTAGCAGCATGGTTCTGTGCGGGTCCTTCCAGTCATTGACTAGCATAGGTGTTGACATGGTGTTGGCGATGAAGTACTCCTCACCATTAGGCCCCAGAGAATCTCTCATGTCAGAGACCTGATACAACTCCTCATCCTCGTACGCTGAGAAGGCAGTAGACTTGCCGATTACGAACAGCATGGGCAGTAGCAGAAGCAGAACAATCGTGATGGCAATTGAGCCTATGACATAGGTGCCGAATTGGAAACCAGCATCATCGTCATCAGCCATTACAAACACTCCTTTCCCGTTATCCGGAAGCGATACAGCACCTACGGTGCTCGCGGGAGCATAATTCCACAGTTATAGGTTGCTGAGAGAAGTTTGTAGTTCAGAGCCGATTTACATCTGTGCGGTGTTCTTTTTGCACCCTCTCAAGCACTTGTTCAAGGACAAATATAACAGTCAGGTAGACTTCTTTCTAGCGTAAAAGGTAGCAACTGCCAAAGTTGCTGCAATATGGGCGATTCCAAGCGATGGCAGACTGGTACTAATCACCTCTGAACCACCATCCGAACCGCCCTCTTCAGATCCCCCTTCTTCGCCCCCCTCTTCGTTCTGGAGAGGCGGCTCCACTGTGATTGTGGTGTCATCGCTGATTACCGATGATTCGCCTGAGTTCATAGCACCGTTCGATGAGATTGAGACCTCAATTTTGCAGTTCCTCTTGGGATGACTCTCGGATGCGGTTGCGACAAGATCTGCCTCGACTGTCTGTCCGGCCGGTATGTTCTGAGTCATCAGCGAATCGAGTCCATTGTCAGTAGTCAGCAGAGGGCAGTTATCTGTGACCTCAAAATCACCCACCTTGTCCTGCACATTCCCTCTATTGGCCACACTGACTCTTAGGATTGCATCAGACCCGGCATTCATCGGCCCCACTGGATCTGAGATATCGACTTCAAGCGAATAAATCGTAGGGATTCGCAAATCCCCAGTCGCCTCGCGATTTTCACCAGGGAGGCCAACTGGCAGACCGGCTCTGGAGACCAAATTGGCCGTGATTGAAAACTCCTCCTTGGAGTCGGCAGCAAAACTCCACACATCTATTCCCGAGATTGCAAGTGTGAACGACTCGTTCTTTCCAGCCCCGATGGTTTCTGACTCAGGACCGTCGCCCTCACCTTCAAACGGAATGTCATACTCAAAATTGACAACGATATCGACTAATTCCTCATTACTGACGAAGAAGACCACGGATACTGTTCCATCCTGTCTCACATCGAAGGGAACATCTTCATTGTCCTGGGGGTATTCTATGCCAAGTTCCCACGAACCAAACTGCGCATTCACTTTGGTCGATGAGCAGACGACCAGCAGCGCGATACAAAGGATGAGATGCCTGTTCATGCTAGACTTCCGTTAGCCCGCTTCCAGCGCGTTTTGTTAAGACCTTGACCATCTTGCGTCTGTAGGAAGGCGGATACCAAGTATTCAGCACAGGTCTTACTGCAGCACGAACAGACTCCGCTAACTCGTCGATGCTGGCCTGCCCTTTCCAGTTCTTGAGAATAGATTCAGCCTCTTCATCATGATAGCCCGGTATCGACTCTAATCCTGTGGTAGCAACTCTGAGATCGGCCGGAGTATCTCCCTCTCCGGGCTTCCAAGCTACCGCGACTCCTGCTTCTGGGAAGTCCCATGAGTCTCTTTGACGTAGTTTTTGATAGTCGCCCACCCATTCACTGGAGTCATCCGGCACAGTGAGATGAGTCACCAACTCTCCCGGTTGTAGTACGTTCCTCGTTATCCCATCTAACTCGAAGAATTCGTTTAGTGGCATCGACCTAGCACCTGAAGGCCCTGCGAGATGGATAGTTGCTCCTAGGCACATCAGCACAGGAGCCAAGTCTGCTTGGTAAGTTGCGACACATTGGGTATTCTGATTGGGTATGACGCGACAGTCTGCACCAGTTCCACAGTCGCACTTGTAGCACCAATCAATCGACTCACGCCACTCTTCAGTTTGATTGAACCAGAAGCAACGAGTATCGAGACAGATATTCCCTCCCACGGTTCCCGAACGCCTAATCATCACGCTAGCGACCATACCTGCTACCTTGGACAGTAGAGGGTGGGCATCATCGGACTCGGCTAAATCGTGCAGCCTTACCATGGCACCGATGTGAGATTCTGACAACTCGGACAACTCGGAAATCTTCGCCAAGGAGATCACATGTGGTTTAACATTTAGATGCCATTTGTAGTTAGGCAGCAGGTCAGTGCCACCGGCAACCCAGTCGAACTCTTCTCCTGCTCCACCCAACTCTCCTGAGAGTGAGATCGCTTCCTCCAAAGTTTCAGGAGTGTGGAGATTGAATGGAGGCATACGCATCAGGTACCACCTCCATGCCTTCTCTCCGTATGCTTCCAAGCACTTCCAGCCAAGCGTGGAGCGCCTACGTACTCCTCGCTTGGAGTCACGCTGACAATCCATCTGCCGTCCTGCTCGTCAGCGGGAACCAAAGGATCGAATCCGAACAGCGCACCATTGTGGTAAGGTGAATCATCATCCATTGATGCACGGGCAGAATCTCTAGAGGAGTGCTCGGCAGCCCGTGCCTCAAGCACATTCTGCAGTGTTGAATACTTAAGTCGAGGCGACTGGAGTTCGCTTGGCTCAACACCTTCTTCCTTGCATCTCGCTTCAATCAGGCGATACATCCTGTCAGGGGTGATGGGCAGCTCACTGGTCCTGATTCCAATTGCATCGTAGACTGCGTTACAGACGGCTGGAAGTATTGGGAGCAGAGGTCCTTCTCCAGCCTCTTTAGCACCGAAAGGCCCCTCCGAGTCGTTTGACTCGACGATAATGGGCACGACCTCGGGCATCTCATGGACGCTCGGGATCTTGTAGTCGAGGAGATCCGGGTTCATCAGGTGGCCATTCCGTCCGTACTTCATCTCCTCACTGAGGACCTGGCCCAGACCCATGTGGCACGAACCAATCATTTGACCCTTCACGGAAAGCGGATTCAGGGCCTTACCGCAGTCATGGGCAGCCCAAATCTTGAGCACCTTTGTCTGCCCAGTCTCTGCATCTACCTTGACTTCGGCCACGTATGCCGAGAATGAGTACGCCGGTGCAATTCCTGCACCAGCTCCCTTGTGCACTCTGCCCATTGGTAGAGTTCGATAAGCTCCAGATGAGACCAGAGCACCTTTCTCCTCCTGTGACTTGTGCAAGGCCTCGAGGTAGGAAGTCCCGATAGTCGGGTCTCTCTTGTCGTAGATTCTCCTATCTCCAATGACCAGTTTGTCAGCCGAAACTCCAGTGACAGCGGAAGCTGCTTCGAGCAACTGCTCCCTGATTTTCATCGCTGCGGAGATTGCCGCATTGGCGTTCATAAAAGTGACACGAGATGAGTATGAGCCCAAGTCGACAGGTGATGTGTCGGTCTCGCGGCTTCGAATGCGAATCATGTCCAATGGCAGTCCTAGCACCTCGGCTACCGACTGGGCGACCACTGTGTCCGAGCCCTGGCCAATCTCTGCGGCTCCGGTGTGAACAGTCACTCCTCCGTCCATGTCAATCTTGAGATGTACCGTGGCATGCGGGAATTTGTTAGGCTCCCAGTGAATCGGCAGACCGCTGCCCGAGATGAAGAAGCCACTGCCGATGCCTATACCGTGACCATCAGGTAGTTTGCGGAACTTGTCATCCCAGCCCGAAGCCTCCTTGACCCTCTCTAGACATTCTCTCATACCTATGCTGGTCACCCTGAATCCTGTGATTGTAGCAGAATGAGGTGGCAGCAGGTTGGCCAGTCTCAGAGTAATCGGGTCAACTCCCAATTGCTCGGCCAAATCATCCATTCCAACTTCTACTGCACACCTTGAGTTCACGGCCCCGTGCCCTCGCATGGCTCCGCTAGCCGGCTTGTTCGTCCACACTCTAGCACCTGTGTAGTGGAAAGCCCCAATCTCATAGGGAGCCGTATGCAGTACGCCGTTGTAGTAGGTTGTGACATGGCCGAAGGATGCGAATGCCCCACCATCGATTAGAGCATCAGTCTCAATACCGCAAATTCTGCCCTGCGAATCAGCGTACAGATTCATCTCGATACGAGAAGGATGCCGGCCTCGATTTACCCAGAACACCTCTTCACGATCGAAGTTGATTCTGACCGGCCTGCCCGCCTTGCGCGACAGGATGGCTGCGCACATCTCATGGGGAAATGGGTCAGACTTACCGCCGAATCCTCCACCGACGAATGTTCTGTAGACATTGATTTGGTGCATCGGAACTTCTAGCACATCGGCTAGCGCTCGATGAACATAGTGCGGAACCTGCTGCGGAGTGTATAGGGTCAACCTGCCAGAAGGATCCCAGTTGGCGACGACGGCATGTGGCTCAGTGAAACCATGATTTGCACCAGCGAAGAGCCAATCAGAAGTATGACTAGCAATCGCATTCTCAGTCATTCCTTCGATGTCTCCGAACTCTTGAAACACTCGCTTCTGAACGTTCGAGGAGCCGATATGGTAGTCTCCACGGTCGTGAATGGGTTCGGGAGAGTCCTCGAGGCCCTTGCGCATGTCGTGAATCGAATCAAGATCCTCGTACTCAATCTCAATCAGGCGAACGGCCTCTCTAGCAGTGTCCTCATCCACGGCGGCCACACAGGCGATTGGATCGCCAATGTGTCGGGCTTTCTCTACAGCCATTGCATGCTCATCCTTGGTCACCGGCAGGACACCGAATCTAGCCGAAGCATCTTCTCCGGTTGCTATTGCGACAACCCCTGGTAGCTCCAATGCTGCGGAAGCATCGATTGACAAGACTCTAGCATAGTGTCGCGTTGATCTGACAATCCTGCCAATCAATTCGCCAGGCAATCGGATATCATCTCCATATTGGGCCCGACCGGTTACTTTCCAACGACCATCGATTAAGCCAGTTGACTTGCCAATAGTCGAGCCAGTAATCAGGTCATCATGACGATGCCCGTCAGCCGCCTTAGAAGCAGCAATCGCCTCCTCATCTCGAGGTTTGCTGGCTCGTTTACTCCCTCCCGAGCCGGGTCGGGGAAAGTCCAGTTTTCCACTCTGCTGACGGTACCCTTCGACGCGCTTCTTCTCGGACAACTAATCGCCCCCTTCAGACAGATTCGGGTCTGGGTCACTCTTGGCATCGGTAGAGTCGTCCGTGGATTCATCCAAAGTCAGGAGTTCGGATGCCGCCTTCACGGAATCCACAATCTGCTGGTATCCAGTGCACCGGCAAAGATTACCCTCTATGGCGCACTTAATCTCATCATCGTCTGGTTGAGGATTCTCTTCCAACAAGGCAGAGATGACCACTAGGAAACCTGGTGTGCAGAACCCGCATTGGCTGCCTCCGCACTCAGTGAAGGTCTGCTGGATGGGATGCAGATGGTGACCGTCGGATAAGCCCTCGACAGTTGTAATCGAGCATCCGGATGCCTCTTGGGCCAAGGTGAGACAAGACAGTCGAGGCTCCCCGTCTATCAGGACGCTGCAGCATCCACAGGTCCCCATGTCGCAGCCCCGCTTGGTTCCGAGGCTGCCGGCTTGGTCACGCAAGACGTCGAGCAATATGGCGTTCATATCGATGTGCAGAGAGGTCTCTTCTCCATTTACCTCGGCATTCCAAGGGAGCTGCTCGGCGCGGGGCAGCATGGGCAGTCTGAACTGAACCATCAGGAAGCCACCGAGAGCAGCGCCCTTTGAGCATTCCTTTGACCCCAACGGGGTCAACCGATGTCGTCTGCAGCCAGTTTCATGATCTCCTCCTCAGCCCTCTGGAGGTGCTCTCCCAGAGTGCTTCGAGCCATGCCCAACTCATCTGCCAACTCCCTCAGCGTGATCTCGGAATCCGATTTGTAATACCCTCTGTTGACAGCATGAGAGACCACTTGCCTCTGCCTCTTCGTCAGTGTACTCGACCAGCCATTTCTCTCCTGTCCCCGGAGTGATTGCACACTCACCTTATCGGGTGGGAGTACCAGCCTCAGGAGAGTGAGGAATCGGCTGATTGACTTAGAATGGCCAGACAGTCTGAGTTCCATTCCTCGGTCAGCATCGATTCCATACGGCGGCTGTACGTGGATGTTAGACATCTCAATCGCAGAGACAGCTAACGGATGAGTGCAAAGCAGGCTGACAAGAACTCCATCTCCGTCCTCTTCGTGCTGTTCGATTACTTCGAAACTATCGAATTCAGAGATTTCCTCTATCGAGTGCCCCTCTCTCATCTTTATCTCAGCCAACTGAGTAACGCTGCCTGGGCCAACCGCCAGATGACCAAGGATTTCGACTCTCTCAGCAACTTCAAGGAATTTGGACAGTTCCTTGGCGCCTGTCAGGGAAGAGATTCTCCATCTGAGGATGACCTTTCTCATATCTTTTCCAAAGCTCCATGTGTATTGAATCCTCGGGCTAACTATCCCCAATACGCTTCTCGGATGGCTTGGTTGGCTTCCATACACATGACTACGTCACTGGGTCGCGAAGGCATGGTGGTGGTGCCGTTAAGGTGCTCGATAATGGGGAGCATGTTGCTTTCATTGACAACGCCCCATCCTACCTGAGTGCAAGGTGCAACCGGGGATATCGGAGTAGTTCCTGAGAGGGGATCCCAGGTGTTGAAAGAAGGATACCACCCTGATAGGTTCAGAGCATCACGGAGATCATCGTTGGTGAGGGAGTAATTGGTGCCGTTCACCATCAGGCCTCCTCTGATTTCAGGATCAGCTCCAGAAGACATGTCGTCAAACTCGTACCTGAGTGACATCAGGACCTTGGAGAGAAGGCCAGCGGTCCTTGGGGTGGCGAATGAGGTGCCAGATGTTTCGTGGTAACCGTCTATATCATCGTGATTAGGTAGGACTTGTGTCCAGTCCGCAGCAACATCAGGGTAGGAACCGCTCATGGTCTCCTTCTGGTCATCACCCTCCTCGGCATAACCGGAGACGCCGATACTCCATGGCGGTCCTGCTGTGGAGTCCTGCACAGCAGGTGAAGGAGTGTTGTCGGCAGCACCCGTGTGGATTTTCTTGTTCTGAACCACTGCGACCTTGGTAGCGTCCTCGATACCGGGCACTGGTATGGAACCTATCGGGCCGAAACTGGTCGTGATGATATCGACAAGGGGTTGGTTTGCAGCGGCCAGTACAGCGGCATCGCTGAATCCTTCTACGAAGAATATCACCGCATTCGAATTAGCGTTGATTACCGATCCAGTTACTGCAGTACCGTGCCCGTCCTGAGGGTCATCTAGGATTGGAATGTCGGTGTTGTCATCAGGTGTGGTGCCAATGATTCTAGTGCCCCTGAACCAGACTATATCCTCAGAAGTTATGCTGTCCCAGCAAGTCTCCTTGTCGGCCTCGTATCGCTCCTGCCAAGTCCCATTCAGGGTGACATCACAGATTTTGTTCACACCAAGACCATCGAGTAGCCACTGAGGATACGCCTCATCCATCCCGAAGTGATTGTGATAGACATTGATTCCGGTGTCAATAGGGGCGACCACACTGAAAGCCCCGAACTCTTCTTCCTCTTCCGGTAAAACCTCGGGAGGTTCGTCATCCCCCCATAGCAGACACCCGCTCAAGGGGGTGGTGATGACGAGCAATGAGATGACTAGGGCAACACTTCGCACGAGCACCCGTGACGACTGGCAGATTTCAGTCTTAGTCGTTATTGCTACCTATGTTCAGTCATATTCATTGCCTATGCTCCGCCGTAAATGACACCAGTAGAACATGGGTGATTGATTGAGCAGCGCAATATCATCGGTATTATCTTGGCTTACAAAGACTGTTTCAAGCATCGTTTCCGTGGCATTCGGAACGTTCAGAAAAATGCCTGTTAGAGTGGGTTTGGCAATTGTAGGATCAATTTGTCTGACAATTGCATTCGCAATAGGTTTGCTGTGGGGTTACATTGCACCATCCCTGCTCAGCGACGATTTGAGGACGACGGCACAGAATTCGATTTCCGTAGTCTTGGTAATAATCTTGATTTGGATTTCCATAGCCACCTTCATTCCCAGTCTGGAGCGCCAGACTGAGGCACCGCAAGACTCTGAGGAGCCAGAAACCGAGATCATCGAAGTCCAGCGACAGCCAGTGATGGTAGAATATGAAGATGAGACAGAACTGGTAGAGTGATTAGCCCTTCTCGAGAGCCATAATCTCGGCGCACACAGCAACAGCGATTTCCTCGGGAGACTCAGCCCCAATATCAAGGCCAATTGGACACCTAACCGAATCAACTACTCCTTCGGATAGTCCCTGAGTGATTGCCGCCTCTCTGAATGCCTTCCACTTGACCTTCGAACCTATCGCTCCTATCCTCGGGCGAGGAGCCCCGTCCGACTTGGAGAGTAGGCCGAGCAACAGGTCCTGGTCGACCGACCAGTCGTGCCCGAGAAGGAGGATGTCTGAGAACCTAGAGAGCGACTCGGAGTCCTCCTCTTTGAGGAAGCCATGCACGGAGTTTGGATGCAGTTCGCTAGCGTACGGGTATGTACTCTCGTCGGCATAGTCCTCTCTGACGTCGAAGACACTGTGCGACCAGCCTAGGGTATCGCAGACTAGGGCCACGCAGCGACCGACGTGTCCTCCGCCGGCAATTAGGACGTGTGGAACCGGGTCAATCACTTCCATCGACACCGTGACCCTGCCTCCGCAGAGACTGTCCAGAGGTATCGCCTCTTGTTCCTTCGCATCCTTGTAGAGCACGAATGTCTCGACCTTACCGCCCTTCTGGCGAACTTCCGCTCGGCCCCCGTTGAGCATTCCTCTAAGTGCGTTTTCGACCTTCAATTCCAGTCCCGCTCCGCCTACTGTGCCGAATCTAGCCCCCTTCTCTGTAACTGCCATACGGGCCCCCGGTTTGCCCGGGACACTGCCGCTAGCCTCTATTACGGAGGCCATCGCTACGCTCTGACCACGCTCGAGCATGTCGAGAACCCAAGTCAGAACCGCCTTCGTCACGAAACCCGGAGCGGTTACTGAGCCTTTGGGATTACGCTTGCAATAACTCCGACCAACTTTGATATGACCAACTGTTCGGCACTACCTCGTGTCGTCTGAGGTCAGCGCCGGCGAAATCCTCGAAATCATCGTCGTCTCTATGCGAGATGCTTTCCTCGCAGTGACGGTTTTCGTAGCGGCCATGGTGCTGCTTTTCAGTTGGCTCCAGTACATCACTGCTGGCCGTTTCGTTAACTGGATTCGTGAGAACAAGCGCATCCAGCCAGTCATTGGAGCGATGATGGGCCTCACTCCGGGTTGCGGTGGCGCTATCATCGTGATGCCGATGTACGCACGCGGATACGTCACCTACGGTACAGTCATCGCGACGCTGATTGCCACACTTGGCGATGCCGCATTCGTGCTGATTGGGGCTGTGTTCCAAGATTCCGCATTCATCACACCAGTCATCGCCGTGCACGCGACCTCGTTCATCGTTGGAGTGGTTTGGGGGTATGGCGTGGATTCTCTCGAAGTGACTCCATCGTCTCCATTGGGCCGGCTCGGTCCGAAGTTCGGATCGGGCGAACCTCTAGGAGAAGATGCAGCTAGAGAGATGGAGGGCAAAGGATCTGTGATTGATGACCTTCCGAGGGAGATTCCTGACGGCCTAGGCTACAGGATTTTGCATCAGGGATACAGGGTCTGGTGGTTGGTGACAGCAATTGGCCTGTGCCTTGCCATGATGCTCCTGATTTGGTATGCTCAAGACCCAGAGTACGCCCCCGAGCTAGTCTGGGACCCGACGACCCGGGATGGCATCGTGACTTGGGTCGGATTCATCGGCACATCCCTCTCAATCATTCTGTACATATCAGCCAAGAACTTCCTGCGTGACGATACTGAGGCTACGATTGGGGACAAGTTGAACTCTCTCGACGAGACTCTGGTTCACGCAGCCTCAGAGACGGCATTCGTCACGTTCTGGGTCCTAATCGCATACCTTGCCTTCGAGTTCGGAATGATAGCATCCGGAATATCAGAGGCCGACCTCGCCGAGCATGGAGCAGGAGTCGGTGCAGTGCTCGTAGCAGCCGCTGTGGGACTGATTCCGGGATGTGGCCCGCAGATAATCGCCATATCTGCCTATGTAGAGGGAATCATCTCCTTCCCCGCATTGGTTGCCAATGCGATATCTCAAGATGGTGATGCGCTATTCCCCCTCCTCGTTCGGCATAGGGTGGCCTCGATTTGGGCCACCATTCACACCACCCTCCCGGCGGTAATCATTGGATTGGCTTTCCTCTGGGCGATGGGCGAATATCCCTCGCTCACAGAGTCTCTGCAGCCTTAGTCAGTCGCCCGATGTCATCCGGGGTATCGATGTTCAGATGCAGATGTGGGTCTGAGACTTCGATTCTGTCAGGTTCGACTAAGTCTCTGAGTGGAGCCGAGGGCGCCACTTCTAGGATTCTTCTAGCATCCTGCTCTGAGAGCAGCAACGGGTGGCCACCACGGCCTCCACTGGATGGACAAGCGCTGGATTGAGCGGCCAATAACGAGGACAGAGTAGAGTCCGAGAATCCCGGTCGGTCGATTGGGACGACTAGGAACCTCCTGCCCGGAGCCAGCCCTACTCTCCTGATACCCAGCTGAACCGTCCCGGTCCTGCCCGATTCTGGGTCGGGATTGCAAATCACATCACATCCGGCCGTTTCCAACAACTCGTCGAACAGATCCTCATTGGTCACAACCACTGGGTCCAGCCCGTACCTCTGTAGCCTACCAACGAGCCACCCCGTAAGATTACCTTCACCTAATCTAAGGAGAGCCTTTGGCCGACCTAGCCTCTCGCTGTATCCGGCGGCGAGTACCACGCAGCCGATATCACCGGCCATGCCAACCTCAGGAGTCGCCCAGAATCTCTCGACCGATGATGAGACGTTGAATCTGGCTTGAACCCTCGAATATCTGTACGACCTTTGCTCCGCGCATCCGGCGAGCGACCGGGTACTCTTCCGAGTAGCCGTAGCCGCCGAATACCTGAACCGCGTCAGTGGTGACTTCCATCGCCATATCGGCTGCGAAGCGCTTGGCGTGAGCCGCCTCAAGGGTATTACGCTCGCCGGAGTCAGCCCTCTTCGCCGCCTTCCAAGTCAGAAGTCTGGCAGCCTCGATCTTGGTAGCCATGTCAGCGATCATGAACGATACTGCTTGGTGACGATAGATTGGTTTGCCGAAGGTACTGCGCTCGTTGGCGTACTGGAGAGACTCCTCCATCGCACCTCTCGCATTACCGACGGCGTGAGCAGATATGGTGGGTCTCGAGAGATCGAAGGCACGCATGGCGTTAATCCAACCGTCGTTCTCCTTCTCGCCGATTAGGTTCTCTGCAGGTACCCTGACGTCGACGAAGTCGACGGACCTAGTGTCCGAACACCTCTGGCCCATGTTGTCCTCCTTCTTGCCCAGAGTTATGCCCGGGCTGTTAGCATCGACGATGAATCCGCTCATCCCCTTGTAGCCGGCACTGGGGTCGGTGTAAGCGAGCACGAAGAACCAATCTGCATGCCCGGCACCTGTAATCCACATCTTACTGCCGTTGATAATGTAGTCATCACCGTCACTAACAGCTTGGGTGGTGATGGACTGGACATCGCTTCCAGCTCCAGGCTCGGTAACACAGTACGAGGCTATGCAACCATCAGCGACCTTCGACAGGTAGCGCTGCTTCTGGTCATGAGTCCCTCCGGTGATGATTGGATAAGATGCTAGCATCGTGCTGCCGCATGCAGTGGCGAAGCCCGGGTCTCCCCATCCGAATTCCTCGCAGATTAGCACCTCTTCGAAGGAACCCATTCCGAAACCTCCGAACTCCTCTGGTATCTTGACTGTCAGAAGTCCCAGATCGTGTGCCTTCCTGATGGCATCGCGGGGGAAGTTACTCCCCCGGTCCCACTCTTCTGCATTTGGTTGAATCTCGGATGCTGCGAAGTCCCGGGCCATCTGCTTGAGCATCTCCTGCTCCTCCGACAGCGCGAAGTCGACCATGGCCTTTGGACCGGCCTCCCGCCCTTAGCGATTCGCACCGACTAGATGTATAGCAGAGTCATGTAGGACAGATATCCCAACACCATCCCGAATCCCAGTTTCTTGCCTATCTCGCGCTCATAGAATAGCATGGCCACGATTAAGCCCGAGGTTAGGAGGACCACCCAGATATCACGCTGTGCGAACTCTGGGGCCACAATGAGGCCACCTGAGTAGGTAGCTGCGAAACCGAGTATACCGAGGATATTCATCACATTGGATCCTAGAACGTTGCCAACAGCCACTCCGCCCTGCCCGCGAAGGCCAGCCACCAGTGTGACTGCGAGCTCTGGAAGAGATGTTCCAAGAGCCACGACAGATAGGCCGACGACCGATTCTGGTATGCCATAGGAGCTAGCCAGCCCGGTTGCTCCCCCGACCAACATCTCAGCCCCGCTCCAGATCATCCAACCTCCCAGCATGGTAGAGGGGATGGCCATCAGCATGTAGTCGGGCAGCCAGGTATCGCTGTCCTCCACATCTGTGCCTTCTACCTTCGATTGTCTGTAGGAGTAGACATAGTAGACGACGAGACCCACTAGCATCACGATTCCGAAAATCTGAGTAATCTTACCCAACATCACAGCAATCAGCAGCATAACTGTCGCAGCAGCCACCGCGGCCGCATCACGCCTGACTCCCTTGCCAGTGTCTGAGGCCGCGCCAAGTATGGCTGCAGTACCAAGCACGAGCATCACATTGGCCACGTTTGAGCCCAAGACTCCTCCGACGGCAATCTCGTCGGCATCAGTCCTCACCGCCTCCAACGCGACGGCCAGTTCTGGAAGCGAGGTGCCGACGGCGACTATGGTGAAGCCTACTAGCAGAGGGGGTACTCGGAGCCTTCCAGCGATTGTGACCGCGCCTTGCACCACGAACTCTCCACCTAGCATCAGCAGAGCGAATCCGATAAGGATCAGAGGACCATCAGCGATGCCTTCCATGATTGCGAGCGGGACAAGGCCCGCTCATGACCGTTTGGTTGACCGGTATTACCTCACAAGCACATTCTCTCGATGTGTCTGTAGACCAACTCAGTCGTGGGCATGGTGTGGTCCTCCAGAGTAGGAGAGAACGGCACTGGCGTGTCTAAAGCACCGATGACCACCGGTGGGACCTCCAAGCACCAGAACGCTTCCTCCATGATTCTACTGCTAACCGTGTTTCCGAGTCCACCCGTCCACTGTGCTTCCTGCAGGACGAGCAACCTACCCGTTCGCATCACTGAGTCTACGCAAGTCCTCGCATCGAAGGGCGAAATCGTCCGAAGGTCCACGACCTCAACCTCAACCCCCCTCTTCGCAGCACTGGCAGCTGCCTTCAGGGCGACGTGGACCATGGCACCCCAGGTTACAATCGTCAGGTCCCTGCCGCCTCTCACAACCCTCGCACTTCCAATCGAACTCTCGCCTCTAGCCAGCCTCTCGTGAACGGATTCTCGATCGACAACCTGGTTGATTGACTCCCCCCAGCCTGTCACGCCGCCTCTCAGGCCGTACAGACCGATGTGCTCGAGGTAGATGACCGGGTCATCGAGAGCATGCGCTTCGACGAGAAGGTCGTAGGCATCTTGAGGAGTGCTCGGGAAGACCATAACTAGGCCAGGATCATTGAGGAACCAGGATTCAATCATGTTAGCATGATACGGTCCGCTTCGGGTCTTTCCTCCTAGAGGTATCCGAACCGTTAGGGGAACGTCCGCACCCCAGCGCCAGCGGAGTTGCGCTGCGTTGTTGATTAGGGCGTTCATGGCTAAAGCAGCAAAGCCTCCGAACTGAATCTCGGCCATCGGCCTCATGCCACCTAGTGCTGCTCCGGTGGCGGAATGGATGATTACGGCCTCTGAGAGGGGCATATCGAGAAGTTTGTCAGAATGCCCCTTGGCCTTGAGTGGCAGATTCATTCCGAATGCACCTGCCACTTCCATGTCTTCTCCCATGAACACGGCGCCCTCGCCACTCTCATCAGCGATTGAAGCCATGGCATTCTGAATAGCGCGGCTATAACTCGACGAATTCGCCGCGTCCGAGAACTCTAGAGATACCTCTCCCACCTGCAATGGCGCCTCGGCAGCCTCACGTGTCCCATCGAACCTGCTGAACTGCTCGGAGTGGCTGCTGGCGTCGTGCAGACTGGTGACACCCTTGGTCACCGAATGCCCTTCGGGCCACGGCATATCTTCCATTTCTTTCATTGATGCATCTACAAGAATCTGCTCCTCGGCTTCCATCTGTTCTAGAGCACCTTCATCACACCCCAATCGGAGCAATAGCTCACGATGGTTAGGAAGTGGGTCCTTGTCAGCCCAATAGCCGAGCAGTCCACGGTCTACGTATCCGGGAGGATTACCCGATGAAGCACCTAGGTAGAGGTCATCATGGTGGTGCGCATGACCGCATCCTCGCATGGTTTCGACATGGATCAGAGTCGACCCCCCTCCATCAGAAGCGAACTCTCTGGCAACCGCAGTCGAAGCGTAAAATAGGCCCGGGTCGGAACCATCTATTGTCCACGAAGGCATACCCATCGCATGCCCCTTGTCTCCGAAGGTCTCAGCTCCTGACTGGCCAACGACATAGGTATCGAGAGCAATCTGGTTATTCTGAATCATGAATGCCATAGGAAGCCCTCTTGTTCCAGCGAGGTTCATCGCCTCCCAGAACTCGCCGCTGCTGCTGCACCCTTCACCGACGGGTGCTAGGTGGAATCTTTCGACGCCTAGTCTAACTGCGGCTAACGCAATTCCTGTGGTGGTAGCGCTAGCAATCGGCAGCGGCGCAGTAGGAGGGAGTACTCTCTTCTCCCAGTTGCCGATGTGCAGATCCCTTCCTCCTGACGCATCCTGACCTCCATCCATGTATGAGCCGGACTTGCCCATTTGCGCTGCGAAGACCTCAGTAGGCGTCTGCCCCATCGCCAAAGCAAGTCCTACATCACGAATCATCGGAGCCACAACATCGGCACTCTCGACATCGCCACTCAAATCTACAGCTCGTCTTAGGGCAGAAGCACAGGCCACCACTCCTTCCTGCCAGGTCGAGCGGAAACCCTTGCCTGTGAACCTACCACCATCCGGAGTCTCAAGTCCCTCTGAGAACAACTCCTTGAGGTGCTCGTCAACCACTCTAGTTCTGGTCATCATCCTCTGCCATTCAAGTCGCTGTTCAAGCGTAATCGAGGCGTAATGAGCAATCCTTCTCAAGCAAAGTGTAGCATCGATTAACAGCCTCGCAGTGCGCCTTTCTAGGTGAAGTTCACCAGTCCTCATTGGCATCACTTCCCCAGTGTGTACCTGACCAAGTGAAGGCGCCATCAATCGATCATTCAGAGTTTCTTTGAGTGCTGCGAGAAGGTCCGAGGAGAAGTCATGGAATGAATCACCATCAAACGATGATGGAGGTTTACGCCCATCCCAGGTATCAGCTACCAGTTCTAGATGACCATCGTGTCTCTCGGCGAAGAACCTCAAAAACTCAATTCTTGCAGTTTCTGATTTTAGTGGAGAAGAGAAAGCAAGGGCTGTCGCTGGTTGCCATCCCGCTCCCCATATGATTGGCAGTGTGGATTGAGAGGAGATGTAGGACACCGTCTCAGAAAAGGATTCTACCGATTCCTCTGGAGCAGAATCTCTTCTCATGACCTCTTGCTTAAGTTCGGCCTCACTGACACCAGAATCTCTCTCCCAGATCCGAACGCTTCTTCTTCTGCCTTGGCCCGATGAAGAACGGTCGAGTTTCGCTCTAATTCTCTTGCCGCAATGCTCGCAACTCCGGTCGAGCCTTTCAGTCCCTGCCTTCGCCTTCCAAACCTGATGAATACTGCATTCAGGACATTGCCACACTCCTTGGCGCATGATGTCCCGCACTAGTATTTAGTACAACAAATCTTCGATGTACTGTGAATTAATCAACCACAAATATAGCAATAATTACGAAATATGCCTATTTCGGTGTATATCGGATGTAGAAATACCACAAATAAACACTAGTCTAGAATAAAATATACCACATTAATACTTAATTATGTTTGGATTTACTGTATCCGACCACTCGTGAATGCCGCCTCGTAGGTTGTACACCTCGCCCTTCGCGAGCCCGCTTGAAACCAGATAGCGAGCCACAGCAGCGGATCTCGAACCACTTCTGCAGTAGACTACGATATCTGTGTCGAGTGGGATTTCCGACATTCGCATTGGAACTTGATTATGCTCAATCCTCAGGTCGGTTCCGGATAGAGTGGCAATCGCCTTCTCCTCGCTTCTGCGTACATCTAGTAGGAATACATCCCATCCGGAGTCTCGGCGCTGCACGAACTCGACCGGACTAATCACGAGCATTACTCCGCTCGGTGAACCCTCATCACTTGAACAAGACTTCACAGACTCCTGCTTCAGTTCCGTGACGGCCTCTCGCGATTCATTCTTTGAGAATCCCAAAGTCCTGAAACCCATACTAAGAGCATCGATGACCAACAGCTTCCCGTTTAGGGAATCGCCAATTCCTAGAATCGCCTTGATGGCCTCAGTCGCCTGAATAGAGCCAACTATGCCAGGAAGTACTCCGAGCACCCCGGCCTCTGCACAGTTCGGAGCCAAGCCTTCTTCGGGCGGCTCGGGAAACAAATCACGGTAATTGGGTCCGCCTTCAAGGTTGAATGTGGCTACCTGTCCCTCAAAACGATGGATACTTCCGAAGACCCACGGTTTGCCTAGAATCTCACACGCATCCCCAATCAGATAACGAGTCTCGAAGTTGTCCGTACCGTCGATTATGATATCATATCGGCAAATTATCTCTAGAGCATTCGTCGCATCGAGTCTTCCTTCTATGGCTTCAACGGTGACTTCGGGGTTGAGGTCAGAAATACGCCTCTCAGCAGATGCGGCCTTCGACTCGCCGACCTCAGAAGTGCTGTGGAGAATCTGCCGCTGCAGATTTGTTACATCCACAGTGTCGTCATCAATCAGACCAATCCTCCCTATCCCAGCAGCGGCGAGATAGAGTAGAGCAGGCGAGCCAAGGCCGCCGGCTCCAATGACCAGTACTGATGCCTCTTGCAGGGCTAACTGCCCTTCAGGGCCGACTTCAGGCAGGGCCAGATGTCTCGCGTAACGAGACTCACCGCCGGCGGTCATGTCCCCTCGAGTACGTTCACAGAAATGGCCTCTTCCCCTCGAGTCTGTCAATCAACTCAGATTACAAAGAGTCTGAGGGTGGCAATCAACCAACCCAATCTGCCCCATGTTCGAGTCAGGATTCGAGCGTTCTCGGGACTGATGTCAATCCTGAAGATCGTTGCAATCAACCTGCGGATGAAGTTCTGTTCGAGATGCGTATCGGGCCTAGGAACCCCTCTGAAATAGCGCTCTATATCGGTGATGATGCAGTAGTCATCCCTGAGCAGCCAAAGTATCTCGGTCGCCCCGTAGAGGATGAATACGCCCCACCACATCCACTCGTCCGGACCCAGCCAAGCGAAGGCGCAGAACAGTGTGATTGCGACATGCAGTAGGTAGAACAGGTCCCCTATCCTGTTGTTCAGCCAGCCCGTTTCTTCGGTCAGCTCCAAGTGAGCACCTCAGTGCTGGTCCTCCAGCCACTTCTCCGCATCCATGGCTGCTTGGCAACCCATTCCAGCTGCTGTGATGGCCTGACGGTATCGCTTATCGACTACATCTCCGGCGGCAAACACTCCCGGTACGCTTGTCATGGTGTGCTCTGAGTGCATGATGTAGCCGGATTCGTCCATATCAATCTCACCTTCGAGGAAACCGGTCATCGGTTTGTGTCCGATTGCGATGAATGCGCCCGTACAGCTAATCTTCTCCTCACTGCCATCACGAGGGTCTTCAAGAACAGCCCCACTGAGTCCTTCGTCGTTAGATAACCACCCCTTGACTCTACGATTAGTCTTGATTTCGATCTTGGGGTGATTGGCAGCCCTCTCGTACATCACCTTGGATGCCTTGAACACTTCTCGGCGATGAACTATCGTGACCTTGCTAGCGAATCTGGTGAGGAATGTGGCTTCCTCCATCGCCGAATCGCCACCGCCGACCACAATCACCTCCTGTTCCCGGAAGAAGGCCCCGTCACAGGTAGCACAGGTTGAGATTCCCCTGCCCTTCTGAGCCTCCTCACCTTCAGCACCCAGCCAGATCGCCTCGGCTCCGGTGCAGATGATTATCGCCTCAGCCCTGTGTTCCTCACCTTCTACCCAGACTCTAAATGGGCGCTCGCAGAAATCTACCCTCTCAACATTCTTGTCGTGAACCTCCAAGCCGAAACGCTCGGCTTGCTCGCGCATATGAATCATCATCTCGGGCCCACCTATTCCGGTAGGGTATCCAGGAAAATTCTCGACATCAGATGTAAGCATCAACTGTCCTCCAGACATGTAGCCCGCGAACATCAGTGGCTCAAGCATCGCGCGGGCAGTGTACAACCCAGCAGTGTAACCCGCAGGCCCAGAACCAATGATGATTACATTTCGAACTTCGCCGCTCACAGGCGTCCCAATGATGGGATGTCCTTCAACCCTGCTCTGGGGATTAGTTGTTTTCCAAGCATCGTTATCAACTCAACCATTAATTGGCGCCAAGTTTCACTGTCAACTGGCCATTGGGGGCCAATGGGGAACTGGGGATTCATGGGTCAGAAAGATATCATTCTCTGGTTCGACGAAGTAGGACGCGAAGACGCGCTTGCTGTTGGCGGTAAGGGAGCCTCTCTGGGTGAGATGTACCGCAACCTGAGTGAGAGCGGAGTCGAAGTACCCAACGGCTTCTGCACGACTTCCGATGGCTATCGCGACTTCGTTCAAGCGAAGGTAACCAGGGGCACTTGGGACCAAGTCCCGGAAGTCGAGGGCATAGAAGACGTGAGGGCGCTGGCCATTATCCAAACTTCACTCTCAGATGCACTGAGGGTGTGCATCGAAGGGGCTGACCAGAAAGACTCCCTTGCCATGCACGGCCGAGCCGAACTGGCACGCTCATTGGTCCTTGAGGCCCCAGTACCAGAATCCATCTCAGATTCGATCCGCCTAGCTTACAGACAGCTCTGTGAGCAGTATGGTAGGGGCACTGACGTCGCTGTCCGATCTTCAGCCACCACAGAGGACTCCGAGGACGCCTCCTTCGCAGGCCAGTACGAGTCATTCCTCAATATCCACGGCGAGGACAATGTCGTCCTGCACTGGCGCAAGTGCGTGGCCAGCCAGTTCACGGAGAGGGCCATCTGCTACCAGCTTGATAGGGACATGGACCCATTGGCGAGCCCACTTTGCGTAGTGGTGATGAAGATGGTACGATCAGATTTGGCCTCATCAGGAGTGATGTTCACCATCGATCCGGACTCCGGTCACGACGGAGTCGTCCACATCGCCGCCTCCTATGGCTTGGGCGAGTTAATCGTCCAAGGTACAGTATCGCCTGACACTTACACGGTGTGGAAAGAGGGCCTACTGAAGGACAAGTTCGCCATCGTACACCGACATCTGGGCAGCAAGGATCAGCGAATGGTCTACGCAAGCGACGGAGTGAGGGCCACCAGTGTGGAGGAGGTGCCGTTCTCGGAGCGACGAGATTGGGCCCTCGGCTCCGAGGAGTGTAAGAGCCTCGCGAGCATGGCACTGCGCATCGAGCAGCACTACGGTATGCCGATGGATATCGAATGGGCCAAGGACGGGGAAGGCGGAGGTCTGTATATTGTCCAGGCAAGGCCGGAGACGGTTCACGGCAAGGCCACACACGGCCTGATTCGCTACGAGATGGACCGCGTGCTCGTTGAGCGACTCAAGCGAGATTTCGTTATTGCAACCGGGCAGGCCGTTGGCAAGAGAATCGGCTCCGGACCAATCAGGACCTACGGCTCCTACCAGGAAGTCCTCGACCGACGTCGAGCCCTGCAGAAGAGACTCGCTGCCGGGGAAAGGCAGGAGGAGATCCCATGGGAAGAACTGGTCTTTGAGAAGGGAGACGTCCTAGTGACTGAGATGACCACTCCTGACTGGGAGCCGATGATGAAGCAAGCATCTCTCATCGTCACGCGAAAGGGAGGTAGAACGAGCCATGCTGCAATCATCGCCAGAGAGTTCGGAATTCCTGCCATAGTCGGCTGCTCAGAGGCCCTCGCACTCAAGAACAGCAGAATGGTGACCGGCTCGTGCGCCGAGGGTGACACTGGCTACATCTTCGACGGAGAGCACCCGTTCGAGATAGTGGAGCACAAGGTCGACACCTCGACTCCAATCAAGACTAAACTCAAACTCAATGTCGGCTTCCCTACCAAGTCGCTTGCGGACTCTCAGCTCCCAGTCGAAGGCGTCGGCCTAGCACGAATCGAGTTCGTTCTGTCGGGGGAAATCGGAATCCACCCACTCGCCTTCATCCACTACCGCTCGTTGAAGAGTTACTTAGACACAGGAGAGGTACCTCCGGAACTTGAGCCCTTTTCTAGGAACCTCGCTGAAGAGCCCGAGGAGAACTTGAGAGATACCATCGAGGCCATCGAGAGGAGATGCTGGAACTACGACCATCCTCGAGGGCTTTTCATTGACAAACTGAGAGAAGGCGTCGGCCTGATCTGCGCGGCTTTCCACCCTCGACCGGTTCTCGTCCGACTTTCGGACTTCAAATCAAACGAGTACAGAGATCTGCTTGGCGGTGGGCTGTTTGAACCAGTCGAGGAGAACCCGATGATTGCCTGGCGAGGCGCATCGCGATACCTCGACCCGATTTTCAAACCGGCCTTTGAGATGGAGTGCGAGGCCATGGCCTCGGTGTTCCACGACTTCGGCCTTAGCAACCTGCAGCTTATGGTGCCGTTCTGCCGCTCTCCCGAGGAGGGCGAGTCGGTCAAGGATATGCTCGAGGAGCACGCGATAGGCCCCAGCAACAATGTCCCGCTGTTCGTCATGGTCGAACTTCCCTCCAATGTCATCGATGCAGACGCATTCATCGACAGGATGCAACTCTCGGGCGGCTCGATTGGCACCAACGACCTCGTCCAGACCGTATACGCGGTTTCTCGCGACGACCTTGAGGGCTACCAGCACCAAGTCGATGCTAGAGCCCCGGCGGTGAAGTCGATGATTCGCTCGGCCATCGATGCATTCAACTCTAGGGGGCTGGAGATAGGCATCTGCGGTCAGGCCCCAAGCGACCACCCCAACGAGTTCCCTCCGTTCCTCGTTGACTGCGGAATCTCATCCATCTCTGTTACTCCCGACACCGCTATGGCAGTGCGTCAGACGATTCTCGAGGCCGAGATGATGATGGCACACGGAATCGAGATTGAGGAGTAGGTACGCCTCCGACAGGATTTCATCTACCACGCACTGCCGGGTTCGATGGATTGGAGACCGGCATCGCCTCCAGAGGATGATGAGCAGGCCATCCGCGAGAACCTCGAGTCATGGGATGACTTGGCACACATGCACGCTCAGGGAGAAGGTGCCGAGTTCTACCGAATCAAGCAGTGGCTGGCCGGCGAGACCAAGCTCGCTCCATGGGAGATTGAGGAAGTCGGCCCCGTCGAGGGCAAGTCCCTCTTGCACCTACAATGCCACATCGGTACAGACACTCTTTCTTGGGCGCGCGAGGGTGCGAGGGTAACAGGACTGGACTTCTCACCCAGTGCCATCGAAGAGGCTAGCAGATTCGCAAATATTCTTGGCTTCGATGATGCCAGATTTGTCGTCAGCAGAGTTTCAGATGCCGTTGAAGCGCTCAAAGGCGAGCAATTCGACATTATCTACACTGGTAGAGGGGCCCTGTGCTGGCTGCCTGACTTGAGGGACTGGGCACAAGTCTGCACATCTCTACTCAAGCCCGGTGGAATCTTGTACTTTGAGGAAAGCACCCCGACAGTGAACATCATGGATTTGGAAGAGGGCCCAGATGGCCCCAGATTAGTCGTAAAGTACGACCTGTTCGAGGAAGGGCCAATCTCAGAGGTGGGGGAGGGCAGCTATGCCTACCAGGAATGGCCCGGAGAGAGAGTGACTCACTGCTGGGAGTACAGGTATGATACACTGTTCGAGGCAATCACTGAAGCAGGATTGAGAGTGGACATGTTTTCGGAGCGCGACGAACTATTCTTCTCTCCTTGGCCACAGCTTTTGGAACCCTCGAGGACCAATTACTGGAAACTGAAGGACGGACAAGTCCGCATTCCACTCTCGTTCACACTGAGAGCCATCAAGGAGTAGTTATCCAATCATCGCTGCAACCGCGCCAACTGCGGCGCGGGCATGCGGTTCTAGACGTGGCTCAATATGCTCGGGCTCGGCCCCAGGGCCAATGATTCCAAGCCCAATCGGTTTGTTGTGGGTGATTTGCAAGTCGATAACCGCCTTGGTGACTGATTGACCCATGACAAGACCATGGTCGGTCTCTCCTCTCTCGATAATTCCCAGAACTACTGCACCGTCAATCTCCCCTCTCTGCAGCATCCTGTCGAGAGCCAGAGGGGCTTCCATCGAGCCCGGGACCCAAGCCACATCAGATACGTCCCAGTTCTTCGAAGCAGCCTCGTCGCGAGCGTATTCAAGCATCCTCTCGACCTCATCGCGGTGGAATGAGCCGCATACGATACCCAGTCTCATCCGCTCGCCCCCATGCTACGACTAAGGGTATCTACGATTGTCTGAGTCTGCGAGTCGACCTCAATGTTCACACAATCTCCGGCCTCCTTCTGACCTATCGTGGTCACTCTGAGGGTCTCAGGGATGATGTGAAGGCCAAAGCCGGAGTCATCCACGCGGCCCACGGTCAGTGACATCCCATCTACTGCCACGTAGCCCTTCTCAAGAATGTAGGGACGAGCCTCTTGTGGCATGGAAATACGCAGGTCCACCCCCTCTCCTAACTCGGCTTTTTCTAGAATCTCTGCAGTGCACATTACGTGTCCGGAGAGCAGATGTCCTCCGAGCTCATCCCCCATTCTGAGAGAACGCTCGACATTGAGGATATCTCCAGTTGACCTGTCTGCTAGGGTTGTTCGGCCCAGAGTCTCCTTGATAGCATCGAATCCAATCCGGCCAGAATCGATTCCGACCACTGTCATGCACACGCCATCCAATGCCACGCTGGCTCCAATCTCCAAGCCATAGTCAAAGCCTGTCAAATCTATAGTGAATGAGCGCACTTCATCTCTTTCTTCGATGCTGAGAATCGGGGCCGTCCCGGCCACTATCCCAGTGTACATACTAGTCCTCCTCGTATGGTCCGCCCTCGATACCTGGCCAGAGGTCGAGGATTCGGGCGATGATTTTGCGAGTACCGTCGAGATCGTCTGAGAGTCCTTCGACTCTTACAACCTCGATATTAGAGTGCCCCTGCGCATCCAATCCCTCTCGGATTGCATCGACAGAATGCTTCTGGTCGTAGCCCAGAGCGATTATGTCGGGTTGGACCGCATCTAGGATATCGAATATCGGCGAGGTCGGAGGATTGCCGACCATCGCCGTATCAACGGGCTTGAGTCCCGATACCATCCTGCACCTGAGTTCGTGTGAGGTAATCGGCTCATGCTTCTGCTTCCTGACGGTATCATCGTGAGCAACCACAACCACGAGTTCATCCCCGAGACTCTTGGCCTGCTCGACATAGTGCAGGTGTCCAGCGTGCAGGAGGTCGAACACGCCCACTGCCATCACTCGTGTCATAGTCGAACCAGCCTTGTCCTGTCTTCTCTACTCTTCTATTCCCATGGCTTCGAGGATTTCGCCCCCCGTGATCATGGGTATCCCGTGCTTCTCAGCGTATTCTCTAGCTGCACCCACAGACAGTGCACCATCGCCATCCGGTTCCAGCATCTCAGCACCAATCGTGCACGGAGGGCGTCCGGAAAGTCGCGCAATCGATACTGCGAGTTCGGTGTGACCTTGCCGCGACCTAAGTCCCATAGGAGACTCCCTGCAGACGGGAATGTGTCCGGGAGTGCGGAACTCCGCTCCGAGTGCTGTGCGAGCAGCCCTCTCATCGGCATTACTTGCCATCAACTCTTGGGCCAATTCTCCAAACCTCCTCGTGGTCAGTGCCCTGTCCCTGTCGGTGATGCCTGTGTATGTCTCCCTGTGATTGAGAGAGAGCGTGAATGCGGAGCGGTTGTCGTATTGCAGGTCATCGGTAATCAGCACACCAAGAACTGGATTCTCCTCGACAAGCACCGGATGAGTGTGGATGTCCTGCAGCCAAGGTAGGCCGAACATCTCGCCAATCTCATTTCCGACAGCTAAGAAGAGCAAGCCTCCACAATCGTTGCGCAGCGTCCTCATGACTAGAGGAGTGGCAGCATCTGCTGGCCAAAGCAGGTCTGTCTCCCTCTCTCTAAAGTCGGAATCGAACACCATCACCGGCTCTCCTGCTGCGAAGGCAGCAATCGCACGCTCGACCGCCGAATCCATGCTCACCGGAGGGGCCATACATACCCGTTCTTTTCGGTCGTAGACCGAATCCTTCTCATGCGTCGCTCTACCGCCATGTCTGATGACGGAGCGAATCGAGGTCATCGTTCCGGTAAGAGTCGACCTCGCCGGGGGCTGGACCGATGTCCAGCCGTACTCGGGAGATTATGGTGGCGAGGTCGTCAACTTCGCCATCAACAGGTACATCCGCAGCGTCATGGAGAAGGACGACGAGGGGCGAATCAGAGTCGAGTACAGCAGTGACATGCCTACTGGCTCAGGATTGGGAACTAGCGGCGCCATGAACGTAGGGCTGATTGCCACCATAGTCGGAGGAGGAAAGAGCCCCGAGGACATTGCCGAGCTAGCCTTCCAGTTTGAGGCACTGCTTGAGAACAAAGGAGGCAGGCAAGACCAGTGGGCAGCAGCCCACGGCGGCTTCAATCACCTGCTGTTCCTAGGCGATGAGGTCGAAGAAATTCCATTCGAGCCGATGAAGTCGGCCAGAAACTGGCTTCGCAAGCACTTCGTAATCGCCTACACTGGCATCGAGCATAAATCCGGAGACATCCACTCGAAAGTCTGGGAGCGTTACAAAGAAGGTGATGAGAAAATCATCTCTGGATTGCACCTGATTCGGGGTGCTGCTAGGAATATGGCAGACGGCCTGCAGAGGGATCGTAGGGAACTCGTTGTCAAGGCGTTCAACGATGTCTGTGATGGAGTCGACCTCATTGATAAGTCGATTCACGATCCATTCAGGAAAGTCGTCGACAGTCTGAGAGAATCGGGAGCGGTAGTGGCGTGGAAAGCACTGGGAGCAGGAGGTGGCGGCTCTGTTGGGCTCTTGTGCTCTCCGATGGGCCGCAGAGAGGCGATTTCTGCAATTGAAGAAGCTGGTTGGGAGATTGTGGAATGGGACTACGATGAGGAAGGCATGCAGGTCAATTGACGACTATTCACTACCTAAGCCTCAAACACCACCTCACTTTCGTCCTGCCCATGGCAGGACGGCGAGCAGCACTAGCAACAGCTATCGCACTGCTGTTCCTAATTCCTCTCGCTTCGTCCACAATTATCGCTGAGAGAGATCCTGGCGGATTCGATGCCGACGGAAACTGGATAGCCTCTGTGGAACACGAGGTGCATCCGAACTGGTGGCTGTACTGGAGTCGAGACAAGGACGGTAACGAGTTGGATGACAGACTGGAATGGCTGCTTGAGCAACCCGCCGAAATACAGCAGGACTGGTGGAAGAGGGCTCCGCCGGGAAGTGCGAGAATTTTCGTTGACTACAATCATCATCCTACAGATGCAGACGTTTCTGCTCTAGAAGCGTTGGGAGTAGAAGTCACATTCCGCTTCACCTACCTCGACACCGTCTCCGCTACCGCCCCGTTCGACTCAATAC
>CAYMRU010000007.1:0-30878 GCA_964392975.1 uncultured Candidatus Poseidoniales archaeon | reverse complement strand
TGTGGTGTACATGTTCGTGCCCGTGCTCGTCGTGGTGATCATGATGCTCCTCGTGAACTGCATGACCCATTCCAGAACCCTCTAGAATCAGCATCATGATGAATCCAGCTAGGATAGCCGCTCCAATAATCAGATTCTCAAGTCCTTCCTCTTCCTCACCGTGCGCCGCCTCCTCATGCTCGTGCTCATCATGGCCCCCCGTGGCTAACTCGAAACCCTCAGGCACCACAACCAAGAGGGCTGATGCAAGTAGGATTCCTGATGATATTCCTGTGATCCTCCTAAGTGTATCAGGATTGTCCTTGATCTTGCTGAATAGGGGTATCAGACCTCCAACGAGGGCCAAAACCAGAGTTAGGGCTGCTAGTTCGATTGGTGCGCTTTCTGTTACCATATCGCCTCCGATTGATAATACATATAAAAAAAATGTTATTAATTCTGTGAGGCTAGGGCTACCATGAGCAGAGTGATATCATTCAGTGGCGACAAGGAGTTCGCAAGCAGATTGGATACGATGATTGAAGATTCAGGATACAAGAACAGAAGCATGTTCCTCAGAGATGCCAGCCTGCACTTCGCGGATACGAATCGCGGTGGAGACCTGAGTACTATGGACGCGGAATCAGCAACCGAGGGGGTAATGGTGATATTCTACCAGCACGGAGTTGAGAGCAAGATTCTAGATATCAGACACTCTCATTCGATTCAGGTCTCTTCATACAATCATAACTGCTTGACTGAGAGCCATACTTGCGTAGACACTATGCAAATTAGAGGCAAGGCCGGAGCTGTTAAGGAAATCGTTGAGAGACTCAAGAACACCAATGACGTCGACAGGGTATCCTTCGTCTCTGCGCCCCTACGCGAAGCAGGGTGCTGCTGAATGCATCCGGCAGAGGTCGAGCCTGCGTCGCATTGAAGGAGCGACGCTATGACCCGCAGTCGTGGAAATCCCCTCACAACTCGAGTCAATGCTCGCGGGCTCGATGGGCTCGACCAAGCAGAAGGCAGCCAGACTGGTCGTCGATCTCGCCTCTACTGCGGGCGCTACTGAGTTCATCGAAGTGGAGAATGCACACGTCTCAGGAGTGAGCGTAATCACTGGTGGGCATGGTCTGCGACGCTTCTTGGCAGACCTGTCCGGGGACTCTGAGGGAAAGGTGGCTATTCCCACCACTCTGAATTCGGCTGGGTGCGATCACCAGAAGATGGACGATATGGGCATTGACTATCCTGACTTTCTTGAGCAGCAGTTTGAGATTGTGCATGCATACTCCGAGCTTGGAATAGAAGCAATTCTCTCGTGCACGCCTTACGATAGAGGTATCGAGGAAGACGAGGGAATCGGCTCTTGGGCTGAGTCCAACGCAGTCTGCTTCTCCAACTCCTACACATCTCTAATCACCAACAGAGAATCTGGCCTATCCGCTCTCGCAACAGCACTCACCGGCTGGGCCCCGAAATGGGGTCTGCATCTCGACGAGAACAGAGTCCCAAACATTCTCGTGAATGTCGACTGCGCTATGTCCGACTCAACCGACTGGAGTATCTTAGGAGACTGGATAGGCAAGCAGATTAGGCCCGAATGGAATCTTCCATGGGGACCTATGCCGCGAATCACTGGACTTCCTGATTGGGCCAGTTTTGAAATGCGCAAGGCACTCACTGCTGCAGCGGCCAACTACGGATCTCCTATGCTTTGGGCAGACGGCCATACTGCTGATGCCCCCTACGTCGATGAGTATCAGGGTGAGTTGATTTTCACCGAGGAAGATTTGGCTGAGCGCTACCGTGAATTGGCTCCGAGTGGACAAGTCGATTTGGTCGTAATCGGATGCCCGCAAGCAAGTGTTGGGGAGGCCCGAGCAGTCGCAGCGGCAGCTAGGGCTAGGATGGAGTTGGGTGAATTCATCCCAAATCAGAGACTTTGGGTCTTCATGAGCGCCCACAATCACGATTTGATTTCTGCCGACGGCACTCTGGATGTGTTGGAGGAGGCTGGCGCACTAGTGCTGCGCGACACCTGCCCGGAAGTAACTCCCTACAACCGTGAGCGCTACAACCATCTTCTGACTAACTCACTCAAGGCTGAGCACTACCTGACTAGCGGACTCAACAGGATGCCGACAAGCGTGGCGAGTATCCAGAAATGCGTCGCTCACGCCTTTGACCCGACTCTAGCAGAGGGAGAGAGGCCCGAACTGCACAAGACTGGAGCAAAGCCGATTCCATCCTCGAAAGAACACATAGAAGGAGAGTTTGAGACGACTGGCTCAGGTATTCCGAGCCAGTCGGAGTGGAAAGTCACTGGCAAGGCCATGGTGACCGATGTCCCAATCACATACCTCGGGTACGTCAACCGCGATACCGGAGTAATTGAGGAACCAGGTCACCCGTTAGACGGCGAGTCGGTTGGCGAAACCGTTTTGATTTATCCGAAGGGTTCGGGCTCAACTGTCGCCCCGTTCGTGCTGATGGGCCTGTTGTACACTGGAATGGGCCCTAAGGCGATAGTCAACCGTGACGTGTGTCCCCTGACACTCCCTGCAGCTTCTCTACTCGGTGTGCCGTATGCCCATGGCTTCGGCGACGACCCTACTATGGCAGTCAACTCAGGTGATGAGGTGGAGATTAGTCTCGTGGACGGAGTTACCACTCTCAAGGTCCTCAATCGTGCATGACAGCATTGATGACTCCGACTCTTCGCAGATACATACATGCCTGCGCGAGCAGACCCCGAACCCTGTCGCGAGCAGGACCTCGGACTGTTCGAGATAGTGGTTCGAGATGGGGCGGCCAGAATTGGCCGACTTCACACTCTGCACGGCTCTTTGCAGACCCCTGCCCTGCTCCCCGTAATCAACCCAAATCTGAGAACCATTGAGCCCAGAGAGATGTGGGAAAAGTACGGCGTTGATGCCCTGATAACCAACTCATACGTCATCTGGAAGCATGACGACTTGAAGGACAAGGCTCTCGCTGAGGGAATCCACACACTGCTCGACTATCCTGGAGTCGTGATGACCGACTCTGGCACCTTCCAATCATATGTCTACGGTGATGTAGAAGTAGGAGTGAGTGAGATAGTCGATTTCCAGCGAGATATCGGTGTGGATATCGGGACCATGCTCGATGTCTTCGGACGCCCAGACATGAGTCGCGAGGAGTTGGAGGAGTGCGTACGCGAGACTGCCAACAGGGCGCCTGAGTCTTTGCAAGCAGCCGGAGACAAGATGCTTCTCAATGGCCCGATTCAGGGAGGCACACATCAGGACCTTAGAGCCGAGTCTGCGAGCCTCATGGGCTCGGCCGAAGGAGAGCACAGAGGATTCTGTGTCCACCCTATAGGTGGTATCGTTCCACTGATGGAGAAGCAGAGGTACAGGGAGTTGTTTGAGGCTCTTATGGCCGCAAGATCAACTGTACCTTCTGACAGGCCCATTCACATGTTTGGATGCGGCCATCCGATGCTATTCCCAATGGCGATTGCTCTAGGGGCTGACATGTTCGACAGTGCGGCTTACGCTCTCTTCGCTCGTGACGACCGTCTACTATCTCCCGAGGGGACCATTAAGCTCGAGGTACTAACCGAGTGGCCGGTATCTTCTGCAGCACTGTTCGGAAGAACTCCTGAAGAAGTCAGAGCGATGGACAAGGATGAGCGCTCAGTCCTACTCGCTCATCACAATCTCGAAGTTACTCAGACCGAGCTCGCAAGATGCCGTGAAGCATTGAGGGAAGGTAGAATCTGGCAGCTAGCAGAAAGACGTAGCCACGCTAACCCGCAGTTGAGAGAAGCATTCCTTTGGGTATTGGATCAACTGGAGGAGATGCCCGATGAACCATCCGGTGAGACGGCTCTGCAGATGCTCGCATCAGCAAATCCAGTCAGGATGGGTAGGGAAGATCTCAGCGAGGATATTGGCTCACGCCCGCACATTCTGCACCTACACGCTCTTCTTTCGTTGCGATGGAGAGTGCCCGGGTCTTGGTGGGACGGCAGTGATGGTGACCCGGAAAGAGTCGTACTGGTCGACTCCGCACCGCCTCCTTGGCGCATCAATGCTCTTGGTGCAGCAGTCCAAGCACTGCTTGAGAATCCCCGAAGCGTGGTGATGATCTCCACTCCTCTCGGACCAATTCCATTCAGTATGGAGGATCTCTCTCCTTGGTGCCATCTCGAATGCTCAGATGAGGCTTGGATGGAACCTTTCGATGATGAGGAGATTTTGGAAGGACTCGGAGAACTAGGGCTGGACGATATCCCACTGGTCAGATTAGCGCCCACCGAGATTCCTAGTGATGAGAAGTCCTCGGAAGTAAGAGATTGGCTTGACAGATGCTCGATTGTGGACAAGCTCTCCGTTCTGTGTGCGGTACCTCCGCTTGAGGCATGCAAGCTGACAGGAGGGATGGAAGTGCGGCGCTCCAAGACCAACCGAATAGTCAATGTCTTCAACGATAATCAGCATATCCTCTCTCCGCGACTCACCGACGGAGGCATTAGCCTCGCCCTTGAAGGCGCATCGAGACTCAACTCGAATCCTAATCCTCCTGCGTTGTTCGACGAACCGATTTCAGACCCCGCCAGCGACCACCCCGGAGTCCCCAGAGTCCGACTTCTTGAGGACGCCATACCATTTGTTGGCAGGGGGCGTAATGTAATGCATGGATACATCCTAGGAGCCGACCCTCACTTAGTCCCAGGACAGCCATGCTTGGTGGTCGACGATGAAGGCACTTTGGTCGCTCACGGTACAGCCGTCACATCTCCCCGAGAGATGGCCCAGCTGTCCAAAGGAGTGGCAGTAAGAGTTCGCGAAGGGGCTCTCAGGGATGATTAACGAGGCTCCCGGCGGGGATTAGTTCAAGTGACTAATCGCTGAGCAAGAATCGACTCCGAAGGAGTCGAGGTGACTCATGGAAGACCCGACCGGCCCTGGACCTGTCATCACGTCTCGCAATCTGCGTAAGATGTACGGCCCCCATCTCGCCCTCGATGACGTCGACCTCGACATCCCACCGGGGGCCATCGGTATACTGGGTCCGAACGGGGCCGGAAAATCGACTCTGTTCAAGTGCCTCTTAGGACTGATTACGACTACCTCGGGAGAAGGAACCGTCCTAGGATATGATATCAGGACCGAGGCGGAGAAGATTCGCTCCAGAATCGGCTACATGCCGGAATACGATGCACTGGATCCCGGACTATCAGGAGTGGACCAAGTCAGATACTCGGGTGAATTGCTGGGGATGAACCCGGCCCATGCGACTAGGAGGGCTCACGAGGTGCTGCAGTATGTCGGACTCAAGGACCAGAGATACAGAAAGATCGAGACCTACAGCACCGGGATGAAGCAGGCTGCAAAGTTAGCTTGTGCTTTGGTCCACGACCCGGATCTGCTAATCTGCGACGAGCCGACTAACGGTCTCGATCAGAGGGCTAGAGAATTCATGCTCCAGACACTCAAGAAGACCGTTATCGAAGGGAACAGAACAGTTCTGATGAGCAGTCATGTCATGGATGACGTCCAAGAGGTATGCGATAGGATTGTGATGATTCACAAGGGCAAAATCGTGGTCCAGCGCAGGATTGACGATTTGGCAAACCAGGTCGAGAGGGAAATCGAGATATCAGTTTGGGGCGGAGCCAGCAGGATGAAGACCGAACTTGAGTCAATGGGATTCACTGTCCGTCGAATGGGGCGAGTACTGAGAGTAGTCAGGGTGGATGACTCCACGACATCGAAGATACTCGAAGCCGCGGCGTCTGCAGAAATCCAAGTCCGTCAGATGCAAGAGTATGACCCCGATTTAGAGGATATCTTCTTGCTCATCATGGACCGTCTGGGAGCCGAGGTCAAGGGGACCTCGGATCTGATGACTGAAGGCCATACAGGAGGTGATAATTCTGCCTGAGGACGACATAGATATCGAGGGCATCAAGACCCGTATGGAGGTCGCCTACGGGGCCGGTGACGGCGATGAGGACGCCAAAGCCATAGTCGCCAGGTCGGAAGCTCAAGTAGGCACCCTGTTTGAGCAGACATACCGTCCCTGGGACGGGGAGCTCGGGCCTCGTTGGGTAAGGAACTACGCGATATTCAGACACCATGTCTACGGTCTGTTCAGGGGGACAGGCCACAGGCACTACCATCCGATGGTAAGGCTCGCCATCTTCGTTATCCTACTATATTCGCTGCTTCCTGTACTCATGCTCTTCCTCGCTTCTTTGTCGAGTGACGGATTCATGAATGATACATTCTCTAGGCTTTGGGGGATTAATCGCTACAATCTTTGGGGGCAGGTCCTCGGTTACTTCCCGAGGAATCTGTGCTGCTGGCCGATGCTGACTGCTTTGGTCGTCGGCGGTATGATCTCTGATGACAGGAAGTACGGAACCAGTGCTATTTACTTCTCCAGACCCGTCACTCGGACTGATTACACCGCCATGAAGTATCTCAGTGTGGCGGTGGTACTCGGCTTCGTCATCGTACTCTCCTACTTCGTCTACTATACTTCGGCAATCGTCTTCAATGGCGAGGGATGGGCATACCTTGTCGATACCCTACCCATGTTCCTTGGCGGCTTGATTGCTGGAATCTTAGTCGTAATCACTTACACTTCAATCGGTCTAGCACTCTCAAGTATCAGTCAGAGCAGGTTCTTCGCAGCAATCGCCTTCCTAGGAGTAATCTATGGGACGAAACTGCTAGCCCTGCTGATTGAATCGCAGTTCGATACTTCGATTCTGTATGTACTCAGTCCGTATGACTCCCTAGCCCATGTAGGACAATGGCTCCTCGGAATAGAGTCTAACTACGACCATCCGTTAGCGTTCTCGATTGTATCCATGCTGCTGTACAATGCAGCATCGGTGGCTCTGCTCACTTTCAGAGTGGGCTCGCTGGAGGTGACTAGGGAATGAGCCAAAAGACACCCGCCGTAGTGGTCGATCAGGTTTCCAAGTGGTATGATCAGGTAATCGGTTTGAATGACGTCTCCTTGGCCATAGACGGTGGAGTCACCGGGGTTCTGGGTCCAAATGGAGCTGGTAAGTCAACTCTGTTCAAACTCCTAATGGGCAGACTCAAGCCAAGTCAGGGAAGCGTCAGGCTGTTCGGCGAGGACCCTTGGGTCAACCCTTCTCCGTATCGTAGAATCGGCTACGTGAGTGAGTCCGAGAGGATGTACGACTGGATGACGGCCCTCGATTTCGTTTCCACCCTTGCGAGGCTACACGGCATGACCCGCGAGGAAGCCATTGCGAGGGCCGAGCACGTCCTCGACTTCGTTGGCCTCGCAGATGTTCAGAACAAGGAGATAGGCAAATACAGCAAGGGGATGAGGCAGAGGGTCAAGATAGCGCAAGCACTGGTCCACGACCCGGACCTGATTATTCTTGACGAACCTCTACACGGCTGCGACCCGATTGCTCGAACTAGCATAATGAGCGTCATCAGGGAGTTGGGCTCCCAGGGCAAGACAGTCCTCGTATCCAGCCACATCCTTGATGAGATAGAGAGAATCACCGAGCAGATCGTCATCCTGAACGAAGGAAGACTCCTCGCGCTAGGAAACCTGCACGCCATCAGGGGACTGCTCGACAAACACCCGCATCGCATCCTTCTGACATGCGAGGACCCAAGAAAGCTCGCTCGAAAATTCATCGTAGAGAATCCGGTGTACGGCGTCCGATTCCCTAACGATGGTCAATTGGAGATTCAGACCAATGACCTCTCTGCAGCCCATTCTATCCTCCCCCGAGTAATCACCGAATCGGGAGTCGCCGTAGAGGCCATCGACAACCCAGATGACAATCTCGAGGCGCTGCTAGGCTATCTGATAGGAGGGACTTCGTGATGGACGAGAAGGGAAGGTCACTGGCGCAGTCCGTGTGGACTCGTATGGACCGCAAGGCCGGGGCTATCACGGAACTGACTATCAGGCAGCTCAGACATCGGGTCTCCACATGGGTAGTACTGTCAGTAGGGGCTCTGGTAATGGCTTTGCTACTGGCGTTCTACATCGACGGCATCAGAGACGAATTCGACCCGGTCGACAACGACGGCGACTCAGAGGACTGGGACAATGACGGGTATCCGAGGGGCCAGGAGGACAAGTACGGCACGAGCGACTGGGAAGGTGAGGAGTACCCAGGATCTGGCTACTACGTCAATTCCGGAGAGATTGACTGGAATGATGCATCCAGAACCCACTCAGGCAACCATACGTGGGATGGGGTCGGACATCTCGATGCCGAGTGGATTAACGTGGATTACTCGGGCAATCGATGGTCGGGCGTTGTAGATTGGGATGACGTAGATGCTTGCCAAGATGGCGAGGCGATGGAGGACTGGTGGATTGAGTGGGGATCTGCATGTGTGTACGAGGACGGCACATACTTTGTCAATGGTAAATTCAAGGCATCAGGAGCAGTCAATGTCCCAGAGAACTACTACATGGAATGGGGTTATTTCACCTTGGAGACATATGTCGTTCCGGACCCGCCCTCAATGTACATCGACGAGGACGGCATACTTTGGGACGGCGAAGACGCCTCCGAATTATATGATGAAAGCAATTGCTATGTTGACATACAATCCAGTCAAACAGTGTATGTCTGTGATGGCTTTGAGGTCGACGATGATGGCGACTGCTTGAATAACCCGAACGACGATAACAACAATGGCATTCCCTGCGACGTTATCTGGATCCTAGATTCCGACAAGGATGAGATTGTGAATATCAGAGCCGATTACAACGTCAATGAGGATCCAGCCGAGAGTGATTTCGAAGGTGAGATGGTCCATAGGGCATTCATCATCGGCACAGGGAAGATGGCCTTTGTGATGATGCTGGGCATATTCATCCCGCTGTTCTTGGCTCTGGGCCTCATCAGAGATGAGACCGAGAACGGCACTCTGCATTATCTGCTCTCCAAGCCAATCCATCGAGCCGAATTCATCCTCTACAGGCTGCTAGGTTATCTTCTACTTACTGGCACCTATATCCTCGTGCTCGTACTGATTATGGCATTCGTTACTTCTTTGATTGCCCCCGGAGACAGTATAGTCAGATTATCTGATTACCCGGTCTGGTTAGGCATTGGTCTGGCGACGATACTGGTGTTAGCTGCCTATGGTGCTGTGTACAACACAATTGGCCTCATTGCACCCAAGTACGGCGTGTACTTCTGCATAATCCTCGGAATCTGGGAGTTCATCATGGGATTGTTCACGATGACCCTTCCGTCCTCGAATGTACCGATGCTGTCGGTCTCGCATTGGGCCTTGCAGTTGATTGACGCTGTTGTACTGTTGACCTGGCCGGATACTTTGCAGTACACCCAGATTGCAAACGCGTTCGGGGTCGATTCTGGATTGCCTTTCTTCTGGCAACCGCCGGTTCACACTCTAGGTACTCAGAACCCGGTCGTGGCTTTGCTGGTCAGTTGCACGGTACTAATTATTATTACGATAATGATGATGGCAATAGGACAATCCAGTTTCAAGAATCGCGAAATCATGTGAGGCTCCTGCATGAAGGAAATGGAGAAGTTCGTAGGCGACCTCTCACTGCTGTGGAGGCTCGATGTGATGCCTCCTATCCCGAGGCTGTCTTGGTGGTGGTACTGGGTAATCATGTTCGTACCAGACCCAAAAGACCCCAGGCGATCACGCCAGTTGATGATTCTGTGGTCGACCAAGGAGACGCCTGCAATCAGGGTCAATGGACACTGGTGGAAGCCCGGTTCAAGAATGTCAATCGATGAGTTTGGAGGCCACGTTATTCCTGGCATGGTCTGTGCATGGTGGTATGATGGAGAGAAAATGTTCGAGCCCCTAGTGATTCGAGAATGCAGAATGGCTCTGGTCAACGACAAGCATCCGCTTTGGCCAGCAGAAGGGTCCGGAGAGGGTACAGGAGCAATCGTCCCGATTCTGGATGAGGACTTCTCGCTCGGTATGAGACCGGGGAACAAAGGATTCTGGCTCTGTCTGACTAGCGATGATGAAGCCCGTAAAGAGGGCGCTCCGACCTCGTTCGAGGCCGAACTAACTCCTTGGTGGGGGCCACCAAGTACCCTGACTTACAAGAATAACGTGTATGGTCTCGACATGGGATACGATATTTTGAGACTGCAGGGATCCAAACTCAAACTAACGGTGGACGGAGAGGAGTTTGAGGGCTCAGCATACTTCCAGAAGGTTTCCGTCCAAGCTCCGTCCTTCCCTTGGTTCTGGGGAATGTTGCATTTCGATGACGGCTCCTATATCGACTGGTTTAGACCGCACATCACTCCAGGTATGTTCTCGATGGACGACAAGCCATGGCGTCGCCGGGACTTCTTCCGAACCCCTGCTATAGGGACAGGAATCTTCCACGACGCTAGGCGAGGCAGGACTGAGAACTTCAAGCGATGTGAGGTAGAGGTCCTAGAGCCCGATGAAGAAGACCAGATCTTGGATAATCACGGAAATCCGCTTCCTATGTTCAAAGTCAGAATCTGGAACGGTCGCACGCAGATATCAATCGAAGTCAGAGCGGTCAGCAGGGCCCGCTGGACCTTTGACCAGCCCACGCGCGCGGGTATGATTAGTCACCTGACCTACAACGAGTACCCACTTGAGGTCCTAAGGATATCGATACTCGATGAGAAGGGACTGAGAACGGCTGATGACTACGGGTGGATGGTCGGGAACGCCGAGCACACGTGGGGCATTCTACATTAGCGCCGCCGCACCGTTCTTAACCACCGGCCCATCAAGTCAGAACTGAGGCGATAGGATGAGCGACGAAGACTTGGTTACCAGAGCAGCACAGCATATCACGCAAGGAGATTTCATGGGGGCTATGGGTATCTTTGAGTCTCATGTAGAGGCCAACCCCGATGATCCAGCAGGCTACCATGGATGGGCTGAGTCGGCTTTGTTTGAGATTCAGCAGAATGGTAACATCGACGATAATGGAAACGACCGCATCAACGAGGGCCAAGTTGCAGCCTACTTCCGAAAGGCATCATCACTAGCGCCAGATAACTCCGAATTCCTCGCAGCACATGCAAACGCCCTTCTGGAGTTCGACCGCATTCCTATGGCTGTCCGAGAATTCCAGAAGTTGCGCGACCTCGGTGCATCCAGCGACGAGGTCGACGTCTCGTTCCATCTGTACGAGGCCGCACGCATGCTCATCGACGCTGTCGACTTGAAGACGGATTTCGACAGGAGTCACCCATTCGCTAGACAATATGTCCCAGTCGCTATCGAATTCGCACTTCTGGGACTTGGTTTCCCCTCTGCTGAGGAGGCAACGGAGTATCTAGCAGAGGACTAGGGGTGAGTTCTTGGACAGCGACCGTGTTATGGTCGCCTTGGGCTACCACGGAGATTCCTTCCATGGCTCTCAGACTCAACCCGGTATCAGGACTGTCGAAGGCTCACTGACTAGAGCTCTGGAGCGATTGAACTGGTGGAGGCCGAACTGCCTCGAGTTGTCGAGCCGGACAGATGCCGGGGTTAGCGTGAGGATGAATCTGGCCCGAATTGACCTGCCGAACGAGGTCGCCGGGCCGATTCAGAGAACCAATCTTCTTAGGGCACTGAATGACAATTTGCCAATAGGGATGATTGCTTGGGGCGCCCGCGCAATCCCTGAGGACACGAGAATAAGACACTCGACTTCCCGTCACTACCTGTATCGCACTGAAGTCTCCCACGACTGGCCCAGAGAACTCGATGAAGATGCGTTCAACGAGGCTTGCTCGAAACTACAGGGGCAGCACGACTTCACCAACCTGTGCCGTCTGGATGAGGGAAAGGACCCAGTCAGGACCGTCGACGAATGCATCCCATGGACGACTGATGAAGGCAGAATCATCGGCATCTCGGTGAAGTCACGGGCCTTCCTTTGGAATCAAGTCCGCAGAATGGCTAGCGCGATTTCAGGTGTGGCTTCGGGAAGGAATACCATCGAAGACATCCACTCTGCCCTTGAGAGTCCCGATGTGCCCGTCGATCTCGGACGCGCTCCTTCAGAGGGACTGATGCTGTGGTCAATCGAAAATCCCCATACATCCGAAATCATTGGTTCTTCTCTACCTGACACCAGTTGGTTCACCACCCCTCCCGATGATGTCAGGCAGCATACTAGGTGGCTTTCACTAGCCCGTATGGAGATGTCAACTCTGCTCGAGAGAGAGTGGATGAGGCTCCTCAGACGAGCCTGATGAAGACCTCATCACCATCCTCACAGGGCAACGCTTCACGCAGGAATGACGAGGATATAACCTCGGCTATCTCGGTGTGGCGAGTCAAATCCGGTATCAGTATGGCGCAACCAATCCACTCATCACCACCGCGGCTTATCTCTGCCCTGAATGCGGTGGCTCCTCCGAAGGACCTCCCTGAGCGCTCGAAGCCATGGACTCTGAGAGCCTCAGCCATCCGGGCTTTCTCCCCCTCCTCCAGACCGGCCAGAGCCCTGAGGCTCCGGTAATCTGCGAGATTGTCTCCGAACAGCTCGATGTTGAGAGTCCCGGGCCAAGCGCCTGCCCCCAGAATCGACTTGAACTGGTCCTGATAGTGAGGCTGGGCCATGAAGACATGAGCCCTGCCGAGCCCGCTCGATACCACTCCACTCAGGTGCACACCCCTTGCGTAGGGGGGCCGCTCATAATGTTCCTGATTCGAAATTAGAGCGAAAAGTGCTGGCCCTGCCAACCGACTCCCCAACCCATTCCGGTCAGCTCATCATGCTCACGCTCATGTTTGAGAAGCGGATTCGAGTGATTGAGGTGTATGAAGTGAATCTCCGGGTCTCTTTTGTCTCTCCAACCGAGTCGCATCAGGCTCTCTGAGACGGTAGGGTGAGGTATCTCACTCATGTCTCGACCGGGAAGCTCATTGGAGTCCCAGAACGAGCCGTCAATCAGGGCAATATCGACTCCGAGCCCGGATAACCACTCGCGAATCGTCTCAACGTCGTGCTCGGAGAGCGTGGAGTCCCATCTGTCATGGTCAGGCAGGAAGAGTACCGTCTTGGACGGGCCCCTGACTATGATGGCGTGAGTGTCTGCGAACTCATCGCGATGAGGCACGGGGACAAATACCAACTCAAAACCGCAGCCTTCTGAGGGCTCAAACCCTTGCATCGCGACCACCTGAACAGGACTGAAGGGTTCCATCGCTTCCCGCTTATCCATCTCGGCGATGACTGAACTGCTAGCGTACAATGGCAGATTACTGGCCCCCATGACTTCCTTACCGAACTGTCCTAGACCATCAACATGCCCAAGATGAACATGGGTCAAACTTACACTGTCCGGTCTGACAACCCCTTCCTCATCCAGAGATTCAGCCCACAATCTCATCTGGTCGGGCAACGACCTACTCGCTTCGATCAGGTGCTTGCTGCCATCGGCGCCCAGAATACCGCATGCCACAGGATGCCTGCGTAGCCGATGGTCGCGGTGCGCAGCCATACAATGCGAGCACGCGCAGCCCGCGTGCGGGACCCCCCCGTCCTGAGCAATTCCCAGCAGGGTCAGCGAGACGGCCATGCCGCTGGGTAGGGGGCATAGCGAATGAAGGACACGCAAGACCGGTAGGGACTTTCGTCCGATGGAGCAATGAACCTGAACTTGTTCTGCGTGGTATGGCAGCCGACTTATCGTGGATGCGCGAGCGTTACGAGGAGTTACGCTCTCAAGGACTCGACTGGAATCCTCCTGCCTTGCAGTCGGCAAGTGAGCCGCGTTGCATTGTCGATGGCCAAGAGATGATTATGCTCTCTGCCAACAACTACCTCAATTTGGCGACCCATCCCAAAGTAGTCGAAGCCTCGATTGAAGCCACTCGCAAGTACGGAGCTGGCTCGGGCTCGGTCAGAGCGATAGCCGGAACCCTTGACCTCCATCTGGAGGCTGAGCGCCTCTGCGCCCAGTTCAAGGAAGTCGAGGCTGCACTGATTTACTCGGCTGGATACACAGCGAATGTAGGCCTCATCCCAACGCTTGTGCGAGGTCCGGGGGATGTGATTATCTCCGATGAGTTGAATCACGGATCAATAATCGATGGTGTGAGACTGACCAAGGCATCGAGAGCGGTCTACCAGCACAACGACATGGGCGCCCTCGAGAGTACTCTCAAGCAGCACAAGGACAGCGAGAGGAAGCTAATCATCACCGATGGGGTGTTCAGCATGGATGGCGATATAGCACCACTCGACCAAATCACTGAGTTAGCAGAGGAGCACGATGCGATGGTGTTCGTCGATGATTGTCACGGCGAAGGAGTTCTGGGCGAGGGGCGCGGGATAGTGGCTCACTTCGCACTACAGGGAAGAGTCACCTTCGAAATCGGCTCCTACTCGAAGGCACTAGGAGTTCAAGGCGGCATAGTGGCCGGCTCAGAGGATGTACGCACGCACGCACTCAATCACAGCCGTTCTTGGTTACTGTCAGGAAGCCAACCACCAGGAGTCGCAGCAGCACAGAAGGCCGCCGTGGAGGTTCTGATGACTGAACCGCAGCACGTGCGAAGGCTGTGGGAGAACACCGATTACTTCCGCAGTGAACTAGAATCACTCGGCTTCGACACCGGATTGAGCGAGACTCCCATTATCCCGGTGATGTGTGGCGAGAGCTCATTGGCTCAAGACCTGTCTTCGGAACTCAGGGAGCAGGGCGTGATGGTGGGCGCGATTGTATTCCCTATGGTTCCGCGAGACAAGGCGAGAGTGAGGACTCAGATATCCTCAGGTCTTTCCCGCGAGGATCTCGACGAGGTCTTAGCAAAGTTCGATTCATGCGGCCGTGAATTAGGACTGATTTGAGGGATAGATGTGCAACAAGAGAGACGCGAGAGACTACTGGTATTCTGGCTGTTGGCTTCGGCCTTTGGGATTATGTTCGCAGTCCTATCTTGGGCTCAGGAAGCAGGCTTGCTACCACCTGCAGACGAACTCGGTGCTTGGAAGGGAGCAATGGCACTAGCTACAGGGCTGCTTCTATATTGGTTGGTGGCCAAAGACATCCCCGGAGGGCCAGGCGATGTCTGAGTTGGGACGCTGGCCAATCAAGTGCGAGATTCCAGTACAATGGGGCGACCTCGACGCCCTGAATCATGTAAACCACACTAGGTTCCTAACTTGGATGGAAACTGCTCGCATGCACTACTTCATTGCCTGCGGATTCGATCAACTTCACAAATCCGAAGGAATCGGCCCGATTCTTGCCGGCCTGCAAGCCGATTACCTCTCGCCTGTGGGTTTCCCGGACACTGTTACCGTACACGCAACAGTTACCCGAATAGGAAACTCCTCCTTCGAGATGAGCTATCGAATTACCAGCGAGTCCAAAGGTGGAGAATTGGTTGCTACTGGAACTGTTTCCGGTGTAGTATTCGATTATGGAGCAGGCAAGAGCACAGCGATGCCAGATTCATTGAGGCAGAGAATTTACGACCTCGAGGCATCAGCCTGACTAACTCTCGTCGACTACCTCTTCCAACTCGCCATCCTCGGTAGCCACGACTTCTTCCGGGTCAGGACTGTCAATCGTCCTTATCATTCCTTCAAACGGCTGCAAGCCGCGGTCCAATCTGTCTATAATTCTCCATCTCGGAGCGTAGGAGAGATGAATGTAGAGTGGTCCTGGAAGAATGAAGCAAACCCAACCAGCAAATATTGCGTAATCGGAAATCTCGTTCATCATCGAGACCGAGATTATTGCCAGACCGATGAACGGGAAAGGGAATAGGAATCTTCTGCGATTCTCAAGCCGAATCGGAGGGCGCTTGGAGATGGAAGCGATAATCGATGAGGAACCACCGAGGAACGAGCTCAGCGTAATCAGCATCAGGGCCTGCATACCCCAGTTCCTGAGAGAGTCCATCACCGGGATGTCATCAACGCTGCCGATGTACGCGTATGGAAGAATCAATGTCAGCCCAACGAGGAAGCCATAGAACGAGCCGATGAACACAGGATGCGAGATATAGAGCGGATAGCGTAGAAACAGCTGACTTAGGCTACCGCCCTCGAGCATGTGACGGTGCTCCGAGTCCAACTCGTCCAAGCGGTCGCGCCAATCCCTCACAAGTATCACTGCAAACTCTCATGATTTCACCATTCCGGGAGGGATTTTCCTTCAATTCAGTACAATTTCGCATCACTATCCAACTCTCAATTCACTAATCTACTGTCCGAAGAGTTATCATTGACTACTCTTTAGGTCTAATGCTAGGCGATTACATGGGTGACGATGACGCACTATTCACCATCACTGAGGATCATCTAGACACCGGTCTGCGCGGGATACCCGTGGGTACGTGCAGGACCTCCTTCGTCGACCCTATCGAAGGCGTGCATTACGTCGGCTATCCGGTCGGCGACCTCGCCAATTTGGAAGAGGAGGATGTGATTTACCTCTTGTTGAACAAGAGACTTCCGACCGAAGAGGAATCTGCGACTTTCCGAACGGAACTCGCCCACCGTGCAGAGGAGATGCCGACCGGGGCATTGAGGGTGCTTGAGTCATTGACACCAGGCAGTGGTCACCCGATGGACTGGTTGGCAATCGGCATAATGGCCCTAGGTGCGGCTGACTCCACGGGAGATGCTAGGTCCGACTCGATGAATCTGATTGCCCGCATGCCCGAGCTGATGGCGAGACTGTTCCTGCTGCGTGGCGGTAAGCCTGAGGATCTCAGGCCGCGTAAGCCTGAGTTGGGACTGGTTGAGAACTTCGTACACATGCTCGGTGCTGAGGGTGAGGAGGCCGAGAGGATGGAACGAGTACTGAGGTTCTTCTTCATCCTACACATGGATCATGGAGGCGGCAACCTCTCGACTTTCTCTGGGAAAGCGGTCGCCTCCGGACGGGCCTCAATCTACGCATCTATTGCAAGTGCGATGAACGCACTGTCTGGCCCGCTGCATGGCCGAGCGAATCAAGCCTGTCTTGAGTTTGTCCAGCGCATCGGAACCTCAGACCCAGCAGAGATTGAGGAGTTCGTCCGCTCTGAGTTGGCAGCTAGGAGACCAATCTACGGCTTCGGACACGGAGTACTCAGGGCCGAGGACCCGAGGGCACGTCTGCTGATTGAACTTGGCTCAGAGATTTGCCCAGAGGATGAGAATTACAAGATAGTGACAGCCTTGAGAGAAGTCGTCCCCCCAATCCTCAAGGAGATCCCGAAAATCAGTAACCCGTACCCGAATGTGGACATTGCAAGCGGAAGTTTGCTGCATTCGGTCGGCTTCCGCAAGCCAGACTACTACACCACTTTCTTCGGCTGGGCCCGAGTCGCTGGAATCTGCGTTCAGATTCTTGATGAGAGAAGTTCTAGAGATGGCAGAGGCACTCCAATCTACAGGCCGAAGTACATTCCTCGAGAACAACCGCATCAGCGTCTAGAGTAGTCAGCCCGTGCCATAGGTCCGCCCTGCCCCTCTGTGTCCGATGATTCTGGATACTTCCCAAGGCATGCTCGATTCGGATGACTCAGCCATTAGAGTCTCGATATCCCTCTCCCAGAGCCACTTCTTTCTCCAGCCCTTGAGGAATTGCCTCTTCTCTGAGTCAGATAACTCGGCCCAGGGCGCGACTTCACTTTGCAACTCTGCAATCACCGATGCGTGATGTTCGGTCGTGGCAGAGTCCAACCTGTTCTGATGATCTGGATTTAATGGCTGGGTGGCAGGCCTCAGCCATCTGGCTTCACCAGTAGGTAAAGTAGTGACTTCGGGCGACAATTCGTCCGAAATCGCGGTTAAGCCTGCGTCCAACAGTGCTCGTTCCACACGGGGTTTCGCCGGCCAGACGAATACTGGGAACCCCTTCCTCTTTCGAGTCAGATTTGTCAACTGTCTTCCGTGTAAGCCAACTGTGGTGCCAATTGTAAGGTGTCGCTTTGTCCCGTCGAGATAGTGCAGAGCTGCAGGCAGCATCGGGGCGCCGATGTTACGCTGCAGACGCATCAGCCTAGGTAGCGACAGTGCGATGAAGTAGGGAGTAGCGAAAATTCGCTTCACGGAACTGCTACCCCACGGCCTGAGATACGGCACCAGCCTTGCGAAACGCAGGTTGCTACCCGCTCTCTTGGCCGCCTTGAGTAACTTGGGCTCAAACGAGTAGACCACGGTGCTGGATTGCCCAATGTCCAACGACTCCAGCGCTTCGTCGACCAATTCGATCATCTTACGCATGTGCTCGGTCCTAGCTTCTCCCGACATCACCCAACCGGTCTTGCCGCTGCTGGGATGAGGGGTCTTGAGTTCGATACATGCGAACCTACCGCCTTCTAGCCACGGTTCGGTGAAACCGGGCTCAGCAAGCATCTCGTCGAAGGTGCAGACATGTTTGGGCATGGAGGACGAGTCTTCGCATTCAGGAAACCTACCGTCTGCTGTCTGCGTATCGTGGAATGCCACTAATTCGCCATCCGCAGACAGTCTGAGGTCCAGCTCGACTCCATCGGACACTTGCATCCCATGCACCAGAGCGACGAGCGAGTTCTCGGGCGGCTGCTGCCATGACATGGCACCACGAGGCGTATCAGGTCCAAGAATGCACGGACGAGCCAAGTTCTCGACCGCCCCAATGCTCAAACCCTTGTTCTCCCACCGCACCGTAGGTATAACCATGTCAGAGACAGTAGAATTGGACCGCGCATCAGACCCTCAAGCAGTCAAAGGATACGCATTCTACGATTGGGGGAAATCAGCATTTGAGACCAGTGTGACCGTAGCAATCCTTCCAGCATGGTATGCATATCTGTTCCTTGAGGCGAACGGCCTGACAACTACGCTAGGCTCAATCGAGATGACCGCCGATGCCCTGTGGTCGTACGCAGTAGCCGGAGCTGCATTAGTGGTAGCAGTCCTATCTCCTGCATTCGGAGTGGTCGCGGACAAACGTCCAATCAAGATGTGGTGGCTCCGGACCTTGACATACATTGGTGCGGGAGCCACCTTCCTGCTCGGATTCGATTTCCTTCTGGGAGGTTCAGAATGGGTCTGGCTGATGGTTTTCTTCATCCTAGCCAACATAGGCCTGAATGGAGCGGGCGTGTTCTACAACGCACTTCTCCCACACATGGGGACAGATGACGAGATGGACGACATCTCAAACAGAGCTTTCGCCTACGGTTATATCGGCGGCGGTATACTCCTTCTGGTACATTTCATTCTAGTCTTGGGAGTAGGAGGGGACTTCGTCATCCGAATGTGCTTGGCTTCTGCAGGCGTATGGTGGTACGGTTTCGCACTTCTGACATTCAAGTACGTCCCTGAGCCGCCGATGGAAGGAGAAGAGGAATTCGTCGACTTGAAATCGGCTTACAAGCAGGTGTTTCAGACTCTGAAGGAAGTCAGCAGGTTCCGAACTCTGTTCATCTATATGCTAGCCTACTTCTTCTTCATTGACGGAATCAACAGCGTCACCGCCTTGGGAGGGGTCTTCGGCGCCACGGTGCTCGGAATCAGCACCACTGAGTTGATGGTGACCATCCTAGCAATCCAATTCGTCGCCTGGCCCAGCGCTCTATACTTCACCAAACTGTCCGCTAAGTGGGGGACCAAGGAGGCACTGACATTCTCATTGGTCGGATGGGTATTCCTGTGCTTCGCCGCTCTCGCCTTCGCACCTCTCGCCTTCGATTCTCACGAGCAGTACGATGTGCTTGTCGAATGGGACTACAATGACGATGGCACTCCTGACTCGAATAACTGGGATGGCGACTGGTTCACCAATGATGAGGAGATTGCAGCAGGCACTGATCCCTTGGATTACACTGACAACCCGTCGGACCTGCCTCAGACCTGGCTCCAAGATAGGCTGAGTTCAAGCGGTTCGTATGTGGTATACGTGAATTGGAACGCTCATCAGATTGCGCAGAAGGCCGATTTCAAAGAATCTCAGTTCGACGAGCAGGGCTGGGCCGAATCGTTCTCCTCTGTCCTGCCTCTGGAAGTCGACAACAGGAGCGAACTTTACGGGTGGAATTGGGGCGAGGCAGAGGATGCACCTCACTATGCCTCCGGAGTAAGTGCAGAACAGGTACAGGCACTACTTGAATCGATGGCAGACTCAAGATACAGCGCCAGTGTTGCTGGCGGTCCATTGGACTCATCAGTAGCCTTGGGAATTGACCACCCTACTAATCTGGGCGACGGACCAATTGATGTGATTCCAGATACTGCCAGAAAAGTAGTCTGGGGCCCACTCGGACTCTCTGTGGGACTCCAGTTCCTGCTTCTGGGATGCGGAATGGGGACTCTGCTTGGCGGCTCTCAGGGACTTGCTAGAAGCTTGTTCGGACAGATGGTCCCAGAGACACGCAGTGCGGAATTCTTCGGCTTCTTCGGCTTCTTTGGAAAAGTCGCCGCACTCATCGGGCCATTGCTATACGGCACTCTAACCGTGATGTACGACAGTAGGGTCGGAGTCCTGAGCATCTCCATGCTCATTTTGATTGGCGCATACATGATGCGAATGGTCGATGTCGAGGACGGAAGAGCAGCAGCTAGGGCTGAGGACGCAAGGAATCGAGGCATCAGCCTCGATTAGTCAGCCTGTCAATCACTAGCGCGACCTCGAGCAGCACTAACACCGGCCCACCTACTAAGAAGAGTGAGAGCGGGTCGGGGGGCGAGAGAAGGGCGCCAAATGCAAGGGCTGCGAACCACAGCACTTCGCGATTCTCAGTAATGCTAGTTCGTTCAATCAAGTCGTAACGCAGCATCAGCAGAACGGCCAAGGGGACTTGGAATCCTACTACTGATGCGAAGATTAAGCCGACGATGAAACCAATCCAGGACTGCAACTGCCAAGTTGATTCCAATCCGGAGGACGCAGCGTCCGCGGACAAGTATTCGAGCAGCAGCGGGATGAGTATTCCATCAGAGTAAGCAGCACCAGTCGCTGCAAGCGCAGACATGCTCAACAGGACGAACAGAAGTCCTCCAAATCCACCCCCAGTTGGAACAAACTTCCTCCTATAGGTTTCAGACAGAATCTTTCGACCATTCCAGCCGAAATCCATCAGTATCGCTAGGACTACGCAAGCCAGCCCTATGTTGGAAGCGATTCTCAGTCTGAGCAGTACAGCCTCCATCGGCTGTAGTATGATGATATGAACTCCTTCTGGAAGGTATCCATCGTTTTCGATTAGCCACTCGATTATCTCCGTTGCAGCAGGGTAGCCGCCCACGAAGCCAATCAGGAATATGGCCCCGAGCAGGTACACTCTCCTTCTCATGTGCTCGATGAGTCCCCTCAGGGCTGCGCGAGGCAGGACATCCCCTGAGGCTTCGTCCATACACCGTGTAGGCGTACCGTTCGTGAATACATCGCTGAGCGAGTTTACTTGCGAACGATGATGGTGAGTAAATCCTGATCCTTCAGAACATGGTCTAGACCCACGCGCTGCCAATCGAACTTGGCACTAGGGCCCTTGACCCTAGCATAGCGGAACTTGCGCACGAAGTCACGATGTAGCTTAGTGCAGACATCCCTTACTGTCGAAGTATCTTTGACAATCAAAGGCTCGACTAAATCCGCTTCCTTGCCTTGAGGTTTGAGATATATCGACATAAAGTGTAGATGATCGAAGATGAAGTCTTTCATCGCCTCAATCCCCTCTCCTGTCTTGGCCGAAACCTCGAGCACAGGCCAGCCTTCTGGGAGCGTGCCCCTGGCTCTCTTGATGTTCTTCTTTGTAGCTAGATCGATCTTGTTCAGTACTACAACGGCGCGACTGTAGATGCGGCTGCCAGCTAATGTATCGACGATGTGGTCATCGGTGACGTCGGTACGCAGCGTCACAGTAGCAGAGACTATCCCGAAGCTGCGCACGATGGCCTGTATCTCCTCCTCGGTCAGATTGGTCTGTTCTACTGTGGAGCGGACGACTATCCCTCCTCGCTTGGTCCTCGTGATGAACACCTGAGGCGGCTGTTGGTTCAATCTCATGCCGGATTTCCAAAGTTCCTGATTTAGTATGTCGAAGTGAGACTTCTGGAACGGGTCAACTACGTACAGTACCATATCGGAACTGCGAATCACGTTCAGGATTTCCCTACCCCTTCCCTTACCGTCCGCCGCGCCCTTGATTAGTCCGGGGAGGTCGAGAATCTGGATCTTGGCTCCACGGTGGTCCATCAGGCCGGGTATGCAAGTGAGAGTCGTGAAAGCGAACTCTCCGACATTAGAATCGGCTTCGGTCAACTGAGATATCAGGCTAGATTTACCAACACTCGGGAATCCTACCAGAGCAACCGAAGCATCCCCTGATTTCTTGATTTCGAAGCCCGGCCCACCACCACTCGACTTGGCGTGAGCCTGAGCCTTCTCCTTACGGACCTTGAGAGCGGCTATCTTCGCCTTCAGTTTACCAATGTGGCCCTGAGTGGACTTGTTGTATTTGGTCTTGCCAATCTCATCCTCGAGGGATTGAATCTGTTCATCAATGGTGGCCAAGGCACTGCCTCCTGCTTTCTAGCGAATCCGACGCCTAGCCCCGAGTTATTGAATCCGGTGGCATCTCATCGCTCGGCAGAGCCGAGCGAGGGTTCTTTGCGTACCCCCCGTTGGTCAGTATGAGGGGAGACGATGGCCGACATCATCCTGCAACTGGTCGACAGAACGGCTCTCCAAGAACTCCTTTCGATGCCCTTGGGAGAGTTGTTCGACGGCATGGAATCGCAGTCTCTGAGAAATCTCCGTCCAGATTCCGATCCGAGACTCCACCGGCCATTCGATGTCGATCTTGAAGGAGATATTCTGGAGTGGTCCGATACCAAGGCGAATATCGATCGAACTACCAGTATAACCAATCAGAATCTGGACGAGCATTCAATCTGCGAATTGGCGCTTAATCTGGCCCATTGGTGTTCTTTGGGCGAATGGCGCTGCTGGGATGCGAGACTCTTTCTCTATGTCGAGCCCCTGCTGGACAGGGACATTTCGGCAAATGAGTTCCTCAGTCACAAGATGTGGTCGGAACTATCGGATGCATTGGCAGCATCCGACAGGGTATCTTACTCGGAGTCAGTAGTGTTAGATTGGATGAACAGGAGGCAAGAGCTCGGAGAGACCATGGAGCCCTCTGAGGATCCAAGGATACTGCCGACCATGGAAGCCCACAGAGGGGCGAGCGACACCCTCTTCTCGTTCCTTGAGCGACACAGGAATGAAGGAGTTTCCATTCTGATTGGCAGGGAATATCTTGAACCAGCGTATTGGACTCTCGACTCGTATTCGCCGTTGGATTTGCTGGAGGTGGAGGTTTGACAGAACTGCCCATTACGCCACCTCCTCCTAAGTCACCACCGTCTCCAGGAGTAGTCGTCCTAGGCCGCTTCCAGCCATTCCACCGCGGCCATGAAGCACTCCTCATAGCTGCTCAGGAGTGGCGCAAATCAAATGCACTAGATCTATCTCTAATTATTGCCATCGGCTCTTCAAACAGGGAGGAGTCACTACAGAATCCATGGAGCGCCGATGAGAGGACTGCTATGGTCGAGTCGTGGCTATCTGAATCTGGAATTCAGAATGTGAAAATAGTTTCCATACCCGATATCGATGACCCGCCTAACTGGGTCGCTCATGCTGAGAAGTATCACGGCTCAGCAGGCGTGTTTTTCACTAGCGATGCACCGTCTGCAGAACTCTACGGAGTCGCTGGATGGCAAGTTGTGACAACACCACTAGAGAATCGCGAGAGCTTCGAGGGATGGAGGGTGAGAGAGACTGCGAGAATGCTCTCCACCATCGGTGACGAGGAGGCTGTTAGAGCCGTACTCTCTCAGTCAATCCCACCTGTAGTGGTGAACTATCTGTTTAGCAACGACGCTCTGCGACGCCTCGCTTTTCTTGGCGAGGGCGGCGAGCCAGTCGGTTGATCACCAATCGCCCTCAAATGTGCACTCTGGATCGCAGTAGTCGACAAGAATTCCAGTCATCAAGTACCCATACGCCATCATCTTAGCCTCTTGGACCTCCAAGACCAAATTGTGCGCTAGTGAATGATGCCACATCGGACCATTCGTATTCCCTGTGGGCAGGGGAGGAAAGTCCCCATCGAAGTATGCGGCTGAGGATCCATTAATCGGCCCATTTACAACACTCACTCCGAACGGATGATATGCAGATCCAGTTACTACTGGTACGTTACCGGTTCTAACCGCTCTATCTGCGGATAAGGTTGTGACTTGAGCATCCATCATTGAGGTAAGGTAGAACATATCGAAAGGCTCTAGGATGTCTCCCAAGCCATTCTCTCTGAAAGGAAGATATGTCTCTCCGTCAGTGGAATCCCATACTGATTGGAGGAGTGCTATTGAAACCGCTCTGTCAATTCTTGAAGGAAGGGAGACTTCGCTTGAAAGGAGCAAAAAGAATTCTCCGGGATACTCCTCAGAGCCATAATGGGTCGACCTCTCAACTTGATGAGTAAATGAGGTTCCACCGACCCATAGAACCCCCCACTCCAGCTCCGGAACAAGCGCTAGAAGAGATGGTCCTCGAAGCCCTCCTAGTGAAATACCGAGGTAATTCACAGTATCGATATCAATCAAATTGGTTCCATTATGTTTGAACTCATTTATGTCAGAGCATACTCCTGTAATTGTCCTGACCATCGAGATATGATTAATCACGGCCTGCATCTGTCTTTCCTGCTGATATTGGAACTCTTTGAGATCCATCAGTGCGAACGTCATCGCATCCAAGTCGCCATCAGAACTCCATCCCTTGAAATCTGTAGCAATAACGACTGTTTGGTATTCGTTTGCTATTGGTCCGGCACTTCTGACATATGAATCGCCATTCCCAAAGAGCCCGTGCCCGAAGACGGTAATGGGGCCTGAGGCATTACTATCGGCTAAGGAACGAGGAATCAGCATCGTAAAACCAATCTCTCTATTCTCTACGAATTCTGGATCTCCCAATTCATCTCTCATTAGTGGCGATCTGGCATTCTCATTTTCCATATAGTGAGGAGTTGTGACCGTTCCTCTGATTAGCCTGAGCGAATTACCATCATTACCGAAGTCCTCTATTACTTCTGAAATGTTACAAGCCATACCCTCATCTCCCAATCTTTCCTCTGCATCGTCCCTCATAATCAGGATATCTTTCAGTATCGATTCCGTGGAGGCCGTATGGAACCACCAAGCGGCTTGAATTTTGGTTCTTTCAAGACCAATTTGCTCAAATGATTCAAACATTGAGTCATATGCAGGGCGCTGTCCCTCTATGCCTTGGTTATCAGTAGTGATATTGTCTCTCAGTGCTCGAAATCCGTCCGAGGGAGAGATAGGAATTCCATCCTCAAATAATCCGGAAATAGCCACTGCGTAAGCTGTCTCATGATCTAGGCCTTCTATTGTCCTAAGGAAGAATAGCATCGGTTCACCCACCTGGTGTCGAGCATCGAGCTCCACCCAGTGATGGATAATTTCTCCAGTATCCAAATTGAGCAAAATTGTTCCATGATTTGGGTTAACCGAGGGAGCGATATCGAATTGAGAAGCCAAATTGGATATGTCCGGGACTTGACTTCCAAATGAGGTCATTATTTGAGTTGATGGACTAAATCCGTCAAGCCTGTCAAGGATAACCATATTTTCCGTCACAGCTGAATTAGTGTCAGGAATCGCACTTCCAGGGATGGAAAGCGAATAGCCCGTTTCAGTACCTGTATTGGCGTCTAGGAAAGAGCCCGAGGGAAACGGGAGCATACAATGATCAGTATTGGTATCGTCACAATTAGGACTACCCGGAATTGAAACCGATTCCCCAGAATCGGTTTGATTTACGTGTTCAATATCGGGATTGGAATCGACTATCGGTTCCGGTTCCGAATTTACCTCATTCTCACTAGATAGGCAACCCGAACTCAGCAAGATTGAGGCGAGTAGAATTGAAACGACCCTTCGACCAAGAAACACCGTTTGATTTCCACTCTCAAACCTATGCATCATCCCACCCGATTTTCAGGAGTCGCGTCTAGAGCCGATAAAAATCGATGCGACCAATATTGCCGCTAACGAAGTAAAGATTCCGAATCCCGGAGTCTCCTTTGTCCCGACCTTCTCCTCTTCTGGAATCTCAGGAGATGTGAATTGAATTTCAACCGAAATCACTCCATTAATGAGTACTGAAGACCAATCACCATCGTACTCAACTCCATCGATGTACATGGCTAAGTGACCTCCATCTTCGGTACTCATTTCTAGAATCTGGCTAGATGAGAAATTCTTCCCCCAGATTTGGAAGAAATGATTGAGAGTCAAATTATTTTGTACATTTGAGATTACATTAATCGATCTCTCGCCAGTGTACATCACATGGGTCGATTGCCTACAAATCTCCGTATTGAATCCGACATAACTTGGCACAGGTACGTCTGAACCATCTATTGATATTGTCAGATACATATCCCGGTAGATTGATTCTGTCCAATCAAAGCATGCCCTAGTCACTTCTCCCTCAATCAGAATTTCTTCAGACACCGGTTCAGAATTTCCATCGAAGTCAGTAAGTGCTAGCAAGTCTTCTTCAGAGAGTAGTGGATAATCACCATCCGGTGATGGAAATTTCTCATTGATTGCAATCATCAGGTAATTTGCCAGAAGTCCCTGACCGACAGATGTCGGATGTAGTGAGTCGATCATAATGCAGTTCTTATTACACATAGTAGGGGGTGAGATAACCTCATTTCCAGCAATGGTTCTCGCAGAGCTGTTCTGCAAGAGGTCATCCGATGCTGTCATCAAATCAAAAACTTGCACTCTATCCCCATACCTTGAGGCGATTAGGTCCAGTCGTTCTGCCCAAAGTATGCTGGCTTCAGTAAAGTGAGGGTGAACCTCAGTTGGGAATATCTGTGTCAAAAACGGCAGAAACGACATGTTTGGGAGATTCCAAACTAGGACGTCGATTTCAGAAGCAACTAGCGTATCAAGAATGAGAGTGATGTTTTCTTCCAATTCATCAATGAACGAATAGTCCCCATTTACTATATCGATATCCGAATCGATGAAATCCCAAGCGCCAACCATCATTGTCACTAGTGTGCCATTGCCGTAATTCTCTGCGATATTGGTATGTCTGCCAGCATCTATTAGTGTCCAAGATCTATCTCCCCCTACGGCTCCCTCGTAGTAATCGATATCCATTAGATTGGCAGCATGCATACTAGAGAAAGGCCCACGATATCCAGTTGGATCAGAACCCAAGGTACTATCCCCCAAAGATGCAATAGTGTGGTATTGGAAATATCCGTCGTCAGAAGATTGCTCCTGCGAAGAAACCATGGGTGCTGATAGACTTAGAAGGAAAAATAGGAGAATCGAAATTGAAATCATTGTTCTATGCTCTTTCATCATTCCACCTCGGTCGGGACATGGTTCGCAATATTAGTTAGCATATAATATCTGAGAAACGCTAACTAATGCAATTTGTAAGGATTCTGTGGAAGTGATGGACACCAGTCTCTTTGGAAGGGGAATATCTTCCTCTATCGTAAGACCCTGACCTCACCCCTCTTTGCGTTGCCTCGACGATATCTTGGTCTTCAGCCTCAACCTTGTCGAGGTCACCACCGGCACCATCTCCCAATTTTGAGCGGTCCCATACGAATCCGTGGTAGATGATTCGGGTCCGGTAAACTGAGAGCGGGACGACGAGATTCACCGAAAGGCCCCAAGGATAGAAGTTCAGCATCAAGCCAGGATACAGCCAGTAGTAGTATGCCGCAATCCGCTGACCGTAATCGGGGGACGTCTTGGGTAAATCGAAGCACGATTCCCTGTCACGAGCGATGCCTACCTGTAGGACTCCTCCTTCGAACAGTTCGGTGCGGTATGAGTCATAGTCGAGCTCTTCGTGCAAATCGCCGTGTACATAGGGGATGTGAAAACCCTCGAGATAGTTGTCGACGTAAAGCGCCCAGTTGGCATCGATATCGTACGAGCGGTGGCGTGATGGGTCGTGCTCAAAGTTCTCTATCGGCATCCATCCTATCCTATCCTCGAGCTCCTTGAGGAAGTCAGTGAACCGGCTCGGATCGATTCCAGTGAAGAGCAGGCCTTTCCAGCGCTTCAGGTTGAATTCATTCAGGTCGTCAGATTGGCTGGGAAAGCCCTTAACATGCTCAAACTCAGGCATGTTGCGCATAGAACCGTCCAATCCGAAGGTACGGCCGTGGTAGCCGCAGCGCAGGGCCGATGCGCTACAGGACTCGGTGGCTACCAGCATGCCGCGGTGCGTGCAAACATTCGACAGGCATCTGATGACATCTTCACTAGTCAGTAACATCGGTTCGCCAAGCAGTGACTCCATGTGATCTAGAGGCAGCACGTTGTTCTCGACCAACTGACTTTCATGCGCTGCGAAGTGCCAGCATTCGGAGAACCGGCTGATTACTTCTACGAAAGACGACTCCTCAGTATAGAACCGGGAAGGCAGAGTATGCGCCTTACGTATGTCAGGGTCAATCAAATCGGTCGACACTCACTCATCCTCGGCCACTATCACTCTAGCAGCACGCAGGATACGGTCATGGTACATGTACCCGTCTTCGACGATTTCGATAACCGAGCCAGCCTCCCGGCCTTCAGGCACCGGGACTGTGGCGATTGCCTCCATAGTAGTGGGGTCGAAAGCCGAGCCGACCTCAATCTTGACGACTCCCTCGGACTCCATGGCCGCCCTAGCTCCCTCGAGAGTTAGTCGCACACCCTCTCCCAGAGACTCTGAATCCCCTGACTCGCCTGCTTCTAGGGCCTTCTCTAGGCTGTCGAGTAGAGGTAGCATCCTCAGAGCGAGGGACATGCCACCGTATCTGATTGCATCAGAGCGGTCACGAGCGGCCCTCTGTCTGACATTGACCATCTCTGCGGCAGAGTACTGAAGCTCCTTTTCCAGTTCCGTAACTCTCAACTCCAAAGCAGCCACAGGGTCATGTTCCTCGACAACCTCCTCCTCGGGCTCTTCAACTGGCTCATCAGTCACGTCACCACGTCCTATTCGACATTCAATAATCCAATGGTAGCCTATTCTGCGTAGAAGTACTCACCAGAGGCCTTCTGCTCTCTGTCCTTAACGCTCCCAGTCTTGTTGATTCTCGGACGGTGCGAATCGTGGTCACGACGGAACGTGACACCCACTCCCGAGAGAAATCTGTTCATGCCCTTCCTGAGGCTCAGAGGCCCAACCGCATTGCCACTTTGACCTCCCTCGCCCTCGAATACCAAGAGAGAATCTGAGACGATGTCAATGAAGTAGATGTCGTGGTCGATGACCATAGCAGCCTTCTCGTTACTCTCCATAGTTCGACGAATGGCTTTGGCCGCCTCCATTCGCGCATTCGCATCGAGGTGTGCACTGGGCTCGTCTAGCAGATACAAATCTGCCTCCTTACCCAAACAGATGGCTATGCTGACAGCCTGCAGCTCACCACCAGACAGTTTCTTCGCACGCAGCTCTAGCATCTTGTCAATTTGTAGCGTGCGGATGACCTGAGTGTGAAACTCACCTGTCCGCCACTTGTTGCCGAGTTCAGTGTCTAGCCAGTCCTTCACAGTGCCTTCGAAGTCCGTGCTAACATGTTGTGGTTTGTAGGAAACCTTGGCATCCATGGTGCACCAGCCTTCGTCCGGATCCATCTCTCCGGCGATAATCTTGACTAGCGTGGTCTTTCCAGTCGCATTGGGGCCTACAACTCCTACAACTTCAGCCGACTTAACCTCGCCCTCCCCCGTCTTGAGTTTGAAGTCCCCGAGAGCCTTCTCTATTCCGCCCCACTTCAGTATGGGCATACCAATGTCTTCACCGCGGGTTCTTCCTCGAAGGAATTGAATTGGCTTCTCTCGGATTCTGATGTTCTCCTCAGGCAGGAAACCGTCGAGATAAGAGTTGATGGCAGCTCTTGTGGAGCGCGGCGGAGTGAAAATACCGTAGGCAGCGCGCTCGCCGTAGACCACATGAAGCAAATCGCACAAGACATCGAGTATTGCCAAGTCGTGTTCGACGACTAGGACTCTCTTTCCTCGCTCAGCCAGTCCCTGAATGATTCTAACAACTCGCATCCTCTCATAGATGTCCAAGTAGGAGGATGGCTCGTCAAAGAAGTATACATCCGCTTCCTTGAGAAGAGTTGCACACATAGCAACGCGCTGCAATTCACCTCCTGAAAGCCCACCGAGTTTGCGACCGAGAATGTGATCGATGGCGAGTAGTTCTGCGTATTCTTGCAATTCGCCCCTATCGTCCACACGCTCGAGTAGCTCGTGAACCTCGCCATCGAAGATCTTCGGCAGTTTGTCGATGTACTGTGGCTTTACTGCGATACTTACGCCTTCTGAGGCGACTAGGCCGAGATAGTCTCGCAATTCCCCCCTCGGAAATGACTCTAGAACCTCACCCCATTCCCTCGAATTGATTGTCCAGTCACCCAGATTAGGCTGAATAGTTCCTGCCAGCAGGTTGACCGCAGTTGACTTACCCATCCCATTAGGGCCTAGGATACCGACAACTTGCTCTTCTCTCGGCGCTGGGAGCCTGAACAGACGGAATCCATTCTCTCCGTAGCGATGAGTCATCTCACCGTCCAGCTCTTCGGGCAGATTGGTGATGATGAGAGCATCGAACGGGCACTTCACGACACAGATTCCGCAGCCGATGCACAGTGGCTCAGATACGAGCGGCTTGCCGCTTGAGTCATCCAGCACTATGCACTCTATGCCGTTTCGCACGGGAGGGCAGAAGGCCCAACACTCTGCATTGCACTTCTTGGGCTGGCAGCGATCCTCGAGTAGAACTGCCACCCTCATGCTCTTTCCCCGCGATGATTCACTCAATACTTCTT
>CAYMRU010000006.1:0-33960 GCA_964392975.1 uncultured Candidatus Poseidoniales archaeon | reverse complement strand
GCAAGTAAGCATCTAGCTTCCGTCAGGTTGATGCCTGTTCAACATCGGCGCGGACCATGGCGGATTGCCAGGTTTCCGATATTCGTGGCCTACCAGTGATTCTGCCGGACGGCAGACTACTCGGAACCGTACATGACACTGTAATCGAGACTGATGGGTGGCGCTGCACCCACGTCTTCGTCTCAGACCCTCCCGCGGACTTGGTCGAAGGTAGGATTCACGTCGCGATTCCATGGAACTGGATTCGCTCTATCGGGGACGTGATGATTCTCAGATGGTTCCCCCCTACCCCGATTCCGAGGAACGCCTCATAGTTCAATACGGCAACACCCTCAGCCCAACATAGACATGTTCGCTCTGCACATACTAGGAACCTCGGGCTCGCGCCCAACCGCAACCAGATCGGTCTCCGGCAATTATCTCATGACTCCGCATGGTGGCTTGGTGATCGACTGCGGCGAGGGCTTCCAAGAAAGGCTAGTCAGACAGGACTTGAGACTCAAGAGGAGCAAGGCGGGCAAGCGCGCCAAGGCCTCAAAAGTCAGAGCGATTCTACTCACTCACTGCCATCTCGACCACTGCTGGGGACTCATCCCCTTCCTGCATACTATGGATCTTGAGGGCAGAACCAAACCTCTCACTGTAATCGCCCCAGCAGCACCTGATGGATCCGATTCCAAACCCGACTTCAAGGACTTGTTTGATTCTTGGAGGGAAATCACCGGCGACGACAGAGGAAGCAGAATGGGCTACGAGGTCGAGTGGGTACTGATTCCCATCGAGGGAGACTCCCCAATCGACTCACCAATCCAACCGTTTGAGGATCTCAACCTGACAGCTGTGCCGACCAAGCACGGAGTCATCTCGGTGGCATGGTTGGTGTCTTCGAGAAAGAGGCCTGAGAGGAGATTGATGGTGTCAGGTGACACATCGAGAGAAGTCGTCTCTTTTGACTCGGAAAGCATTGGCGGGGGGCTTGATGTGCTCATTCACGAGGCCACTTACTCCTCTGAGACGCATGACAAAGCCGAGGTTTGGGGGCACTCGACAGCCGAGGATGCCGCAAAGGCAGCATCAGCGATGGCTGCGAGACTACTCGGAATGCTACACTTGAGCTCCAGAATTACTGACCCAAGCGTACTGGAGGAGGAGGCCAGAAGGCACCACATCGACTCTTTCGTGTGCGAGGATGGGGACATCATCGAGGTCTCGTGGTCAGGCGAGGTCACAATAAGCAGGCGTGAGGAAGATGCTTGGTCAGACCTGAGCATAGGATGAACGCGATTGCGATACGATTCAAAAGTAGAAGGCGAACCGTTCTGTGTGCGTCGAGCCGCCGCTGCCTTGTTAATCGCCCTACTAATGGTCAGTAGCGCACCTCTCGCACAGGCCACTCCCAAGGGAGTGATTTCTTGCATCAACGCAGACTTATCGATGATTCCAGCCAACTGGGATATCGATGACCAATCCTGCGTCAGAGTGGATTTAGGAGAGTTGCAGCCAGGTGAGATTCACTCTTTCGATTTGACCACAGACTCAAGCATAGACATCCTACTACTCTCTGTCAACTCAATCTCGGTCTACCAGAATGAGCAGTCATACAGGAGTGATGCGATTTGGGAGAGGAACTCGGTATTCGAGGACTTCAACGGCACAGGGTCCTGGCATTGGACTGTGCCTGATGACAGAGATCCTACCCGCTGGTATCTGGTAATCGACAACCTCGCTCATCCTCAAGACATGGGTGGCGGCGCTCAGGGAGGATCAATCGCCTCTGTCACCCTCGACTCATCTGCTGTAACGCCCGGCCCCTTCACTCTGGCCGACACCATCGTCAGACTGAGTCCGGGTGAGCATTCGGTACTGCACGGACCATTCGTCGTCGATGCGGGGACTCAGGTCAGGATGGAGGCCAATACGATGGAAGGCGCACCCGACGTATTCCTGATGACCGCATCTCAAGTCGAGGCTTACGAGCAGGGAGGTACTGCTGCATCTCGCGTGCAGGGTACTGATATGCTCCTCATCATTCAGGAAAGAGACATGGTTTGGCTAGCAACTGAGACTTACGAGGGAGAGAATCTGTATCTGGTAGTTGACAACCGCGCCGGCCCAGCAGGTGGCGGCGCCGGAACCGAGTCCATTGCAGTCACAGTGATGCTCTCTCTCACACCCATACTCGACCCGATAATTGGCTCCGATGTCTCACTCGATGTGGTCGATGTAGGCTCCACTGTAATGCTCGACGCAAGCCAGACCCCAAACAACTCCAATCAGATTCCTGAATCCGGATTCCGTTGGGACACCGACGGGGATGGTGTCGACGACACCACCGGCCCCATAATCAACGTCAGTTGGCCCAACCCGACTAACCTCACCATCAGGCTGACAGTCGTAGCCACCGATGCACGCAGTATGAGCTCTTACCAGAGCATCGAGGTCGCAGACATCTCTGATCCCGAGGTCAGCATCGGCGTTTCTGCAATCCTAGATCGGACCTACGGGGAGGATGTGATTCTCAGTGGACAGGTCACTGACAATTGGGGTGTCGACAGCATCGAGTGGCTAATTGACGGTGTTCTGATGCGAATCAGTTCTGGCGATGAGGAAGGAGCAACAGTGTTCACCCACTCGTTCAACGCGACATACTCGGCCGGGCTCCATATCATCACTATGCGCGCGACTGACAACTCTGGCAGAGTTTCTGAGGATACCGCCACTATCAGCCTGTACGATTCCACACCACCGGCAATCGGTGAGAACCCTAGCGAGATTACTCTGCAGATCGGTCAGACCTTCCGCTTCGAGGCCAACGCCTCCGACGCAGAGTCGCCCGACTTGATGTTTTCATGGGATCTCGATGACTCTGTCGATACTGATATGGATGGTGACGTGCGCAACGACGCCGACAAGTTTGGCGACTCCATTCTATGGAGTTACGATGTGTCGGGACCCACGACTGTGGTATGCAGAATAGAAAACGAGGCTGGCTTGGTATCCGAGTTTGAGATTCTTGTCAATGTTCTCAGTGACTCTGAAACCGATGATTCAGACCTAACCAGACTCCTGATTATGGCAGGTGGAGGACTGGTGACGCTCATCATCATCGGGCTGTTGGTCTGGCGAGCGATGTCGAACCGCAGGCTGGCCGCCATGCTCTCCGAGGAGGAGGAAGAAGAGCCTGTTGCCGCACCTCCTTCAGCCGACGAGCAGAAGGCCATGTGGGGTGGAGGATACGAGGGGGCATCACAATCAGAACCCCAGATTCAACAGCAGCAGGTGTTCGGAGATTTCTCCAGTGGGATGTCAGGCTCCACTCAAGGCATCTCAGCAGCCATGGGCGAATCCGAGGGCACTGAGATTGATTCCGATATCGCAGACCTGCTGCAGACTCCCCAATCTCAGCCGACCTCCGCCGCCCCTGACATCAGCAACGACCTATTATCAGCATTCGAAGACGATGAAGCAGTCGAGAAGGAGGTCGTCGAATACTCGCACGATGACGACACAGCGGACGAGGTCTCGAAGTGGGAGCCTGGCAAGGCCACAGACACCGAGACTCCTTCAGAGTCGCATGTCTCTGAGAGGACTGTGCGACAGAACTGCTCGTCGTGCGAGGAGATGTTCGAAGTCACGATGCCTCCCGGCGTCGACGCGGCTAGGACAGGATGCCCGCACTGCGGCTCGGTCGAATCAGTTTCACTCGATTGACTTCCGGCTTGCATATCCCTTGGTTACCGATTCATGCAGGGCAATACCCTTTAGCGCACCTCTGCGAGGTGCGGATATGAGCAGTGGGGCTGTCAGACTCGTCAGCACCGCCCCCAGAACCGGACATTCACACACCGTCCTCATCGTTGCTTTGTTGCTCTTGCCAGCACTCTCTCCGATTTCTGCGGTTAACGGCGAGGCGAGATTCGAATCCGATGATTTCGGAATTCTCGACGAGCTTTCAGACGTCCTTGAGGAGAGGGAGGAGATGCTTGACAGCAACTCCGTAGGCCAATTGGCTGGACCCATCATCGAAGGGGTTGGAAACTCCGTTTCACCCCTCTCGTCATCCGACCCATTGTCGAGTATTGATGAGGTGACTGATGGAATCAGCATGGTGCAGACCTCACCCCCTGCTCCAATCCATCCTAGCACCTACGAACTCCTCGTTGGCCAAGAGAGTGCCCCTGGTCAAGTGGACAACATCTGGCAGACTCTGATTAATATCACAGATTACGTCATTCGCACCGAGTTCACTGACCTTGAGGGAAACACGGTGGAGAAGATTGAGGTCGTGAGTTTCTCCGCCTCCCTGCTCTCCCTGCTGGACATCAACTCGGAGCCTCTGCTCCACGAGGTAGATGTCGACAACGACGGGGATGACGACATTGAGGTCGGCCTCAAGATAGCCTGGGAGTTCCTCGGCGGTTGGGGTGTCGAAGGGGGGACCTTGTGGCTTGAACCGGGAATCTCATTTCAAGTCAGAGTTCTCGATTCCAGTTCTAATGACCCCGACTGGAACCAGATGGACACTTTGACCGTCTCTTTAATCAAAGCCTTTGCTTACTCCGGCCCCGATTCCATCCTAGCTCTTGGCGAGGGTGAGACATACGTATGGGTAGTTGATTCCAGATTCACAACTCCACCAGAAGAATTCACTCTCAGAGTTGGGATTGAGAGACTCTACTTCGATATCTCAGGTGCCAGTGTTGATCTCGTTACTTCACTGATTCAAGCGCTCACATTCGGTATCATTAACACCGGAGCGGACCAGAGTGGAATCACATTCGCATCGATTTCCGCTCCTTACGCGATTGAGATTACTTTCCCTGAAGGAGGAGATTGTCCTGATCGATATTCTCCCGATGAGTTGCTTTTCGCATCCTACAGGGACCTCAATTGCGGATATTCTGCTGGATTCGGATACCTTCATTTCTCACCTCCTGATGATAATGGTGCCAGAGACCTGTGGGAGTTGGCTTACATCGAACTCTCTTTCCATCCGAACAAGCAGGCTGTTGTCATTCCCGAAGAGATTGAAGTGATAATCAGGACAGACAGCGTGCTGCCCGAGAACAACATCGTCGATGGCGAGAGAGGACTCACAACAATCGAATACTGGGCAGATGAAAGGACCGATTTGCACATCCACTTCCACGAGAACAGATCTGAGTTGCCTCCCGAGGAGTCCAGTGACGGTGGCATCGGCAACGTCACCGATTCACTTGGTTGGCTCAGAGGAATGCCAGCCGGCTCTCTCTCTGAAGGAGAGATAGAGAGGATATTCCGAATGCTCGGGTCTGACGGCTCGCAGTCCCAGCTGCCAGGGGATTTGCCTGAGAGGCTAGGCTTCATTATCGGCATCAAGAACTTCTCGAGAGACAACAGTCAGAATGTAGACGACCCGACTTTACCAGTCAATCCCGCGAATCCTCCCAAGACCCTTATCCTGCTGCGTTCCGTGCAATCGGTTGATGAGCTAGACTACTACTCTTGGTTCACTCGACATGGTGTAGCCGAGGATCACAGGAAGATACACATCAATGCGAGAGACCTGCCGACCGCTTTGGTCCTGTACGGCTCTTTCGAGTTAGCAGGGAGCGACAGCGACAGCCAATTCGACTCTGAGGACAATCTCGACTTCGTATCGAAGGTAATGGACAATGTCCTGATTAACATAGTCGACCTTTTCCTCGATATTGGAACCATCCTCAATGACGTCCCCTCCGCGGTCGTCGATGTAATCAGCGGAGGCGTCGATGGGGCCAGCGGTCTCGACGGCAGAACGGTCCACCTGTTGCTGACTGACAATTGGCTGGTAACTAGGTCGGACATGCCCCTGACAAGCCTGACCGTTCAGATAGGGTCGAGTGACCACCCGGTCGGGACCGGGGATCACCTATTACTCTCGAAAGATAGGGGATTGGGGTTGATTCAGAGTACCCATGGTCAACTGGAAACTCTCACTCCGGTGGCTGCGAGCCTCAGATTCAGTGGATTAGCAGCGTTCTCTCTAATTGACAACAACCAATTGGACGAGCAGACTGCGATACTACGTACTGCTTCGGATGAGAGTTTAACGTTCACTTACATCGAGCACCCATCAAGCAGTTTGGATAACCTCTCATTCCAAGCACTGACACTCAGTGACATACCCGATAATCTCTCAGTATACGTAACTCCTGATGGCATAGAATACCAAGCCTCAACCAATATCGAATCGATAACTTACTCTGGCTTAGACGGTGAGCAGAGACAGGCAGCGAGGATAATCGGAGTCCCCGATTCGTTCACAACCACCTTCGGCACTGTTACACAGTGGTCTTCTGAGACTCCGATTTCATCAATTGAGACTCAGATTACCAATTCCTCAGAACCCGTGACTATGAGCGGTGACCATTTCCTGTTCCATCACGATCAAATTACCGAGACTTCATCAATCTCAGCTAGAATCACCGGACTGAGCAAAATCGGCTGGACCGCACCCGAAGAGGAGGGCGCCTCAGGACCCGCTGGCAGAGGCACGGCGCAGATGTCAGTAATCGGGACCAAGAGTCTTGGCATCAATGTGAATCACGCCCCGACCGAAGGCGGCAACCAACTCTCCGTGGTGGCATCCATAGACCCGCTTCCATCTACTATCGGAATTCAGATTCCGACTGGCTCAGACACCGGCCCGACTCTTGATGTTCCTGAGTTCAACGCATCAAACGGCCTTTCCGGTGTGGCCTTCTTCATCAGTGGTATAGCAGATCTCGGACGTTCCGTGAACAGCGTTCTGGCTGGTGTGACATCAGATATCTCCACTGGCTCCGAGTCAAATCAGGACTTCTCCTTCGGCATAATGCTCGATGCCGACTCTCCCTTCGATCTAGCAGTCGAGGCTTGGCACGGAGATGGCACAATAACGGCTCCTACTTGGGTCCACGGAATCGCCCTGAGAGCATCTCCATCGGGCATCTCAGATGGCTTCTATCTCAGAGCCTGGATGCCCGGTCTACCGCCTCAAATCGACTTCTCGGTGACTAGGGAGATGAAGCCTCAAGGAGAGGACTGGACTATTTCGATTGGAATGGTTGGATGGATTCCAGGACACAGTGAGTTGATGGTGCACTTCTTCGGAATCAACGGTCAAGACCTACTCTTGACGTTGCAGGGGTTGACAGTCGGCTCTTCTACCAACCTAGGACTGGATGCGCAGTTTCAAATCAGGTCGAAAGGCCAAATCACCGAGGTCACAACCTCGACGCATTATGTTCTATCGGAGAGATTGGATTGGGTCCATGTGCTTCTGATTGACAGAACAGTTGGGAGTAGGACGGAGGTTATGATTGAGGACATACCAGAATCGGTTGACCTGCAAGCGAGCATCGGAACCGCGATATCAATCGACATGATTGTGCCCGAACAGTACCGCAGGGATGGGACCGCGGTTGGTTCGATGATGCTGCAGCAGATGCAGTGGCTCGAATCCGCTTGGTGGCCTGCTACAGTATTCCTGACTAACATCCCCGGATGGATTAATCTCACAACAGCTCCTTCCGTTGATTTCGACATAACCAAGAGTTTAGCCTTCCAAGGCTCGCCGACTTTGGAGTTCAGGGCCTCTATGGAAGGGGCTTCATTGTACATCGAGGCTTTCGGCAAGGCAATCAACAAGAAGGGCGATGTGGTTCTCCTAGCCGAGGGAATGACCGATTTCATGTCAATCAAGATGACTGAGTCCTATGGACTATCCATTCGCTCTGGCGGCCAAGGAGTCGAGAGACTTTACGTGCGCATGAGCAACATCCCGGCTACCCCCCCAGTCGTGCTAGAGGAGCTAGAAGCCCTCGGTGAAAACTTACAGAGAGCGACGATAAACGTCCGTGAGCTGCTAGGACCGTTCTACAGCGTGATTGAGATTGATGATGTCCAAGGAGGACGTATAATCGCCTCTGCTCGTGCATCTGCTACAGTAGATGACACCGAGTTCGACCTCAGAGGCGTACTTCTCGACGCCCAGTTCTCAGGGGGTCTTCCCACTGGGACAACAATGGGCGTTAACGGGATGGCCTCCGATCTGTCGATGCTGAACATGGTTCCGGGAATGGGAGACTCAAACAAGCATCTGATGGTAATCGAGCCGTTCTCCTCGGCAGTACTCACGGTACTGGCTACTACCATGGGAGGTGACTGAATGGGACTGTTGGAGAGGATGGGAGATCAGACTGAGGAGGACGCAGATACTCTACTCGCGCACGAGGTTCTCGATAAGATAGAGGACAGCGCCAGAAAGCATGTCTCACCGACCAGAGTTGTATTCGCATCAATCGCTGTCCTGCTGATGCTTGCTGCTAGTTTGTTCGTCGTGGCCTGGGTGGTGCCTTACGATAGAGTTGCCGTCGATGTCGTTTACCGTCAGGGAGGCCCCGGCCACGTGGTGCTAGTGGAACTGGGCAACGATGGAAGCAGAGCGATAGAGAACGTTGACCTGAGTATCCGTTTCATCGACTCGGACGGAATGGAAGTAGGCAGACAGGACTTCTCGAGGGATTCGCTACCGGCTCACTCATCTGTATCAGGGGATGAACTGGAGTTGCTAATCGACGGTGCTTCTGTGTGGGAGAACTATACGATTGAGGTTATCCTGTACTACGTCTCATACGACTCTGAGAGAAGTGAGAGATGGACTCACGATGTTGGCGAGTGGACAATGGAGCTGTTCTTTGACAGGTCCTCGTTCCACTTCCTGTAGAGAGACGACTCAGCATGGGTTCGTAGAACCCATACGCTCAAATCGGGCCCGCTCAGGCGAAACCCATGCACAAGCGTTCAGTGGTTCTGGTATTGGCAGTACTACTACTATCCTACTCACCACTACAGCCCGACTCCTCCTCAGGCGATGAGACGCTGCTTAGACACAGCTCAGAGAGGGTCGAGATCTCACCTGATCCAGATAGCATACAGGATCTCGGCGCCCCAGTGATTTCCAACGGCTTTGAGGACCTACGAGCCAACCGCGCTGACTCTAGCATAGGAGTCTACACCGAGATGGGATTGCTGCCAAGCACTGAGATGAGTTCGACTATGGACGAATATAGAACCGATTTGGCTATCGCAATAGTAGATGGTCAGACTGGGCTTTGGGACGCCAGACTGGCTATACAGGATGCCTTTGATGTAGAAATCAGATCCACCATCCCTCCCTCAGGTTTTCTGATTCAGGCCCAACCACAGACCCTACTCGACATTTCCGGACTTCATGAGGTGGTGGCAGTCCACGAGGTCCCGTTCGGTCTGCTCGCTCATCCTGATCTGAGAATGGTTTCGGAAAACATAGAGGTGATGGTTGAGGTAGTCGGATGGAAGGACACCGAACTCGTTCGACACGATAAACCCGGATTAGGACTCAAGGACTCACTTTCAGATGCTTCAATTTGGCTCTCTGATCCTTGGTCGCCCGAACAAGGCAGGCTTTGGGGCTCCATCCAGACTCAGCACCTCGACGACATCATCAGACACCCATCGGTTGCCTACATCGCTCCCATGCCTGTCTTGGTATTGCACAACGACCAAGCTAGGAACAACATGGGAATTAATGCGGTTGAGACGACATTCATCACCGGTCTGAATGGCAGCGGCCAGAAGATTGCGGTTGGAGACTCGGGCCTCGATGACGACCACGGCGACTTCACAGGTAGAGTGGCTACTCTGACGTCCGTGACGCCCGGTGACTCCTCTACCGCTGACCTCAGCGACGGACACGGAACTCACGTGGCCTGTACCGTACTGGGTGATGGTTCGCGCAGCGGCGGAACCTACCAAGGAATGGCGCCTGAGGCAGAGTTGTACTTTCAGGCAATGGAGGATGACGACACCGGCCAGTTGTACAGCTATGGAATCAACAGCATGCTCAATTCGGCCTACAATGGAGGGGCCAGACTGCATACAAACAGTTGGGGGTCAGGCTCCGGAGGAGGCGCCTACTCTACCCAGTCAGAAGATGCAGACGATAGAACCTCGACATGGGATCAATACTGGACATACGAAGGAATGTCGGTATTGTTCGCAGCAGGGAATGACCGCGAATCGGGAATATCACCTCCAGGTACTGCGAAGAATGTGATTACCGTTGGCGGCCACAAGAATCGCTACAGCGGGGCCCCCGATGAGATGTACTACTGGAGCAGCCGCGGTCCGACCGACGATGGCAGAATCAAGCCCGACCTAGTGGCACCCGGCGACTATGTCAGGTCCTGCAAGTCTCAGGAGGCCAGTAGCGCTGAAGGTTCATGGAGCAACAATTGGTACTTGGAATACAGTGGAACCTCGATGGCTACACCCGCTGCGGCAGGAGCAGCCGTTCTTGTCCGAGAATATCTAATGGAAGTAACGAGCAGACCCGCCCCCCAAGGATCACTGATCAAGGGACTGCTGATATTAGGTGCTCAGGACATGGGTGCTCGAGACATTCCTAATGATGACGAGGGATGGGGCAGATTGAACCTCGCTAATTCTCTGATTCCAGACAGTGATGTCGGGATATTCGTCGATGACAGGACCCGACTTTCAAGTGGCCAAGTCAGCGATTACAGTTTTGATGTAACTAGAGCGGGAGAACCACTCAAGGTAGTTCTTACTTGGTCGGACTATCCAGGCTCTACATCATCTTCCACGCAGTTGCGAAACGATCTCGACTTGGAGGTGATTTCTCCTAATGGACAACTCTCCTACAAGGGCAATGCCTTCGTCAACGGACGCTCAGTAACTGGAGGAACCAAGGACTCCACCAACAATGTAGAGGTCGTTCTAATCGACAATGCCGCTACAGGGACTTGGACAGTAAGAGTCAGGGATGCACAGCATGGAGGGGGAAGGAGTTGGCAGCCATACTCGCTAGCTGTAAGAGGTGTCAATGTTAACGACTTGACTCCCGATCCTACTTTCGTGCAGGATTCCTTCCAGATTTCCACTCCGATACCTCAGGTTGGTGAGAATGTCGATATATCCGTCGTGGTCAAGAATCAGGGGGCGGGATCTGTTGCAGACCTTTCGGTGATTGCTAGGGCGGACATCGATCTTCTAGGCACACAGCAACTGAGCATGTCTCCGGGTGAATCGACTGAATTGGTATGGAATTGGACTCCATCGCAGGAGGGGGAGGTGGAGTTGACATTCCACATTGACCCAAGCGGACTGGTCGAGGAATCGTCCGAATCGAACAACTATCTGTTGCAGACTGTAATTGTCAGTGTCCCAGGAGTCAGGGTTTCCACACATCAAGAGACTAAGACTCTGACCGATACTTCAGACAGTTCCACAACATGGGTACTGTCTCTGATGAACACTGCATTATTGGAGACCAATGCTACCATCGAGGTAACAGATCCAATCAGAATACAGGATGGGCTAGAGTATGATTGGTTCACTTCATTCACCTCTAACACCTTCAATCTGGACCCTGCCGAGATTGAGGAAGTCAGCCTTACCATGGTTCATCCAGCCCCGCCACCACCCGGGCTCTACAGGATGCTAGTTACGGGCACAGATATCGAGAACAATGTGAGTTCCGAACTGACACTGTACTTCGACGTACCCATACTGGCGGGAGTTGACATAGTCATGCCGGGTCAACAGTTCCTAGTCAGCCCTCTAGAGCCAACTCAAATGCAGATTCTAATCTTCAACGAGGGCAATGGCGCTCAGGGATATGACGTCGAACTGGTATCTCCATCAGGTTGGCATCTCGGCTTGGATTCCCTCGGAACCTTCGTTGGATCATCTCATGGATCCACAGGTACGCTCGCAAAGGATGCAGGAAAGCCGATTGATATCACAATCAATCCTCCTGGTGCGATGATTCCTGCCGGCAACATCTTCGATGCTGCCATCATCATACACTCTCGCGTCAGCGCTGACTCCTGGAGCGAAGACATCTCTCTTGTTGTGATGGAAATAGATGAGGTCAGTACCTCTCCTGCTTCCGGGGGTGCGGAGCAAGAGGTATCACCAGATGCTTTACTGCAGATTGATTTTGAGATCTCCAATCATGGTAACCGACTACTCGACCTACAACCATACCTCAGGAGTATACCAGGGGGGTGGTCAGTGACCGATGGACTCGACTCAATCGCTGTCGCTGCGGGCGAATCCACTACAGTACAGTTGACCCTTGAAGGGAATGGGGCTGCGGTCAGCGGAGAATTGGAGATTCGATTCGCCACCGAGGATGGCTTCTCTTTCGACTGGAACAGGACTCTGAATGTGCTATCGGGAGCCATTCCGGTATTGGAGTTCTATCAGATAGCCCTACCAGATGGGACTTCGGCAAATCATCCCCTTGGTATACCCAACCATCCCGTCGGTGGCCTCGGCTTCGACCTCGCTTGGACCGTAACAAATTCCGGCTCAACTACCTGGAGGCCCGAGACTCACATCGAGGTTCCCGATGAGGATTGGGAATCAACTTGCACAGCACCTTCGACGCTTGCGCCTGGAGCAAGCTCTACGATCTGGTGTACAGTCATCATTCCCCTGTCAGCCGAGGCTGGAACCGAACCAGAAATCAGACTAGTCATGCAAGGAGAGGGAGTTGTAGTAAGCTACCCCATTTCTCTAATCGTGGATCAGGTAGACAGAGTCACTTGGAGACTCATTTCTCAAGCAACTGCCCATGAGGGATACCCAGCGACCCTGCAGATTGAGTTAGAGAATACCGGGAACTCACAGATTTCGGACCTCTTACAGGTAACAGGGCCAAATGGATGGAACCCGCTGATTCTTGATGGCATAGTCCTGAATCTGGCGCCTGGCGAAATCAGAACCCTTCAGGTAGGCTTCACCCCAGACTCTGGTAGCGACGGAACTCTAGTTGTCAGTATCGCCGATGCTCAGGGTATTGTCGAAGGATCCTCTACATCTCTGGAAATCGATGTCCTACCAGCCGTAGTTGCAGACGATTCCTCATTTCTTGAGATGCTGTTGATAGCTCTGGTGGCAATGGCCTTGATTGCTGGCGGCACCTATCTATACACTCGCAGAGATGACCCCCCTAGCCTATTGAACTCTGATTCTCTGAATCGAATTGCAGACTCGCTAGGATTGGCAGAAAATGAACAGAAGGATACCAGTGGAATCCCTTGTTGGATCTGTAGTGGAGATATCGCGATTGGAGAGGCTTGGGCTTGCTCAGAGTGTGGCGCTAGATACCACAGAGCGGGACAGGTTGCTGGATGCGATGTGGTTTCAATGGGCAACTGCCTGCACTGTGACGCCCCATCTGACGAGTTAATCGAAGCCTAAGTGAATCGCGACCCTACGGGGTCGCGTGGCCCGAAGTCCTTAGAGGGACGATATTCTCGGAGTTCCTATGAGTCACAACAGGTCGACCCCCGTTCTGGTAGCGATTCTACTCATCTCACTGACTTCTCCTCTAGCCTCTGCAGAGGTGTCAGTGGCCCTCTCAGCCAGTCCTACTGCCCAAGAGGCGACTACAGATGATGACGCTGAGTATGACATCATTGTGACAAACGATGGGGATGAGGATATCACCGTCTCATTGAGCACCCAGCAAGGCAACGATTGTAATGGCTTCACCTCCACTCTGGAGACCTTCCAGGTTTCTGTCGACGAAGGCAGCTCCGAGACAGTCCTTCTGACGGTCTCGATTAATGACCAAGCCGACGGAGAATGCGAGACCACGGTGAACGCTCAGGCGACTGGGACCGGCGTGGGCACTCCAGCCAATGACGATGTAACGGTGACCACCTCAGCCGGAGATGGAGGAGGTCTGTATTCTGTTAGCCTGTCGACCGATGAGCAACTCAAGACCTACGACGGAGATACCACTGGATCAGACAGCGTGACTTGGGATGTGGATGTAGAAAACAATGGAGAGCAACAGGCGAATGTACAACTGGAGATGACCTCAGACAGTGATTGCGAGTCAGATACACTGGATGCCACAGTAGATCCACAAGTAGTGCAACTCGAACCAGAGGACACTGAGACTGTCGAAGTCACGGTAGATATCCCCGATGGAAGCTCAACCGAAGCCGGCGACCACTGCTTTATCCTCAGGGCTACTGTGACCAACGACCCTAATGCTGCTGATCAGGCCGAGGATAACCTGACTCTGACTCTCAAGGTACCCGAGCGAAAAGAGTGCGACCCCAATCTGCAGTTCACCTCACATAGCCTCGATCCCGGAGACTCAGCCACCAATTCATTTGAGGTCGAGAACATTGGAAATACCGAATGGACAGTCACCGCAAACGCTCAGGCTCAGAACTCAGATCATGACATTTCAGGGTGGATCGACTTCGACAACCCGCTGAGTAAACTTCTCTCAGAGCCAGGAGGGTCGCAAGACAGCCATACGTTCACGTTCAGTGTAGCCCCAGATGATTCGGTCGAGTCCGGAACCCAAGTCGGAATCAAGATTCAGGGTCGTGCCGGGACTTCTGTGGGCTGCGAGCAGATTCTGACAGTCACGGTGGGCCAGAGTCACGACGCCTCTCTTTCTCTGAGCAAGAACAAACTGAACAATGTCGAGCCCGGTTCATCTGATACCCTGTCTGTCCAGATTACCAATCAGGGTAACGGCATGGAGACCATGTCTGTGGGAGCAGTAGGACTCCCTCCAGGTTGGCAGGTTTCATTCTCCCAAACATCCGTGACCGTCGGCAGTGCTAACTCAGGAAACAACAGAGAGACTGTCACTGCCGAGGTCTTTGTTCCCGAGGATGCTAGCGCAGTCGAGGATACCGTGATTTCCTTCACAGTTGGAAGGGGAGGAGGTAGCGAACCCTACGACTCCAAGGACCTCACCGTCTCGGTAGCTGCCAAGCACAGTGTAACGACCTCTATACTCTCCACTCAGCAGACCGGACGCTCTGATCAGACAGTCCAGTTCCCAATCGAGGTCACCAACTCCGGCAACATCCAAGATACATTCAAGTTGCAGACTTGCGACCCCAATGATCAGACTGGTTGCAACTCGCCTATGTGGGAATCTTCCTTCTCTGATTCCGAGGGCAATGCAATCACGCAGATTGTACTCGACCCCGGACAGCGGCAGACGGTATACCTCGATGTGCTGGTGGAAGGAGAGGAGGATGCGGATTCAGCAAGCGTCCTAGCTCGAATAGCGATTTACGGCACCAATGTAGCGGATGAGCACACAGTAACTGTCGTAGTGTCCAACTACAATTACGCCATGGCAATCTCTCCACAGAACCCCGGAGAGATACCTGATCAGATTCAGGCAACCCTGCCTCCAGGGGGGACCATTACTACCGCGTTCTGGGTCGAGAACACTGGCGACTATCCCGGTGGTGACACCGCTGTAATCACCGTCTCAGGTATGGAGTCCTCTGTCCTCAGGTCGATGACTGTAGAGGGAGTCGAGATTGAAGGCACCTTCTCAATTGGAAATGGAGAGAGAGTCCTTCTAGAGGTTCATTTGGAAGTGTCTGAGGGAGTAGCAAACGGAGTCTCTGGTGTTATTGAGGTCGGCGCATCTTCGCAGAAGAACACAGCACAGAAGACTACGGTGGACATAGTCGTCGAGATTATGACTGTACACGATTTGAGATTCACTCTTGAGGGAGAGGACACAAAGAGCGCAGAGTACCCAGACAAGGCATATTTCACACTCTTTATCACTAATCACGGCAATGTAGTGGAGGATGTCGAGGTGCTCTCGAGCGAATCTCTGAGAGGGTGGGCGGTGAATGTCGATTTCGATGAATTCGAACTGGCCCCAGGTGAGACTAGAGAGGTCCAGGTCAGTGTCACACCTCCCAGTGATTTGCTCGAAGACGACACCTACAGATTCACTGTGACCGTACAGCCCGAGGGACTCCCTGTAGCAGGTGAGCCGATAGATCTGGAAGTTACCTCAGTAATGCCTTCGACTTTCATTGGACTCTCCGAGGAAGCGACTCAGATGCTAGTTTACGGCTCAATCGTATTAGGTTCGATTCTAGTCATCGTGTTGTTCTTCCGTTCTCGGGCCGAGAACCGAAGAATTGCCGAAGTGTTGGAAAACCAGTTCGATGACTGACCGATACTCCGGATTTCCGTCCGGATAGGCTTATTGCCCCTATTCAGGTGCAATGACCCGTCGGTCCCATAGGGACCGCCGGGTGTAACCTATGTCTACAGTTCCCGAAGCCTATGTCGCTGTGGCTGTAATGACCTTGGTGGGAATCGGATTTCCCGTTGGTAGTTTCATCGCAGCCGAGTTGCTCAGACCGAGGAAATCACCCAATGACCCTACCAAGATGCGTTCGTGGCTGCTGCCCGGATACGAGACCGACCAGAGTCTGTACCTTCGCAGGGACTCGACTTACGAGTGCGGTGCAGAGCCTCTGGGAGAGGCCCACATCAACTTCCATTTCCAGTACTACTGGTATGCCATCATCTTCCTCGTGTTCGATATCGCATTCATGTTCCTCGCCTTCGGCGGAGTCATCGCAATCCAAGATGGCATGGCTGACAGCGAGATGATTGGAGCTCTCGCCACTCTCACTGTTTTCACCGTCCTAATGGGTCTAGGAGTGTGGCATGTCTTCCGCAAGCGAGGGAGAATATACATCTGAGGTGGATTATGACAGAAGACGGACAGAATTACTCGGTTTTCAATAGCAGAATGTTGGTCGATGTTGTAGGCGATGTTACTGACGAGGCGCTCAAGGCGAGTCGGATGAAGGACGTAATCGGAGTCCTAGCGGGCCGAGTATTCAATTGGGGCCAGAGAAAGTCCCTGTTCCCACTTCATCTAGGAATCAAATGCTGCGCTCTTGAGATGGCAGCAGCAGGAGCGAGCAGATTCGATGCTGAGCGCTTCGGCGTCTTCTTCAGATCGAGCCCGAGACAATGCGACGTCCTTCTGGTGAACGGCCCAATCAGTAAGAAGTTCGCAGACCCGATTGTGAGGCTATGGGAGCAGATGCCCGAACCCAAGTGGTGTATCGCCATGGGCGAGTGCGCAATCTCAGGGGGACCTTACTTCCAGTCATACAATGTTCTCGAGGGAGTCGACACCGTGATTCCAGTCGATGTCTACATCCCCGGCTGCCCCCCTAGGCCCGAGGCGCTTATCGACGGCTTCGACAAACTCCGTCAGAAAATCATCCGTATCGGCGTCGATGTGGATGATGTCAGGCCCGAGTCAGATGCTCCAGTAATCATCGGTGACGAGTGAGGTGATTCAATGGGTAAGATAGTCTCAACCGCAGTCCAGAAGAATGCTGCTGAGGTCATAGTCAACTCGATTTCGGAGTTGGACGGAGTCGAGGTAGAACTAGTAGAACGCACAAGCGGAACACATCCTCGCAACGTGGTAGTCGCTAACTCGTCTCCTGAGAGTTGGAGAAGTCTGGCAGAGAAGTTGTACTCTGACCACGCTGTTGATCATTGCTCGATGATTACCGGGATTCACTGGCCAGAGCGAGACGACGACCGCAAGTGGGAAGTCGTCTACCACTTGCTGAGAACTGGCGTCAGGGACCCGCCTTCACATGATGGCGTGGTCCAACCCATCATTGTCAACCCCTCGACTGTCAGGGGTTTCGGAACTCCTGTAGAAATTGAAATCCATGTCCATCTCGCAGATTCGAGAACTCCCTCAGTTGATTCGGTCCAAGACATCTGGATTGGGGCGGATTGGAACGAGAAGGAGACTTGGGACCTAGTAGGCATAGACTTCGATGGTCATGAGGGAATGAGGCGAGTGCTTCTGCCGCACGAGACCCCTAGGGGATATCACCCCCTCCAGAAGCAGCACAACCTGAGGTATCACGGATTCGAAGAGATGTACGACGACTCTCAGGGCTTCATGCGCAAGCCCGAGGATGTTGGCAAGATAAAGTGAGGTGAGAATATGGCAGAGATGTGGATTTCCATGGGTCCTCAGCACCCTATGACCCACGGTCTATGGACACTCAAGGTAAAAGTCGACGGAGAGACCGTCGTCGACACCGAGCCTGATCTGGGATATATCCACCGCGGAGTAGAGAAGATTTGCGAGGCTCGCGACTTCACCCAGATTACGACCTACTGCGATAGGCTGTGCTACGCTAGCGCCAACACATGGTCACACTCATACATCTACGCGGCGGAGGATTTGCTCGAGGTAGAGGTCCCAGAGAGAGCGGAGTACATCCGACTTATCGCCATCGAGATTCAGCGTATCGCCAGCCACCTGATGTGGCTAGGTGCATATGGTCCGGATATCGGCAATCTGTCGATTATGGTCTGGTGCCTCAGGGAGCGCGAGATGATGATGGATCTACTGCAAGAACTAGGCGGCTCTAGGATGCACTACAACTTCCCTAGAGTCGGCGGCGTCAAGCGCGACCTGCCTTACGGCTTCGCACAGCGAGCCCGCGCCAAACTCAAACTATTCCTCAACAGGATTCAGGAGTATGAGGCACTCTACGACGAGAGCACCATCTTCCTCGTCCGTAGTCAGGGAGTCGGCTACGCCAAGCCCGAGGAGATGGTCAACCACGGTGTAACCGGACCGAATCTGAGAGCTGGCGGGGTAAACTACGACGTTCGCTGGGCTCATCCTTACTCAGTCTACAGTGAACTAGACTGGTCTGCTCCGGTCGAGCGCTCTTCAATCAAGGGAGCAGATTGCTACGACCGCTACAGGGTCCGAATCGAGGAGATGAGAGTCAGCGCATCGCTGGCCCTGCAAGCGCTCGACAAGATTCCCGGTGGAGCCGACACGCATTATGAGCCGGAGGACCCGATGATTCTCGCCAAGGCTCCGAGCCGGGCTCCTGAGGGAACCACTGGAGCACACCACTTTGAGGACAGCAGAGGCGAGTCGATGTTCTACATCGCAGGAGGAGGAGAAGGCAGAGGAAAGCAGCCGTACAGAGTCTCTATCCGCTCTCCGATATTCATCACGATTCCATTCGCAGCCAAGTGCATGATTGGCTACAAGGTAGCGGACATCCCAGCGATTATGGGTTCATTCGATCCTTGTATCGGGGAGACTGACAGGTGAGAGCATGACGAGCAACGATTGGTTGGACATCGTCGGCTGGACCGAGTCTATCACCAGTTGGTCTATGGATAACGTGCACGACCTGATGCCATCCGAAGATATCGATCTGCAGGTCACAATTCCGAGTACTTGGGCATGGCCCAATTCGATTACAATCGGTCCAATCTTCAACATGCAAGACGGATTCGCCAGCATCCAGCCGGCTCTGGAGTCTTTCATGAATGCCACAATCATGTGCACAGTAGTCTTCGGCATGATGATGACAACGATGTTGGCTATTCCATACATCGAGAGGAAGTTCATCGGTCGCTTGATGGACAGGCTCGGTGCTACGACCACTCTGAGGAGCGTCTGGGTCGGAGAGAGTGGCGTTACTGCAGGAGAGTGGTGGAACAAACTGCCCTTCGGAATCGGAGCACCAATCGGCTGGGGAATAGGTGCACTCAACAAGACATGGGGCAATTCGCACGAGTTGGAGACCGTATCTAGAGTCAACAACAGGAGTTACCACGGCTACTGGTTCCTGTTGCCCGGATTCTTCCAGGCCTTCGCTGATTTCTTCAAGTTCGCAACAAAGGAGCACATAGTTCCTAAGGATGCCGACAAAGTGGTCTTCGAGGTAGCCCCCGTCATCATCCTATCTACTACAATCATGGTGTTCGCATTCGTGCCATTCGGGCCTCACATCTATGCGGCCAATCCAGAACTTTCACTCATTTTCATGATGGCAATATTCGGCGTTGCCCCCTTGGGCGTGTTCTTCGCCGGCTGGGCTTCCAACAACAAGTACACACTCATTGGAGGAATGCGCTCGGCGGCCCAACTCACTGCCTATGAGATTCCGCTTCTTATCACGGTACTCGGCGTAGCTGTCCTCAGCGGCTCGTTCAATATCATCGAGATTGTAGACTTCCAGATAGGAAGAGACGAGGGCAATGTCTGGAACATCTTCATGATGCCTCTAGGTGCACTTCTCTTCCTCGTCACCATGATCGCTGAAGTCGAGAGAATCCCCTTCGACATGCCCGAGGCCGAGGCCGAGCTTGTCGAGGGCTGGTGGACAGAGTACGGAGGAATCCGATGGGGACTCATGTTCGCAGCCGAGTACATGCGCTCGTACGCCGCCTGCATCTTGTTTGCCCTATTCTTCCTCGGTGGCTGGGAGGCGCCCTTCCAGCATACCCTAGCCGACTTGCCTTGGGTAGGTGGCATGGTGGAGTTCGGCCTCTCGCTGATTCCAGGAGTCGGCTGGGTCCTGCTGAAGGCATGGGCCCTGTTCGCCGTCTTTGTCTGGATTCGCGCATCCCTACACAGGGTCCGCACAGATCAAATTCTCGAGTTTGGTTGGAGATATCTTCTACCCCTTTCGCTGCTCAATTTGGTATTCGCCATCGCAATCAGACTGCTGTTCTGGGATGGCGGCCCGTGGAACATTCTGATTCCAATCGCAATTACAGCGGTTTCTGGCGGTATATTCGTTATACTGGCCATCGATGAGGACAAGGAGGCGCTGGAGATTCAGCGCAGGCCGTACAGCACTCAAGCAGTGATCAAAGCATCACCAGGGAGCCACAGGGACTAGGAGTTGATTTGATGGGTTACAGAGCAAATACTGGGCATCCACACGCGACTCCCAACTTCAGGAACCTAGTCATCCGCCCAATGTGGATGACACTGAAGACAGCCCTCAGGACGGTGCCATTCCTAGGCAGCCTAGGCTTCCTGAGAAACGACTACCACGGTAAGTCAGCATCCATGGTCGACCCTACCACCAGAGAGAGAGTAGGTGTAGACCACCCTACTCTTTGGCAGAAGTTCGCCGCTGACAGAGAGACGAGCGAAATCATGCCGTTCCTAGAGCGACCTGTGACCGTTATGTATCCTTACGAGAGGCTTGAGGACCTCGAGCCATGGCTTTTCGTTCCGGGTAACTACAATGGGAGAATCGGAATCATCTGGGAAACATGTACTGCATGCAAGGCATGCGTCAGAATTTGCCCCAATGACTGCCTGCACATGACTTCGGAAGTCAGAGTAAACGTGCTCGATACCTCCGAGGAGGGCGATGAGTGGCATGGCTACGGCAGTGAGCTTGAGGAAGGCGGCTTCGCCGCTAGGAAGAAAGAAGATTTCGAAGATATCGCTGAGGGTTTTGACCTAGTGAATTCTCATACTGACGCACCCCAGCAGTATGACTTCGGCGAGATCATCGAGTTGTCAGGAGACAAGGCTACGATTAGTTGGTCAGACGGTAAGGGAGTCGAGACCATCGACTCCAGTACTCTCACACCAGCAGAGCAGGACATAGTGTCGGGCCAGATCGACATCGGCAGGTGCATGTTCTGCGGCCTGTGCGCAGAAGCCTGCCCGTTCGAGTCATTCTTCATGACCAACGAGTATGACGGAATGTCCGGATTCACCAGGCAGGACCTTTGGTTCGATGCCAGTAGGACCAGAGTCCTTCCAGCAGTGCACCAAGAAAGAGTCGACATGGAACTGGCCAAGCGCGCCGAGAAGGAACTGAAGAAGCGCGAGAGAAAGGCCGCCAGGGCTGCGGAGGCATAGGCATGGAATTGGATTTCGAAGCCCTGGTGTTTCTCATATTGTCCGCCATGGCCATCGGCGGAGCATTGGGCTGCGTCTATGCACGTAGAGTGGCACATTCACTGCTCTCGCTGATGCTGACTTTCTTCGCTGTGGCCGGTGTATTCGTGATGGCTGGAGCTGAGATGCTAGCTGCCATCCAGATTCTGGTCTATTTGGGCTCAGTGATGCTAGTTGTGCAGTTCGGCGTCATGCTGACTCGTAAGCAGATTCAGGAGGATGCCTGATGAGAGTACTTTCTGCCCTCGCACAACTCGGAGTTTTCGCCTTCCTGCTGATTCTACTCTCTGAGGTGATGTCTCACCCGATGTGGGGCGAGTCTGGAGGAACTCCACCTACAACAGTGGATTTCGCAGTCTCGATCTTCGCAGAGTGGTCGGTTGCCACCATCGTCCTCGGCGCTCTTCTCGCTATGGCAATGATTGGGGCATCTTATCTAGTTCGTGACGAGCGTTTGGCCAATCTAATCTGGGATCTTGAGGGTGATGATCAATGATTGAGACCAGTTGGATTGTTGGTCTGGGAGTTATTCTGTTTTTCATCGGACTGCTCGGAGCTTTCACCCGTAAGAACGCGATTGTGGTTCTGATGTGCATTGAGGTCATGCTCAATGCTGCCAATCTCAATTTCGTGGCCGGGGCCACTCACTACAGCGATGTGGATGGCTGGGTTTTCACAGCGATTGCAATCGCAATTGCAGCCGCTGAGGTAGCGATCGGACTGGCAATCCTACTCTCTCTCTACAGCACTCAGGAGACAATTTCTCTGGACGAGGCGAACATACTGAAGAACTGAGGTGATTAGATGGCTGATTCGGGTAACGAATGGAACTTACTGACCCCAATCATCCCGTTCGTCCTAGTTGCCCCCCTCTTGGCTGCACTGGGCTGGGAATCGGTAGAAGCTGCTTTCCTGATTGTCGTCATACCTCTGCTCACCTTCCCAGCCATACTCGTGGCAGGACAGGTCTACAATGGCAACGAGACATGGAAGAACCGCTTCAAGGAAGGAGGAATCTTCGGTCTTGGCGCACTTGCCAGCTCACTAATTATCGCGCTATGGATAGTGTACGATTACATTGCAGGTTCAGCCCACTTTGAGATGAACTCAGTTGTCGAACCGTTCTCCTGGCTCACCTTCGATGTACTCCATTACGATGGTACCCACTGGGATGTAAGTTCTGGATTCGCTGACATCGGTGTGGGTGTCTGGCTCGACCCAGTTAGCCTGATGCTGCTATTTGTCGCTACCTTCCTTTGCTTCCTGATTTGCTGGTTCAGTCTTGGATACATGAACACGGACCCGATTAACGAGGACAGCAACCACCGCTTCTACGGAGAGTTTGTACTCTTCGCTATCGGAATGTTCGGCATGGTACTGGCTGACAACTTCCTGTGGCTGTTCATCTTCTGGGAGATTATGGGTCTATGCTCATATCTACTGATTGGCTTCTACTACTGGAAGGACAGCGCGGCGGTAGCCGCGAAGAAGGCCTTCCTGACGACTAGAGTAGGCGATGTGTTCCTGATGGTCGGACTGCTGATGCTGTACGACATCTACGGCTCGCTTGATTTCGCGGTCATCTTCGATGACCCGTCGACCGGAGTCGGTGGGGCCTTAGTCGACTCAACCGATCTCAACTGGACCCTGCTAATGCTGTTCATCGGAGCAGTGGGCAAGTCGGCTCAGTTCCCACTTCACGTCTGGCTGCCAGATGCAATGGAGGGCCCGACTCCTGTGTCAGCCCTCATCCATGCTGCTACGATGGTTAACGCCGGACTGTATCTAGTGTTCCGAATGGTACCATTCGTGGATGTTCATGTCAGTGGTGTGGCCGGTCTCGAGGACTTCGCACTAATCGTCGCTTGGATAGGTGGTATCACCGCCTTCATGGCAGCAGCCATTGCCTTTGTACAGAACGACATCAAGAAAGTACTCGCATATTCGACGATGAGCCAGCTAGCGTACATCTTCACTGGACTGGGTGCAGGACTGCTATTCCTGAACCTCGGTGAGTACCACGCTGGATACTTCGTCATCGGAGCCTCGATGTTCCACCTGTTCAACCACGCCATGGCCAAGGGCATGCTATTCATGGCGAGCGGCTCGGTCATCCACGAGGTGCACCACGCCCACCATCACCTGCACCACGACGACCACGACTTCGACCCGCAGGACATGCGCAATATGGGCGGTCTGGCTTCAAAGATGCCAGTCACTTCTACCGCGATGATGTTCGGTTCGATGTCAATCATTGGGATTCCGCTGATTGGCGGTTTCTGGTCCAAGGAAGGCATCATCGCCGAGACTTGGCTGGCATGCCTGCACAAGGAGCCGATGATGCTTGGTCCGGCAATCCTCGTCCTAGCGACGGCAGGGATGACAGGATTCTACATGACCCGCATGTGGCTGATGACCTTCGCTGGCTCTCCGAAGACGGATGTGGCAGAACACGTCCACGAGAGTACGCCTTGGATCAAGGAGCCACTAATCATCCTCACGCTGTTCACTGCAATCGGCGGCTTCCTACTCGCTCTGCTCGGTGCAGTCGACTATCTAGGTGGAGAGAAGGATCATCTCGCAATGCATGGCGTTTTAGACACACTCAAGCACGCCTTTTTGCCTGATGATAATGAACTCAGAATCATCGGTTGGACGACCATACTACTTGCAGCTATCATCGGACCAGTCATGGCTTCGCGCGTACACGGTGGAAGACTCGCCGCTGGAGCCGAGGCAAACCCATTCGTAGACTGGCTAGTTAACCTATCAAGCAAATTCGGTTCTCAGGATGTCTCCGAACTGGCTGACTCCCAGTTGGCCGAGGCTCTGCAGAGAAGACTGTACTTCGACGACCTGTACGAGTGGATAGTAGCCAAAACCGCCATCCCCTTCGCATCGTTCTCGGCCTGGTTCGACAAGAATATCATCGACGGCGTCATCAAGCAGATTGAGTCTAACTCGGCTTCCGGGTCCGTTTCAGTACGCAGCGTTACCACTGGAAGCACGCGTGATTACATCATGATGGCTGCAGTCGGAATGCTCTCGATATTCGCATTAATATGGGGGGTGAGTGCGTGATTGACGACCCCCTATCAGTAATCACACTCCTGCCACTTTTCGCTGGTCTGCTACTGCTCATACTCCCTCAAATCCTACCCGGCTCTCAGGCAGAGAGTCTCACAAGGGTCTCTAGAAACCTCAGCATGGGCATCGCGCTAGCAGTGGCTGTGATTACCACTCTTCTATTCGTAGGGCACTGGGGCAGCATCGACTGGACCGACATAACCCATGGAGGATATGTTCTGGAGAACGATGCAATCGATCTGATTCCTTCCATTGGGGTGACTTGGAAGGTCGGGGCAGACGCCCTGTCATTCCCGATGATTTGGCTCACTGCTGTACTCATCCCTATCTCAATGCTTGTCGAGTGGGATGCCAAGCGCGGACACCTGTTCCACCCGCTGCTGTTGGTGATGGAGGGTGCATTGCTCGGGGTCTTCGTAGTGCTCGACCTATTCGTATTCTATGTCTTCTGGGAGTTGACTCTGATTCCTATGTTCTTGCTCATTCTGATGTGGGGAGGAGAGGACAGGAGATATGCTGCGATGAAGTTCTTCATCTACACTTTCGCAGCCAGCGTAATCATGCTCATTGGAATTCTTGTGATGTACTTCCACACCGACCCAATAACCGGTCTGGGCAGCCTGACCGGCCACCACTTCGACCTAGTGGCGATGACTGCGCAGGATAATCTGATTCCGAGTGAAGGCCTGAGGCATTTGGTCTGGCTGATGCTGCTGATAGGCTTCGCCACCAAGATGCCAAGCGTACCGGTTCACACTTGGCTTCCCGACGCCCACGTGCAGGCACCCACGGCAGGCTCGATGCTACTAGCCGGGGTGATGCTGAAAATGGGCGCCTACGGCTTCCTCAGAATTGCTGTCACCATCTTCCCTGAGTCCACGGTCGCATTCGTCCCACTACTCATCTTCCTCGGTATGGTCAGCCTCGTCTATGGAGCCTGGGTGTGCATGGGGCAGACCAATCTCAAGCGAATGGTCGCTTACTCATCGGTTTCTCACATGGGACTTATCTTCCTTGGTATAGCTACCATGCAGCCGCTCGGTATCGCCGGAGCCCTGTTCATGATGTTCGCACACGGCATCATCAGCCCTCTACTGTTCGCCGTCGCTGGAGCCTTCAAACACCACTACCACACACTCGAGATAGGCTCGATGCGCGGCATCGCCCACCACAGCCCGTGGCTAGCCGCGCACATGATGTTAGGCTGGATGGCAAGCCTCGGGCTGCCTCTGCTCGCGGGCTTCGTGGCAGAGGTTGCGATAATGATCGCATTCTGGATGACCTACGGATGGCTCGTTTTGCTACCTGCTCTGACTCTAATCATCACCGCTGTGTACTACCTGTCCTCTATGCAGAGGACGATTTTCGAATCAAACGACCCGGAGAAGGGAATCCTACCAGACACCATGCATGGTGAGGAGCCTCGTGACATCACATGGCACGAGAACGCCGGGATGCTCGTGCTCGCAGCGATGACTGTCCTGTTCGGAATCATGCCATTCATCTTCTGGGACATGATGTCTGATTGGAGTTCGGGACTCACTGTCGAGACACTCATCGACGCTATGCATTCGAGGGGGTGGAATCCATGAGTTCGATACTTACTGATATTGATCTCACTACAACAATAATGCTTCTGCCTGAGATAATGATGCTTCTAGGCATAGTAGCGCTGATTTTGATACCTAATCTGGGTGACGCTACCATACGCATCCCCCTCACACGAACTAGGGTACCTATCCTAATTGGAGGAACTAGATTTTCTCTAACTGGCGACCCTAGGGCTCCAAATCAAGTAGCCAATGTTGTTCTATTCCTTGCCATTGGTTTCACCGTCCTTTCCGCTTTCAACCCGAATAACCTCGAGGAGTTTTCTCTTGAGGGAGGTTTTGAGATAGGAAACTCACTAATGATAACTGAATTTAGCAGGTTATTCACGCTACTATTCACATCCGCATTACTTCTCGCTTCGGTAGCAACTTCTACTAGGATGCCAGCCAAATCGAAGGCTGCTGCCCCTCTGGATTCGGACACCGACGAAGTTGCAGATTCCAAGGTCTCTGCACTGATTGATAACCGCAGGCAAGTCGACTTCCACATCCTCCTACTTACCACAGGTTTGGGTATGAGTTTGATGGCGATGGCGACTAATCTGTTCATGCTCTTCGTATGCCTTGAGCTGGCTTCTCTATCCTCCTACGTCCTCGTAGCCTTCCACAAGGAGACTGACGTCGGCGGCGAGGCTGGAATGAAGTACTTCATGGTCGGATCCGTAGTCTCAGCGATTGGAATCTACGGCATGTCGCTGCTGTACATCTGGAGCGGCAGCCTAGACATGGCTGATTTGGCAGCCTCTTGGTCTGCCATGGAGACCAACGACCCATTGGCAATCATTGGAGTCGGCATGATGATGGTCGCCTTCGGATTCAAGGTCGGAGCAGCCCCATTCCATCTCGCTGTTCCTGATGCCTACTCTGGAGCATCCTCCCCAATTGCTGGTCTATTGGCCACCGCATCAAAGGCGATGGGCTTCGTGGCTCTAATTAGACTCCTGCTGATTGTCACCATGCCTCCATCTGGACAGGCGATTTGGATGCTTACGATTGCCCTTATCGCAGTGCTCACTATGACTTGGGGAAATCTGGCTGCTCTGACCAGTGACAACCCGAAGAGGATTCTGGCCTATTCGAGCGTAGCCCACGCTGGCTACATGCTCGCGGCAATGGCAGCCGTAGGCTCGGGCCTAGCAGACGCATCCACTTCCTCGATGATTCTAACTGCAGTGGTCTTCCACCTGCTAATTCTGGTCTTGTTCAAGCTCGGTGCATTCCTCGTACTATCTATGCTTGAGGCAGAAGGAGGAGGTCACAGAATCGAGGACCTGTATGGACTTGCTCGGAGAGATCCTGTAATTGGTGTGGCCATGTTTGTTTTCATGCTCTCCTTAGCCGGAGTACCACCGCTCTCTGGATTCCTATCCAAGCTCCTGATGATTAATGGAATCGTCTCAGTTTCGGCTGGGACCGGTGACGTTGCTTCGAATACGATAGTCGACTGGGCTGGCGGAGTTGACCCATTGTTTTGGTTGGCTGTGGCCATTGTTCTCAACAGTGCTCTCTCACTGTTCTACTACTTGAGAATCGGATTAGTCATGTTCTTTGAGTCTCCCAAATCAGATTCTCCACTAAACGAAGTCAAATCACATGACGATTGGTATACACCTTCTCCCAGATTGGCGATAGTAGTTTGCGCCATCCTGACTCTCCTATTTGGAATCGGCCCGATGAGCGAGTGGTTGCTCAATGTAGTGACATCAGCCGTGGACAGCATGATAGGATTGTGAACAGCAACCTCAACTTCACATAGGGGACTACCGACCGGGCCCCATGGCCCGTAGGGAGGAGAAGGTCGACGCTGAGCTCCTAGCCCAGCTCGAATCCGGAGGCGACCGAATTCGCGTACCGCTCCCAAACCGCAAGGTCAACGAGATGTTCGCGATAGCCGACCAGATTCTCGGCGGTCGCAGAGTCAAGGCGGTATGTGAGGATGGGGAGAGTCGCCTTGCTAGGATTCCTGGCAAGATGAGAAGGCGCCAGTGGGTGCGCGAGGGCGATTTGATTGTGGTTCAGCCTTGGGACTTCCAGGACGAGAAGGCGAATGTCTGCATGCGTTACACCAAGACCCAGTCTCTGTATCTCTCACGTAAGGGAGTGCTCCCGGAGATTGTGGATTTGTTCGGTGTCACCGACCTGTCTGAGAATGAAGATCTGGAAATCCAACCAGTCTCCGAACCTGCTCCCGCAGAAGAGTCCGAGCCGGAGCCCGAACCCGAGATAATCGAAGAGACTCCATCCGAGTCTGACGAGCCAGAGGAAGACATCGACTCGTTCTTCGGGTGAGAGCATGGATGAGGGGCACGATGACCTTCCAGAGGTCGATGCTTTACTGAGGGCCGAGAAGAAGCATGAGTGGATTTCAGAACCTCGCTTCAAGAGAATGTTCAATGAGATCGAGGACGGCCTGCAAGGAGTCCTCGGCAAGGGGAAATACGAATGGGTTGACAGACGCGTCTTCGACCAGGTATTCGACCGATCCACCCTGCTCGCTGTACACAAACTGATGCAGAAGGGACAGATTGAGACCATCGACTATCCGATAGCCCGTGGAAAGGAAGCCCATGTATTCCACGCCACCACCAACCACGGACCAGTCGCGGTGAAGATTTTCCATACCACCAACGCCGTGTTCAAGGGACTAGCCAAGTACATCGACGGAGATCCCAGGTTCAAGGGACTTTCGAGACGGCATAGGGAACTGGTTAACATCTGGGTTCGCAAGGAGTTCCGTAACCTGCATAGGATGAGGAAGCACGGTCTGAGAGTTCCAGAACCACTTGACAATCTCAAGAATGTCCTCGTGATGGAGTATATCGGTGATGATCACGGTCCAAGCCCGAGACTCAAGGAGATCTCAGTCGACAACCCCTACGAGATATTCGAGGAACTTCTTGATTTCATCGCTATCAACTGGCACAAGTGCGATTTGGTCCATGCTGATTTCAGCGAGTATAACATCCTACTCAGAGAAGACGAACTTTGGGTCATCGACGCCGGTCAGAGCGTCACTCGACAGCACCCTAGCGCCGAGGAATTCCTAGTCCGCGATGTCACCCGTATAGTAGAGTGGATTAACCGTCAGGGGAACAATGTGGACTTGGCTGAGAGCCTTGCTAGAGTGCTCGATGACCCGGTTCCAGAGGTCTCTGGGGCCTCAGGCGGGGATTAAAGCGGGTGGGCGGGTCGGCCGCACTCGTGGAACTACTGGCGCGAGTGCCCAAGAATCGAATAGCCGTGCTGATAGGCAAGGGCGGGCAGACTCGCAAGATGCTGGAGGAGGCCAGTGGCGCTAAGTTGGATATCGATTCTAGCACTGGCGAGGTGACGGCAGAATGGGAGCAGGAACCCGATCCAATTGTCAGGATGAAGATGCCCGATGTAGTGCTTGCAATCGGCCGCGGACTCGCTCCTAGCAGGGCCGTGCAACTGATTCAAGACGACATCTTCCTCAGAATGTACGACATCCGAGAGTGGGTAGGCAGACAGCCTAACCAGACTCGCAGAATGAGAAGCAGACTGATTGGCAGAAACGGACGCATCCGCGGCCTAATCGAGGAGATTTCAAACTGCGAGATGGCCATCCACGGCTCTACCGTGCTAGTAATAGGTGACCAAGACGGAATTGCTCTAGCCGCGCCAGCAATAGAGGGGATTCTGCGCGGCTCCGAGCACAGTACCGTACTGCACGGGCTAGAGCAGGACAGGAAGCGCATGCGGATACAGTCGCGCCGACTTGAGTCTCACGAGGAGCGCAGTCCGCGTGATTCCTCAAAGTTCGATACTCTGGTCCCTGGTCTGGCACAGGCCCGCCGGCGTAGAGAGGAGAGACACAAGACATCACAAATCGACCCATCAGATTCGGACGAAGTGTCCGAGGTGATGCAACTGGCAGACGATGAGTCTGTTGCTTTCGAAGAAGAGTGAAACCGCCACGCATAAGCGTGAGAGTCCTCACGGATTGCCATGGCTAACCCGTTGGAGGAGATGTACGACTACGAGAGGTGGGCTATCAACATCATCATCGGCATTATCGGATTGGTCTTCGCTGGCATAGCGCTGAAGTCATTGCAGATACAGAATCCGCTCTCCGACTTCCTGTATGAGTACTACATCGACCCAGTGCTGCAGGAGTCTTCCTCCGATGCGGGATACAATGTCCCAAACACTCTGACCTACGCGATTCTGCTAGCGCTATTCGCAATCTCTCTTGCTGCTTGGCTCAGGCATCTAGGAATTGATCCCAGCGATGCTACCTTGCTCGCTCTGATGCCCTATGTGTTCTGGGCTTCTCTGGGTGAGGTGGTCGAGGATGCCAGTATGTTTGATGCCTCACTTGAGAGTTACTTCGTCAGCCCAGCCATCCACTTCCAGACAGCTGCTTGGGTAATGATAGCAGGGGCATTGGGTTACCGCATAGCAAATTCCAAACTCGATTCGGACGACATGCGCTCTAAGGCCAATAGCGCGGCTGCGATTCTGATTGCTATTCAGGTACTGATCTACTACTCCTCAGTCGAAGCCGGCGGAGTCGCTTCTTCATCAGATTTTGAGAACTGGCCGATGCTAGTTTGCTTCATCGCAGCACTCCTCCTGCCCTCACTAGTAGCCAATCACTCTCTGTTCGGATTCACAATCATCCAGCGCACCGTCTTCCTCGTCGGTCTGGGCGGTTGCATCGCGCTGTCGGGACCACTGGTCTCATTTGGCATCAGTCACCCCGATTATGTCGTAATCTGGCCACTGCTAGTGGTCCTCGGCCTACCAGCGATTCTGGTGTACTGGATGCACACAAACGGTCTTCGTGCTGCCAACCAGCTGGCCGAGGCTGGTCACATCGCTGGAATACTGCCTCCAGGAATGACGGAGGAGGATTACGAGGAATTGGAGTCTGAGGACAAGAACCTGATTGAGAGCCTTCGCAACAAGGCTGTGATGGCTTCGCCAGTAGTATCTCTGGCCGTAGCAGGGCAGTTCCTCGACGGCATCGCTACCGGAATCGGAATCGAGGAGTTTGGATACGCCGAGAAGCACGTCTTCTCCGCGAGGATTATCGAGATATTCGGATCAGCATACGGATTCACCGTGATTAAGCTCCTGCTAGGTGGAGTAATCTGGTACTTCTTCGCCATCGCCAATTTCGAGCACAGGCAGCAGCACCTCAGACTGCTGATTTCTCTAGTGATTCTGACTGTTGGAATGGCCCCTGGACTGCGTGATGTCGGAAGACTCGCTTTGGGCGTCTAATTTCGACATCTACGATGTCGACTCCATTCAATTGAAGTCCCACTCGCTACCTCGCCGGCATAGAGCATGGACCGCTTGCCAACCACGATTGACCCAGAGAGCGCCGATTTCGCCTCTCGCTTTGAGCACAACTCAGCCTTGTGTCAGACTCTGAGGTCGACACTCGACTCGGTCAAGGAAGGAGGCGGAGAGAAGTATGTGCAGCGACACCGTGAACGCGGCAAGAACCTACCTCGAGAGAGAATTGCAGAGATTTGCGACCCAGCCACTCCCTTCCTTGAACTCTCCACCCTCGCTGCCCACGAGCTATACGACGGCAGGGCGCACTCTGCGGGAATCGTCACCGGTATCGGCGTCGTGCACGGCAGGGAGTGCATTTTCGTGGCCAACGATGCTACTGTCAAGGGAGGCTCATACTACCCGATGACGGTGAAGAAGCACGTCAGGGCCCAAGAGGTCGCCGAGGAGAACAACCTGCCATGCATCTACTTGGTAGACTCAGGAGGGGCATTCCTGCCGATGCAGGACGAGGTATTCCCGGACAAACTCCACTTTGGACGGATATTCCGTAATCAGGCCATCCTCTCAAGCAAGGGCATACCGCAAGTAGCAGCAGTTCTGGGTTCGTGCACCGCCGGTGGAGCCTACATCCCAGCGATGTCCGACGAGTCAATCATCGTCAAGGGAAATGGTACCATCTTCCTCGCCGGCCCTCCTCTCGTCAAGTCGGCCACCGGCGAGGAGGTCACGGCTGAGAATCTGGGTGGCGCTGATTTGCACACCAGAGAGTCCGGCGTCGCTGATCACTTCGCCGAGGACGAGCCCGAGGCGCTCAGAATGGTTCGCAACATAGTCGAGAACCTGAATGTCCCCCCCAAGCACAGGTTGGATGTCTCTCGGCCTGAAGAGCCGGCACACGACCCGCAGGACCTGCTGGGAGTTATTCCCAAGGACAACAGGACGCCATACGACGTCAGAGAAGTAATCTCGAGGATTGTCGATGGCTCGCGCTTCCATGAGTTCAAGCAGCGCTACGGAAACACACTCGTATGTGGCTTCGCAAGAATCCACGGCTACCCAGTGGGGATAGTCGCCAACAATGGCATTCTGTTCTCCGAGTCTTCACTCAAGGGGGCACACTTCGTCGAACTCTGTGGCCAGCGCGGTGTCCCACTCATCTTCCTGCAAAACATCTCTGGATTCATGGTCGGTAGGGAGGCTGAGTCAGGGGGGATCGCCAAGGACGGTGCCAAACTTGTCACCGCGGTGTCGTGCGTTCCAGTCCCTAAGTTCACAGTCATCATCGGAGGCTCGCACGGTGCAGGTAACTACGGGATGTGCGGGCGAGCCTACGACCCGAGATTCCTGTTCATGTGGCCCAACGCCCGTATCTCTGTAATGGGCGGCGAGCAGGCTGCCGATGTCCTCTCCTCTGTGGGCAACGCCGACCCCGATGTAATCAGGAGCAAGTACGAGAACGAGAGCAACCCCTACTACTCTTCTGCCAGACTATGGGACGACGGAGTGATTGACCCAAGAGATACCAGAGATGTACTCGGGCTTTGCATATCAGCAAGCCTCAACGCAGACATGCCCGAGCAGGGCTACGGAGTATTCAGGATGTGATGATGATGGCAGACACAACTCCTGAGTGCAGCATGTGCAGGTTGCATATCGACGGCCCTACCGCGACCATCACCATGGACCGGGTCGATGCCTACAACGCCCTCAACATACAATTGATTTCAGAGCTCACGGAACTACTCGACTGGACTGCCCAGCGCTCTGTGGGGGCAACCGGCTCCCTACGAGATTCATCGGGAACTGAACATCTACGTGTACTCGTCCTAAGCTCCTCAGGCAAGCACTTCTGTGCCGGCGCTGATATCAACATGATGCGCGATGCCGGCTCCAAGACACCCGAGGAGAATCGAGCCGACTCGGCTAGACTGGACAGACTATTCCACAGCCTATGGGCGCATCCATGCTTCACCATCGGCTGCGTGCAGGGAGTGGCGCTTGGAGGAGGTGCAGGACTGGTTGCCTGCCTCGACCACGTCATCGCCGAGCCCAACACCAGAATCGCCCTGTCCGAAGCCAAGTTGGGCATCCTTCCGGCAGTAATCGGACCCTATGTCTACCGCAAGGTGGGAAGCGCGGAATTCCGCAGGCTATCGATGCTCGCGAGCAGGGTGGGCGCTGAGGAGGCTCTCAGAATCGGTTTGGTCAACAGCATCGCAGACTCTGCTGACAAGTTTGACTCTGCTGCAGGGGCCGTTATTGACGATTTGATGAGCAGCGGCCCGATGGCGGTCACCGAGGCAAAGAGGCTGGCAGAGAAACTGGATACATGGACGGGCTCTTTCGAAGAACTCAGGCAATGGACTCTGGACAAGACCAGCGAGATGCGAG
>CAYMRU010000005.1:0-34593 GCA_964392975.1 uncultured Candidatus Poseidoniales archaeon | reverse complement strand
GACAATGCTTCAAACGAGGGCCATCAGGACGAGTCATGGCGGAGTCGGGCGAAGGCAACTGGACCTACGCCGACTACCTGAACCTGCATCCATTGCTGGACCTACAGGGAGATGACAGAGGAATCAATGCTGACGAGATGCACTTCATCATAGTGCACCAGACCTTCGAGTTGTGGTTTAAGCAAGTTATTCGTGAGCTCTCCGAGGTTCGTGACATACTCTCCCAGGTCCCCGTTCCCGAGGACCAAATTCCCAAGGCGGTAGACCACTTAGACAGAACCACCGAGATTTTTCGTCTGATGGCCAACCAATGGACCGTCTTAGAGACGCTCACTCCGCAGGGCTTCCTCGCTTTCAGAGATGGACTGGGGACTGCTTCGGGCTTCGAGTCCTTCCAGATGCGCGAGTTCGAGTTCCTACTTGGACTTGAGAACGAGGATCGTATCGGTGGAGTCAATCCATTAGACAGTTTCAGGAGAATGCCTGACAATGAGGCCAACAAGGCTGTTCTCGCTCGGCTTGAGGCGGCTGCCGGCAGCCCCTCGTTGTACGACTCGGTGATGGGTTGGATTGAACGCACTCCAATCATGGGTTCGACTCCCGGCAGCGAGGATGATGCCGGAGTTGTGAGGCAGTATGTCTCTGACCATCTCTCTGCTCACAAAGCGCTGTGTGAAGAAGCCACGGAGAGGTCTTCTGGATGGGGTGCTAGTGACTCCAGCAAAGGAGCAGAGAGGATGATGGCAGCGCATGACGGTGCCGTCACCTTCCTGATGCCCGGAGGAGATGTTGACAGGGCTCGAGCTGGCCTTCTATTCATCGAATCATATCGCGAATTACCCCTGCTCACCTGGCCACGCAAGTTGATTGATGCTCTTGTGGAGTTAGAGGAATCAATGGTGAAGTGGAGGCATGCCCATGCTCGCATGGTGGAGCGAATAATGGGTAGGAGAATTGGCACTGGTGGAACCAGCGGGGTAGACTATCTCGATATGACTTCTCGATATCGTATTTTCAAGGACCTCTGGGGTATCAGAACTGTACTTGTCAAACCGCAGAGGAGGCCTGCTTTGCAGAACGCGGAATTCTACGGCTACTCCTCTGATTCGTGAGGCTATTCCTGGTTTCTGAATAGGACCATTGAAGGCTCGTTGGCCTTTCGTGGGTGTGTGCCAGTGCCTGTGATTTGCGCATACGCTCGAACTCCCATTGGGAAGTACAGGGGCTCTCTGTCTGGATACAGTGCCACTGAACTGGGTTCGATGGCCGTCGAAGAGCTCCTCAGGAGGGCCGGGATAGACCCTGCCAGCGGAGTTGTCGACCAGGTCTACATGGGCCAAGTCCTGCAAGCCGGAGCGGGCCAAGCACCGGCAAGACAAGTCGCCATGAGCATCGGGATGCCGGTCAGCACACCGTGTACCACCATTAACAAAGTCTGCGGGTCCAGTCTGAAGGCAGCGATGATTGCTGCCACTGAAATCAAGGCCGGAGTCTCCAGAGTCGTTGTCGCTGGCGGGATGGAGTCGATGAGCAATGCCCCGCATTTCGCTCGCAGCGTCAAGAAGGGAGAAGGTGTTCCCTACTCATCTCTCGAATCCGTGTTGATGCACGACGGTTTGCAGGATGCATTTACTGGTGAGTCGATGGGTAACACCGGAGAGACAATTGCCGATGAGCACGGCATCACCCGCGAGCAATCGGATGCCTTCGCCATACGCTCACACGCTCTTTCCAACAAGGCTTGGGAGGAAGGTTGGCTCGACGATGAGGTGTTCCCAGTGGGAGAACTCGCTCGTGACGAGGGAATTCGCCCCGGCTCGGACATGGAGACCTTGGGCTCGCTCAGGACCGTGTTCAGTGACTATGGGCAGGTCACTGCTGGAAACTCAAGTCAGGTCTCAGACGGTGCCTCTGCCGTACTCATCGCATCTGAGGAGGTAGCAGCCGAACTCAGCTTGCCTGTGCTAGCTAGAATCGTGGGCTACGCAACCTCGGGAGTCGAGTCGAACAGAGTAATGTCTGCCCCGATTCCCACCGTACGTAAATTACTGGAGCAGACTGGCGGAACGATGGACGATGTGGACATCCTAGAGCACAACGAGGCTTTCGCAGCTGCCTCGTGTGCGATTCAGACTTCATTGGGCGTCTCAGAAGACCGATTCAATCCTCACGGAGGCGCCGTTGCAGTAGGTCATCCGCTAGGTGCAACAGGCACTCGTTGCCTGATGACCCTAGTCAATGCACTAGGACGTACTGGAGGCAAATGCGGTATTGTCACCATCTGTCTGGGCGGAGGCAATGCCGTCGCAATGATGGTAGAGAGAGATTAGACTAGACCGATTTGGCTTCGAATGGCTGTCATAGGCCTTATTTGGGGGTCTCCGGTCGCCGGGCCATGGTAAAGCCCGCAAGACCCCACACTCGCTTTGAGAAGGCTCGGATAATCGGTGCTAGGGCACTTCAAATCAGCATGGGTGCACCGCTCTTCGTTTCAGAGGACGAGTTGCGCGAGCATTTCAGCGATGAGTTGATTCAACTCTATGGTGTAGAGGAGGCCCAGTGGAGAGTAGTACTGGATCCCAACAAGATAGCCATGCTCGAGTACGAACAGAACCGCATACCCATCGATGTTGACCCTCACAACGAGTGATTCTGTAGACTGGTCAAGACTATTTGTCTCGACCCGGAGGCTGTTTCGGGATGAGTGGTTTGTCTGCTAATGGCTGTAGGCGGCTGACGGCCGGCCTGATTGTAGTAACGTTCCTTGTGATTGCTCTTGGCGGCATCATCAGAATATACGACGCCGGCGAGTCGTGTCCCGATTGGCCGACCTGTTTCGGCACATGGGGATTCGATGTCTCCGAAGACGATCAAGAAGCTTGGTACGAGGCCAATCTCGATGAAATCGATTCTCGCGGGGCGGGGCATCGATACACGACTTTCCAAATCTTCACCGAGTGGGCTCATCGCGTGCTCGCGGGTGCAGTACTGGGGCCATTGGTACTGGCTAGCTGGCTGCTTGTGAGGCGAGAGCAGGGGTTTGGCTCAGAGGTCAGGCTCGCCTCGACAATATCTGCTGTACTGATTGTGTGGCAAGGCGCTGTCGGTTGGCTGACCGTGAGAATGGATAACGAGCACTGGAGTGTCGCACTGCACTTGGGCTCGGCACTTGCATTCATGCTCGGCCTGATTTGGCTATGGCTAGCGCAGTCGCGAGATGTCGATGCACTTCCTGAATGGATTGACTTCGAAGTGAACTCTGCTGCGAAATGGGGCCCAAGGCTACTATGGCTCTCTCTTTTCGCACTCATCAGTCTATTCTCGGGGGCCTTCGTATCCACTACCGGCGCGAACACCGGTTGCGGCGTTGACGGCCTGTACAACTCTTGGCCGTTGTGCCAAGGAGAGCTGATGCCCGATTTACAGTCTCAGATGATTCACAGATTACTAGTAGGTGCGGTCGGGTTGACTCTGCTCGCCGCATCCTGGTTCGCACGGAAGGAGTTGGGCTCGAACAGCATCCTTTGTCGCTGGGTTTGGATTTCTACGGTACTATACATGGCGAACATGCTGATTGGAGCCCTGTACATTCTTTCATGGGATCCGAGTGATAAATTTGAGGAGTGGTTGTCGCTAGTCCATCTACTACTTGCCTCTCTGTCATTTTTGGTACTCTCAACCGCCTATGTCGGTTCTATAACGGCTAGGGAGGAATCAGTATGAGTTGGCGAAGTTACGTTTCATTGACTAAGCCGAGAGTGGTCGTCCTACTCCAGATTACTGCCCTGTGTGCTGTCTTGGTCCATGACAGGATATTTGATCAGATAAGCATGGAGACTGCGGAAACGATGCTGATCGTATTCATCGGCGGTTACCTGAGTGCAGGTGGTGCTAATGCAATCAACATGTGGTACGACAGGGACATAGATCCGATGATGACTCGTACCGAGAGCAGACCGATTCCGACAGGGGAGGTCTCGGCTGAATCGGCTCTGGCAATGGGAGTTCTACTCTCAATTGCAGGAGTGTCGTGGTTCTGGGTATTTTCGAACGAGGTTGCTGCTTTCTGGTCTGCGTTCAGCATCCTTTTCTACGTCTTCGTGTACAGCATCTGGCTGAAGCGCTCGACGCCTCAGAACATAGTAATCGGTGGAATAGCCGGTTCTACACCCCCGGTAATTGGATGGGCAGCAGCCGAAGACGGTCTGGCGGTCTCTACGGAATCCGCTACTCAGATGATGCAATCTCTGGTGGACATCGGCAGCCCGCTGCCTTGGCTGATGTTCCTGCTTATCTTCCTGTGGACTCCTCCTCACTTCTGGGCACTCGCCCTGTATCGCTCCGAGGAATACGGGCGAGTAGGCGTCCCGATGCTACCCAATGTGAAGGGTGCAGAGAGGACCTTGTTCGAGATGAAAGTCTACGCAATCGTGCTCATCCTGATGTCACTAGCGGTGCCATCCAGTTACGGCGGGCTGGAGGAGGGTGATACTCTGTATCACATCCTAAGGTGGAATGTGGTCGGACTCAGTATCTGGTACGCTAGTTCGGTTTGGCGAATAGATCTAGCTGAAGAGCGCGATGAAACTGGCAGAATGGCTACCGCTGCTCGTTCGTTTTTCGTTTCGATGTTCTACCTTGCACTCATGTTCGTGGTTCTGGTCACAGCGAGTTTTGGTTTCACTGGGGCTGTTTTCGGAGCGGGCATTAGCCTGTTCGCAATCATCCGCAGCGAGACCCGTCGGTAAGTGAACACCCCGATGGCTTCAAACGCCTACCGCACCATGGCGGAGCGGTTAGCGGGGTGCGGTAATGGACGAGCAGGGCCTGATATATGACTGGAACACAGTCGATTACGAGATTGTTCGTGACTCTCGCAACCATCCGCACGAGTTGTGGTTCGATGATGAGACCCTGAGAGATGGTCTTCAGAGTCCAAGCGCTCGTAACCCTGAGATTGAGCAGAAGTTGGAACTCATCGACTATATGGAAGCCTTGGGAATACAGAAGGTGGATTTGGGCCTTCCCGGGGCAGGGCCCTTCCATGTCGGTCACATCGATGCGATGTTGTCTCACATGGACGAGAATGGCTACGAATTGCGACCTGGGTGCGCGGTCCGTACAGTAGTCAGCGACATCGAGCCTCTGGTTGACCTGCAAGCCAAGCACGAGAGGCAGATACAGGCCAGTGCTTTTCTCGGAACCAGTCCGATTCGTCAGTTTGCCGAGGGCTGGACAATGGAGAAGATTCTGTCAACAGCCGATAAGGCGGTCACTTTCGCTGTCGACAACGACATACCAGTGATGTTTGTGACCGAGGATACCACGCGTAGCAAGCCGGATGAGATTAAGGCAGTCTACACCCGCGCCCTAGAGTTGGGCGCGGACAGGATATGCGTCTGTGATACCTGTGGTCATGTAACTCCAAATGGGGTTCGTAAGTTGCTCTCGTTCATCCAAGATGAGGTGATTGTTGATTCGGGAATCAAGCGCAGAGACATCGAAGTCAACTGGCACGGCCACCAAGATCGCGGCCTTGGTGTGGCCAACAACCTAGCTGCCTACGAGGCAGGCGCTGATGTGATTCACGGGACCGCTCTGGGCGTAGGTGAGCGTGCTGGAAACGCTCCTCTAGATCAGACTCTGGTCAACCTGAGTCTGATGGGCGTCATAAGCAACGACCTGACTATGCTCAACGAGTATATTAGGAAGGCTCACGAGTACGTCGAGGTCGCCCTTCCGAGGAACTATCCTGTGTTCGGAGAGGATGCTTTCGAGACAGGGACGGGGGTTCACGCAAGCGCGGTAATTAAGGCGATGATGAAAGGTGACCATTGGCTTGCAGATCGTGTCTATTCTGGAGTCCCGGCGGCTGATTATGGACTTGAGCAAGTCATTCGGATTGGGCATATGAGCGGTAGGTCGAACATCATCTGGTGGCTGCAGAACAACGACTACGAGGCTTCAGAAGAATTAGTCTCACACATGTTCGAGGTGGCCAAATCACAGCGTCGTCTGATGAGTGATGATGAGGTTCATGCAGCCATCTCTGAGTTCAAGAAATCATGAGTCATTTGACTAACGACTTAGCCGAATGGCTAAATGCGGTAGGCTTTCGACCTCGGTCGTGAGAAGCGTAGTTATCGTCCTAGTCATGCTTGTACTGACTTCTGTCGGAGGCCTAGTATCCAGTGCCTCAGAACCCGAGGATTTGAGTTTCGAAGGTGACGATATCATGTCCACTTACTCAAGATCGGTGCAATTGGCCTTTGAGCGGGTATCTGACTTGGATTCCTACTCTGATCAAGTGCTTTCGCAGACAGAGGGCTGGTTGGTAGTGACCGGAGTTCCAATTGACAAGCATGAGTTAACGATGGCGTTACCCGACAGAAGCGAGCCGGCCCCTATTCTCAAAGGCGCATACATATGGGGATTCGACAATCCTCAGACTTCGCTTGCTAGGCTGCAACTCTCCCTCGATAGTGGAGAGATTGAGTCTTTCTCGCCCTTGGTAGAGAGGCAGCATCAACCCAGACTGGTCCCCAATGATCCGGACTTTACCTCTCAATGGCACTTGAGGAATACTGGACAGACTAATGGGGTCGCTGGAGAGGATGCCAATGTAACATCGGTTTGGGACAGTTACACTGGCTCGGAAGTGGTCATCAGTGTGATTGATGATGGCTTGGATTACAATCATAGTGACATAAACCCGCATTACTCTGCAGAATTATCCTACGACTGGTGCGATGATGACAGTGATCCGATGCCCTCCAGTTGGAATGGTCATGGAACTGCTGCTGCGGGAGTGGCTGCGGCGGTAGGCAATAACTCAGTGGATGTCGCAGGGGTGGCGTTTGAAGCAACTCTGGCTGGCTCCTTGTTGATTGCATGCTCGAATAGCGATGCTATCGAGGCTGATGCGCTTAGCTACGAGGAAGATGAGATTGACATCTACTCCAACTCTTGGGGGCCTGCAGATGATGGAAGGACTCTCGAGGCGCCGGGACCACTTACGCTCGCTGCCTTTGAGAGCGATGCTTACAGTGGACGAGATGGACTAGGCAATCTCATTACTTGGGCTGCGGGAAATGGTTTGGGGTCTGACGATGATTCGAACTACGACGGTTACGCGAACAGTAGATTTACGATTGCTGTGACTGCAATCAACCACAATGGAGAGCAGTCGAACTATGCCGAACCGGGAGCTAACATACTGGTGGCCGCTCACTCAAATGGAGATGGCGAAGGGATAACAACTACTGACATCACAGGTTCGGGAGGATATAACAGCGGCAATGTAACTCACACATTTGGAGGAACATCGAGTGCGACTCCACTGGCTTCTGGAGTAATCGCTCTGATGCTCGATGCAAATGAGAATCTGACTTGGAGAGATGTTCAGCATGTGCTAGTCAACAGCGCGCGTATGAACGACCCGACTGATTCATCATGGAGGATAAACGGTGGAGGCCATGATGTATCTCACAAGTATGGATTCGGTGCTGTCGATGCCGGAGCTGCTGTAGCGTTGGCTGAAAACTGGGTCAATGTAGGAGTTGAATTGAATTCGACGTTCGGGCCGTATTCGCCAACTACTGACATACCTGATGACAATACAACTTGGACTGAATTCACCACAGTGGTCACAGATGAGTTCTCACTGGAAAGCGTCGACTTGGTCGTAGACATCGACCATACCTACAGGGGTGACTTGGATATCGTTCTAGTATCCCCTTCGGGAACGGAGTCTTGGCTTGCTGAGACTCGTAGCGACAATGGTAACCACTACTCTGACTGGATGTTCAGCACCGTACAGCACTGGGATGAATCATCACTAGGCACTTGGACTCTGAAAATCAGAGATACCTCTTCTGGAACCAACGGGACTCTGAATTCATGGGAGTTGATTCTGCATGGAGTTGACATAGACTTCGACCATGACAATGACGGTCTAAGCGATGAGAATGAGACTCAGATATACGGTACTGACCCCTATGACTCTGATACAGACGACGACGGTTTGAACGATTACGACGAAGTAATGGTCTATGGAACAGATCCACTGTCATCAGACTCTGATTTGGATGGTCTCAGTGACTTGGTTGAAGTCTCCAGCACTGGAACCAACCCTCTGGATTCCGACAGCGATGACGATGGGCTCAGTGATGGTTCCGAAATCAACTACTGGTTCAGCGATCCGTTAATCTACGATCCTGATGACGATTCGGATTTGTTCTACCATTTCAACGACTGCAACGATACCAACCCACTGGTGAATCCCGGCAGACCCGAATTACTCAATGGAATTGATGACAACTGCGACGACTACATCGACGAGGGATACAACTTCACCGACAGAGACAATGACGGACTCAAGGACTGGACCGAATATCACATATACGGCACTGATTACATGGATTCAGATACCGATGATGATGGCCTTGATGATGGAGAGGAGGTCAACATCTTCTCCGCTATGGGTTCTAATCCGGTGGTTTTCGATCCAGACAGCGATGCTGACACCTGGTACTGGTTTGAGGACTGTGATGATGATGATCCCGACAGGTCACCCGGACAAATCGAGTTGTTAGATGACTTCGACAATGACTGCGATTTCCTCGTAGATGAGGACTACTGGGATTTGGATACCGACAATGACGGTCTCACAGACTACGATGAATTCCACAACATCACGACAGATCACCTCGATGGAGATACCGATGACGACGGATTACCAGACGGTCTCGAGTACAACCAGTACGCATCGCTCGGGGCGAATCCGCTGATTCACGATGAGGACTCCGATAGTGATGGTTGGTACTGGTTCCAAGACTGTGCGGATGATGACTTTGATCGGGCTCCATTCAAGCCGGAGATTCTAGATGGCAAGGACAATGACTGCGATGATGTCGTTGATGAGGACTTCTTCGACATGGATAGCGATAATGATGGTCTGACCGATTATGAGGAATTCAACAACTACTCTACGAATCCCGAACTGCCTGATTCTGATAGTGATGGAATGACTGATGGGCACGAGGTCGCGATTAGCGGCTCGGACCCGACGACATTCAACTTCGATAGTGATGAGGATGGATTCTACGACTTCGAGGATTGTGATGACTCGAATCCGACTATCAATCCGGATGGAACTGAGGCTTGGAATGGCAGAGACGATGACTGTAATGAGCAGGTCGATGATGGATTATCTCGCAGGACTCTGGTCTCTACCACTCCAGATTTCCGAGAAGTGCAGTATTGGGACGCTGTGAACGAGTCCCTTGTTCTTCGCATCGAGGGTATTCCGGACTCGGTCGAAGCGACCTTAATCTGGAACCTTGGTGATTACACCCTCACCATGAACGTCAGTGAGGGCGGTAAGGGAGTGGAAATCATGCCCATAGAATGCGAGTCAGGAGTTACTCCGATTGAGATTTATCTGTGTGATCAAGGAAGTGGTCCGCAGCAAGCTACGCTTACTATTTCAGAACTCGGAGAGACTACAATGATAGTTTGGGATATCGACATGGTAGTTTGGTCGCCTCCCAGCAGTCTTTCTGAGAGATTATTGGAATTCTTGATTTCTCCCGTGGGGATGGCAGTTTCCTTGATTGTCGTCGTGTCTCTTCTAGGGATGCTAGTACTCGGCATTCGTAGAGTATCATACAACCGCAGGCTTGAGGACGCATACAAGGAGTATGACATCAAGCCTACAGAATTCGCCCTGTCTCCCGAATTCCAAGGCTATGACTTGCCCTCGGCCCCAGATCTCAGTGCGATGATGGGGCAACAGGCAGCTCCAGTTCAACTACCTTCGACTCCCTCCAGTCCTGTGGATAGTGAGACGATTCCGGAAGCGCCGGATTTCGATTAGAGCCAACTCGGGTCGGCTTCATCGGCCTCCTCATCGGCCGAGTGCTCCTCCCTGCGCCCCCATTCTGCATCAGGCGACCCGCCTGACCACTCGCCTTCTACAGAGATATCCTCGATGTCGTCATCGTCTCTCCAAGGAGGCTCTACATCCGATCCACTGGTAATCAGGCAACCCTCCTCATCGAGTCTTGTCTTGAGAGTCTTGGTCCCGCCAGTCATCGGTAGCAAGTGGCCAATTGGGGTTCCTGCGGTAACGAAGGGATGGGTGGCGGTAGATATCAGCAGACCCCTTGCAGGAGAGAGGATGTCGAAGTTCTCTCCGGGACGTTCCGGATCTGTGACTGTAGCCACGGTCTCGCCTTCCTGAACGAAACTGCCAGCCGGTGTCAGGACGTCTAGTAATCCGCCTTGGTCAGACCTCACCCATAATGAGCCGGAAGCTAGTATTCTGAATCGGGGACGGCTTGGATAACCGGGAATTACCCTCAGACTACGCAAGACATTCAGAATTCCGTAGATTGCGACCTGGACCGATTCGGGATCAGCCTCATTCGACCCTCCGCCTTCGTAAGTGATTGCAGCCACTCCTGTATCATTAGCTACTCTTCTCAGAGACCCCTTTGGTCCTTCGTTGTCGAGAATGGTCTCGATTCCGAATGCTCTGGCTATGCGATTGCTGGAAGGATGGGCCAAATTAGCCCGAATCTGAGGCATATTCGTCCTACCTACAGCGGCTGTATGCAAGTCGATGACATGGTCGCTTGTGGAGATAATCTCATTCCACATCCTGTTGGCTACTCTGGACGTGGTGTTGCTATCTGGCTTTCCAGGAAATCCGCGATTCAGGTCCCTGCCGTCGGGCATATATCTGCTCTGCCGGCGATAGCCGGGCAGGTTCACCACCGGCATGATGCGGATTGTACCAGCCATTGCCGATGGGTCAATCGCCTTGTCTTCGCCGATAAAGTTCGGGCCACTGAGGTATGTCAGTGCAAGTGGGCCCACTAGTTCATTGCCGTGCAGGGCACCAAGCAGGGTGACCACCGGTCCCGGTCTGGCACCATGAATGACGGTTATCGGGACCGGCCATGACTCGCCTATGTCGACGTCGATCAAATCGTACTCAAGCTGCCGAATTGTTCCGGGGCTGATTCTCTTCCTCAGGAATCTGTGGTACTTTGGACCGTCCTTGCGAGACCATCTGGCTGGAGTTCCCTGATTACCTTCAAGCGCTTTCTCAATCTCCTCTCTGCGGCTTGGAGGGATCTGATTTGACACCTTCAGGGGCTTGGAGCGCCTGCGGCCTGGGCGAGTGACTGGTCCACCGGATTTTCGCGTGGCTTGGTCGTCGTCCGAACTGGAAGCGGTACTCGGCACTTTGTGGCGGAGAGGGTTCACGGATAAAGCGGATGCGTCTGGTGTTCCTAGGAATTTTCAATTCCTAGTGATTGTTCACAGGTTCCATGCGAGGCAGGGGGCCGTCCGTTCAGGAGGAGCATGCTCCCAGTAGCATCTGCTTCGGTTGCGGCCCTGCCAATAAGGACGGATTGCGAATCCGATCTTTCCGTTCTGAGGGAGGATTAGAGATGGAATTCATCCCTAGTGATGAGCATCAGGCATTCCCCGGGATGATTAACGGGGGTATCATCGGAACTCTGCTAGACTGCCATGGAAACTGGACTGCGGCGGTCGCCCTGATGGACCAATCCGGGCTGAGTGAGCCGCCATGCACCGTAACTGCATCCTACTCAATCAAACTGAGACGGCCGACTCCGCATGGAGTCGCCCTTCTAGTGACCTCCGAGGTAGTGGAAATCGGAGAGAATCGTGCCAAGGTCAGAATGTCTCTCAGTGCTGAGGACAAGGTCTGTGCTACTGGTGAAGGTCTTTTCGTGGCCGTTAAGGAAGGTCACCCTGCCTTCCACCGTTGGAATTAGGGCTGTTTCCACGGCATCCTTTAGAACGGCCGAGGTGAAGGGATAACGTGACTCAGTCAGGGGGCCGTGATAGGGACGAACTCGAAGACCTCGGGCTTGACTCCGAGGTGGTTTCGATGCTGCGTGACGAATGGGGCGTGGAGCGATTGTTTCCGCCTCAGTCTGAGGCTCTGCCTCATGCCCTTTCAGGTCGGAATCTGATGCTGACGATACCTACTGCGAGTGGGAAGTCACTGGTGGCATATCTTGCACTTATCCACAGACTGAAGAACGATCTCGAAGGAGAAAGGGGAATCTACATTGTTCCCCTGAAGGCCCTTGCTAGTGAGAAGGCTACAGAACTCAGGCAACTGGCCTCTAAGGTTGGACTCAGAGTTGGTATAGCAATCGGAGACAGGGATGGTGAGGCTGGCATGGTTGAGGACTCCGACATTCTGGTATGCACTAGCGAGAAACTGGACTCTCTACTACGCTCGCGCTCTGAACTTATGGATGGGGTCGGAATCGTTGTCAGCGACGAATTTCATCTGCTGCATGATGTCAGTCGCGGGCCGACTCTCGAAGTGTTGCTATCCCGAATAAGACATAGGAGACCCGATGCTCAGATTATCGCTCTATCTGCAACAGTAGGCAATGCTCACGAGATGGCGGAATGGCTAGATGCAGAGCTGGTGGTTTCGGATTGGCGTCCTGTGGCACTGCGATACGGTACAGTGAACGGCCTGGAGGGCAAGGTGCACAGAGTCGATGGAGTAGACGCTGATGTAGTTCCCGAAGTACGTCATCTAAAAGGTAAATCAACTCGCCAATTGCAAGCTATTCTCTCAGACACCATCACCAGAGGTGGACAGTTGCTCGTATTCGTCTCCTCACGCTCATCTGCACAGAAAGAAGCGAGAGAGTTGTCCAAGCAATGCAGGAGACTGTTGGCTGACGGTGCTCACGGTTTGAATTCTGAAACCGTGGAGAGATGGGAAGAGGTCGCTAGTAGTGTCTCTCAAACTGAGGGTTCGAATCTGGGTAAGGTCCTGTCAAATGCTCTGAGAGGTGGAGTAGCATTCCATCATGCTGGCCTTACCGGAAGACAACGGGGAATCATTGAGGAAGCATTCAGGGAAGGTGAATTGGCCTGCATTGTAGCGACACCGACACTAGCACAGGGCGTCAATCTTCCAGCCAGAACTGTCGTCATCAGGGACTACAGGAGATGGAGTGCTGCCGCTGGAATGTCGATGCCTCTTCCTGTGATGGAGGTCATGCAGATGATGGGTAGAGCAGGACGACCGAAGTACGATGACGTAGGGGAATCTTGGCTATTGGCCAAGGGCAGGGAGGAAGAGGACAAACTGGTCTCACTCTACCTCCATGGACAACCCGAAGAAGTGACTTCAAAACTCGCCAATCCGAACGCCATGAGGGCCGAGGAGGACCCTGCCCTTCTGACCCACGTACTATCGATGTTAGCGACCGGTGGGATATCGGACAGGGACGCACTAGGACGCTTTTTCTCCAAGACATTTCTAGCAACTCATCTAGACCCTGAGGACCTCGCGGCCCGCCTTGATGATGTAATCAGTTGGCTGGCTTCTAACGGTATGATTGACCGAACTGGAGAATCCGAGGAAGTCAAGCTTAGGATGCTTGAGGAGATTCCAAATGAGCAAGACGAGGAATGGGAGGACGATTTGCCGTCTTGGGTTGACTCTGCGTCCGAAGTCCTAGGCATTGATGTCCGCGGAAACGACGAAGAATCTCAATACAAACCAAGACGCGGTCCTCCAATCTTTGGCTTCCGCAAAGCTAGCGTGCATGAGTCATACGAGCAGGATCCGCCCGAATCTGCCTCCATGACCTATCGGGCTACCACTCTAGGCGAAAGAGTCTCTCAACTGTACCTTAATCCGATATCGGGGCGGATGATCAGGGATGGTTTGGGTCGTGCCATGGCAACGCTGACTGGAGAGGATCAGTATCGACAGGTCTCTCCTCTGAGCCTGCTGCATCTTGTCTCCTGTACTCCCGACTTCCTGCCACTGTGGCCCAGAAAAGGGGACTATGATGCGATTCAAGCAGCGATTCACGGCCATGAAAGGGAGTTCCTGACTCGTGCCGTCGACCTAGATGAGGAGAGGCGGATGAAAGGAGTCTTGGTACTGCAGTCTTGGACAGAGGAATTCAGGATTGACCAGATTGAAGAGGAATGGGGGGTGCAACCAGGGGATCTCAGAGGCAGGGTCGAGATAGCGGAATGGCTACTATATGCGACGAGGCGGATTCTCGCCGAAGACGAGGACTTAGCCAGTACGGACAAGAGCTCCCATCGGACTCTTGTAGAGGCCGTGGATGAGATTCATAGAAGAGTTAGATATGGATGCAAGACTGATTTGCTCGGACTGGTTGCACTGAGAGGAGTCGGCAGGACTAGAGCTAGGCAGATGGTAGACCTTCTTGGTGTTTCGAATGCATCTGATCTCGCCGAACTGACCGAACGAGATATGCAAAAACTGTCCGATTTGCGTGGATGGAGTCCGCGATTGGTGGAAGGTATCGTGAGTACGGCATCTCAAGCTGTCAGACGCCGTTCGCGATAGATAGAATTCTTCTAGTTGGGACCATCGGCGTTCGTGGACGAGTCTGCTTCGATGCCTTGGTTCCCGGCTTGGGGGATTAAATTCTCAGAGCCGATTGAGAATCCAAGTTCGGTTGTATCTGTGTTCAATGAATGGAGGCCGAGTGACAGATGGTTGCTCCTCGCGTATCACGCGGCCTGTAGCGAAGTACGGCTATGGACAGTTTGGTCGGCCCTGAGGAGGAGGGAAGAGTCGGACAGGATGATTGCTAGAACCCCCGATGCCGAGTTCCTCAGATTGGTATCTGGTACTAGGCAACTAAGCATTGCGTTTCAGCGAGCGGGTGTGAGCAAAGGAGATCCGTTTGCTTGGATTGTTTACCTTCCTGAATTTACCCTAGGGGAGAAATTTGGAGAAACTGAGATTCAAAGGTCATCCTATTCGGACAACGATCTAGAGGCGACTAGGCTGATTGAGCACCTTGAAGCGAATCTGCTACCGAATCGTCCAATACCTAGCGATGAGGGTCTAATCCGACTAGGCGCGTTGGAGACGGGGAGTAGTATCGAGGCTCCAGCTAGGGAGAATGTCTTCCTGACTCACTCAGCTCTTGCAGACATGTGAGTTAACGGGAGTCAAACTCATAGGCGGGCTACTCAAGCGGGTACCGAGAATCATGGCGAAGTTTCACGGTTTCAGACATTGTGTCACCTGCAAGGTAAGTTGTACTCCGGGCAACTTCGTGGACTTTGAGAGTAAAAGGTACTGTACAGCCTGTTGGATTGAAAGCAACAATCCCGACCATCCTGAATTGGAAGATACTAGGAGAAAAGTGAACGAAGCCGCAGAGGAATGGAAGTGTGCCAAGTGGACTCGTGAAGAGGGGCCTCTTCCGAACGGACCGAAGTCTCCCCGTCAGAGGTTGTAGATTGAATTCTTTCATTGATGGAAATTTTGACGCCACGCAGTGGGAGAATATCGAGCCTTACACAAAGGATCTATTAGAACGAAAACTGAACTGTTCGGGCTGTCTAGAGACTCTGATTAAGGACGCTTCAACCCTTGCTGAACACATCTCAGAGGCCGGTGCGCTGTTGTACATTGGAATGACTTGCGACACAGAGAGTGAAGAGAAGCGTAAATCATTCCTAGATTTCTCAAGCAAAGTAAGGCCGAAACTCTCTGAGTTCTCTGATTCTCTGAATAGGAGGATTACCGAGCATTCAGCAGTGGAGAATCTTCCAGAAAGATACGCCCTGATGCTCAGGGGTATGAGGACGGATATCGAAATCTTCCGTAAGGAGAACATACCCCTGAAAGTAAGACAGACAGAACTTGTCACCGAAGCTCAGGGGATTACAGGAGGCATGACAGTTGAATTCGATGGACAGGAGCGCACATTCCCTCAGATGAGTGCATACTTGGAGTCAAACGAGAGGTCGATGCGTCAGGGGGCATGGGCTGCAATGTCCGAAAGGAGGATGCAGGACCATGAGAGAATGTCCGAGATATTCGATGAGTTGGTGTCACTGAGACATCAGATGGCTCTGAATGCTGGATTCGAAAGTTTCACCCATTACATGTTCAAGGCCATGCATCGCTTTGACTATTCTATCGAAGACTGTTTGGAGTTTCACAACTCTGTAGAGTCGGTCTGCATGCCGCTTCTGAGAGAGATAAATAGAGAGAGAGCGGAGGCATTGGGATTAGCTGAATTGAGCCCATGGGATGTTAATGAGAAGACTGGAGCAGGTCCCGACATCCACGGAAGAAATCCGCTTAGGCCGTTTGAAACCGTAGATGAGATGGTGGAGAAACTCTCGGAGATGTTTCACGAAATCTCAGAAGATCTAGGAGGTAAGTTCGACAAACTGGTCGAAATGGATACTCTTGATCTAGACACTCGCAAAGGCAAGGCACCTGGTGGCTACCAATACTATCTCGAGAAGAGTAGGGTTCCATTCATCTTCATGAACGCCGCAGGCCTTCAGGGAGACTTGGAGACAATGATTCACGAGGCTGGTCATGCATTCCATTCTCTGTATTGCGGGCATCTAGATCTGATTGATGAGAGAAATTACCCAATCGAATTCGCGGAGGTCGCATCAATGTCGATGGAATTGCTGACACAGCCATGGTGGGGCAAGTTCTACGGCAAAGAAGAAGCAAATAGAGCGAGGAGGACACACTTGGAAGGTGTAGTATTCCTACTTCCTTGGATAGCAACGATAGACTCATTCCAACACTGGATTTACGAAAACCCGAGTCATACCAGAGAAGAGCGTGCAGAGGCTTGGTTATCCATTAGAGAGAGATTCGGATCAGAAATGGAATGGACTGGTCATTCGGACTTCAAGGAAGTGTCATGGCAGCAGCAAGGGCATCTGTATGGAGTTCCATTCTACTACATCGAATACGGAATCGCACAGTTGGGATCGTTGCAACTGTGGAAGACTCAACTAGGCAATTCACAGAAGGCGCTAGACGACTACGCTAATGCGATGAAACTGGGCAATACTCGAACCCTACCAGAACTATTCTCCGCAGCAGATCTCAAACTAGGATTTGACGAAGCACACTTCCTCTCACTAATGGACTCTGTAGAGGCTTCCCTGGCAAAGTTGCCCGCTTAGTTCGGACCCGAGGAGTCTACGAGAATCAGTCTCGTAGACCCTCGGTTGTCACGGTAAAGACCGCTTCGCCGTCGGGCAGGTTGGGGCTGTCGATTAGGCGGGCTATGCGACGGCCCCCCTTCGACTTCCTCAGATACAAGCGGAATGTGCTGGCGTGGGCCACTATGTGGCCACCAATCGCCTTGGTGGGATCTCCCCACATGGCATCTGGCTTCGACATGACCTGATTCGTCACCAGAACCAATGCGTTGTTGATATCAGAGAGTTGCTTGAGCTCTTTCATGTGCTTGTTCAGTTTCTGCTGGCGCGGTGCGAGCATACCTCGGCCAATGTACTCTGCACGAAAGTGACTCGTGAGAGAGTCGACAATTATGAGCTTGACATCGATATTCTTGGACATTCTCTTGATCTCGTCGACCAAGAGAATCTGATGAGCTGAGTTGTAAGCTCTCGCCACATGGATTCTGTCTAAGGCTTCCTGAGGATCAATGCCTACAGCCTCGGCCATCTGAGCAATTCTCTCCGGTCTGAACGTATCTTCTGTATCGATGTAGAATATCTCACCATCGAAGCCGCCCTTATCGAGAGGTAGGATTGAGTTAACGGCGAGTTGGTGACCAATCTGCGTCTTACCGCTGCCGAACTCTCCGAACACTTCGACTATGGCTTGGGTCTCAAATCCACCACCAAGTAACTCATCGAGAGAAGATGAGCCGGATGTGAGTTTCTGCACTGTTTTACGGCGGTCGAGCAGGGCTGAGCCACTGATGAAACCGCCGATATTTGCCATCTTCTTCGCACCTGCGATAATCTTGGCAGAAACTGCCTCTCCGAGTTCGGCCTGCTCTGCTAGCTCAGAGGGACTCATCACTGCTATTGCAAGCAATTCATCAAAACCTGCTTCGCGCAGTTTCTCCGCTGTTGCCGGCCCTACTCCGGGTAAATCTTCCACGGTTAATTCGGGTTCATCCACGTCAATCACTATCTCCTCGTCTTCGATATTTTCACTGGCTGTCTTCTCGGTCATCTCGTTCACCTGTAGCCCCTATCTGGTCTTCGAAGGTATATGAATAAATGATTGACCCTATTCGAAGGTTGAAAGTGCTTGAGATGTCTTGTTATCCGCAGTACAACGATTTTCACTTTCAGTCTGGTAGCGGGTGGTGGATTTGAACCACCGGTCTCCGGGTTATGAGCCCGACGAGATAACCTGGCTACTCCAACCCGCTGTGCGTCCGCGTCTACTGTGGGATATATGAACAGCACCTTAGCAGCCTAGCAGGATGCCGAGCAAGAACAGTCATGGGACTTCTCGTTCCGTAGCTAATCCGGGCGAAGGCGTGGACGGCAATCTGTTGATTCGTAACTCGGCGATGGTTGTAGCCGGTAGTATCGTCGAAGGTGACCTCAGAGTAGTTAGCGGGAAGATTGCCTCAGTAGCCTCTGGCGGAGGTCTAGTTCCTCGCGAAGAAGAGTCGGTCATCGATGCCGAGGGATTACATCTGCTGCCGGGCGCTATCGACCCTCATGTCCACTTCCGCGAGCCAGGTCATCCAGACAAGGAGGATCTCGAGAGTGGCAGTAGGGCTGCCGCTGCTGGTGGTGTCACCGCATTCCTCGATATGCCCAACAACATTCCAAACGCTACCAATCGCGCTACTCTGGAAGCAAAAATTGCCTTAGCAGGACAAAAGGCAGTGGCACACCACGGTTTCTTCGTTGGGGCAACCAAGGACAATCTGAGTGATTTACAAAGCGTGGAGGGAATGGATGGAGTCTGTGGAATCAAGATATTCATGGGGAGCAGTACAGGCGATTTGCTAGTCCATGAGCAGAAGCATCTCGAGGATATCTTCGCTAATACCGGAGGCATAGTCGCGACCCATGCTGAGGATGAAGAACGACTTCAACAGCGCATAGCAGAGTTCGGTCATCGCACCGACATCTCCTCTCATGCAGAATGCAGAGATGTCGAATGCGCTTTCATAGCGACCAAGCGAGCGGCGGCTCTAGCGAAGGACCACGATCACAGACTCCATATCGTGCATCTCACGAGTGGTGCCGAAGCAGATTGGCTGTACAATAACAAGGGCAATCTCATTACGACCGAAGTATGCACTCAGCACCTTACCTTCGATCAGGATGACGTCGAAGCACTGGGCGTAAGAGTCCTGATGAATCCGCCGATTCGCTATACTGAGGATAGGGATACGCTTTGGAAGCGCCTCAAGGACGGCACTATCGACTGCGTCGTGACAGATCATGCACCGCACACGTTGGAAGCCAAGTCAATCGGATACCCCAAGGCTCCAGCAGGAATGCCGGGAGTAGAGACCTCACTGCCTCTGATGCTGACCCATGCGATGAATAGAAAATGCAGCGTCACAGATGTTGTTCGTTGGATGTGTGAAGGCCCCGCTAGAGTATACGGCATGAAGAACAAGGGTTCACTGATTGAGGGATACGACGGCGACTTGACTCTGGTCGATTTACAGACTCGCCGAACCATCACTGATGCGGATACCTGGACCAGAGTGGGCTGGACGCCATACGATGGGATGGAGCTCACCGGCTGGCCGATGTACACTATCGTCGATGGTAGAGTAGTCCACAAGAGGAGGGTTGGAGGGGCACTACGGGGAGTGTCCGTGGCTTCTCCTGGCTCAGCAGGTAGGGCGTTGCAGTTCGACTAATCCTCTGAGCCAGCGGAATCTCCTTCCGCCTTATCCGGTTCCTCAGAATCTTCTGACTCGACATCCCCCTCAACCTCGTAGTAGTAAACCTCGGGCTCATCATGGCCGGGAATCTCCAGTTCCACCATGGAAGTCAGGTCATCTGTCCTGTGAACAGAGGCGCCGGCAGCGGAAAAGGCGTAGATGTAGTCACCCATGAAAATCGATCTGCGGATGCTGGTCGAGCCGCTCCACCAACTGGACAGGCCATCGTCGTTGTAGAACTCAGAGTGGTTCACCATTCCATGTGTGGATAGAGTCCCATTCTCTGCATCGACGTTAATCAGCTCAAGTGTTGAGACGAACTCGTATCCGGAGTATGTGTAGGTCCTGTCATCAAGTTCAATCTGTTCGTAGATGTACCTGTATGTAGACAGTGGGACTGCGAGTAGTTGCTCGGGAGCCCAATAGGTGAATGCCTTGTGCTCGTATGTGGCCTCTGAGTATGACCACGACCATCCGCACCCCCACTCATCACAATGCTCGTCCTCAAAGGCAGGGGACAGCTGAAGAGAGTCAGCAAGCGTCGGATTGGTTGGGTCACTGACATCGAATAGAGACACCTGAGTCATTGACCAGTCTAGTCCTAGTCCGTCTGGTCCAGGTCCGATTCCTATGGTCAGCAGGGTATCGGAGTCCACAGGATGAATGTAAGTGGAGACACCGGGAACCTCCAACTCTCCCAAAATTACTGGGTCGGTTGGATTGGTTAGGTCAATTACCCAAAGAGGGTCGATGATCTCGAAGGTCACTAAGTAAGCCCTGTCACCGACGAATCGTGCGCTCCAGATGCGCTCATCAGGAGCGATGTCTCCGACATGGCCAAGCTGAATCATCTCAGAAAATTCGTCATCGCAGCCCTCAGGAATCATGCACTCTGCGACTCCGAGTGTGAACACGTTGTTGGTAGGTCCAGTCCACTCCTCTGTCTCTTCTAGCCACCAGCGGCCCCAAGCGTCCTCAGTAGTGGCTACACGGATTACTCCGTTGTACTCTGAAATCGAAAACTGATCCTGAACAGTGCCATCAACGCGTCCTGAGGCCACATAGGTGGTCTCGGAAGGGTCGCTGATATCGAAGACGTGGATGTTTGTGGCGTCGTCCCAGCCGAAGTTTCTCCAGAACCACCACCAGTCGTTGGCTGGCTCTGCGAGCACCATCACATCCTGCGAGGCATACACGTGCGCCCATGAGGAAGTGATGTGATCGAGTTGCATCTCGGACTGTTCTCCGAGTAACTCGATTGTCATGATGGTGCTGAAGCCACGGCCGGCGCTGTCAGCGCTGGCCGAGAACTCACTGCAATCTTCGGAGGTAGTAGGGTGCTGGAACAGGCCGTCTTCTCCGACTTCGTACAAGTGTGGTGCGAAGTCGTCCAGAGTCAGGTCATCGATAATCGCCCGGTTTGCAGCGATGGTCTCCTCCATGCTCTGGTTCCAAATTTCCATCTTCTGCTCATCGGTATCTGCCTCCCAGTAGGCCTCTGGAAGGTAGATCCAAGTCCTGAGTCCGTCGATGTGAGTCCAAAGGTGGGTGACCGAGCGCATTGTGCCATCGATTAGTCGTGCAGTATGGTAGTTGCCCTCAATGTAGAGTTCGCGCTCGACCTCAGGAGCAGTCCTGTCGGTGATGTCAACAACGGTGTACTTCACCAAGTTTTGAACTCGAGTGTAGGTGTAGGAGTACTCATCCTCACCGGGGTAGCTGACTGTGACTTCCTCAGACATTAGTTCCCTGAGAGGATCATCCTGAGGTAGACTCCAGTAATAGACGGAAGATGCAACGACCAGTCTGTCCCCCTCAAGCATCATCTGTATCGGGTAGCCCTGGATGCTGAGGTTTGACTCGAGTGTGAGCTCGCCGAACTCCGGCACTCCCATGATTACCAGAAGGTTGCCGTTCAGCATGTAGATGTGATATCCGTCAGTCTTCAGGAAGTCGGCCTCGTCGACACCCTCTTCCTGATTGTTGGTGCCCGAGAACTCGCCCTCTCGGCTAGAGTCGCTGTCGGCAGACCCGGCGGTATTTCCCCCGGACTCATCTGCTGCAGCCTCGGGAGCGCCGTCCATCATCGCCATGTCGTCCTCAATCCAGACTCCGCCACCACGCCACATAGGGCCAGCCCAGTGCCAGTACGATTGCTGATCGAGTGAGACAAGCATCTCGTTGTATATCGATTCCTGAAGGTCTTCTAGTAGCAGGTCGCATTGGTCATAGGTCTCAAGCACAGGGGTGGATCTCTCACGCTCGGGCAGGTCGAGGTGAGGGTACTCACTGTCGAGCCAATCGAGGACTGAGTCAATGACCTCTTCCTCGACATCAACTATGTCTTCTACTGCGCCCAGGCATCCTGAGCTCAGCATCATCATTATTGCAACTATTGCAGCCTTCGGGCTTGCGTTCATGATGAAGGACAACAGCCTGAGGGATATCAAGCGGTTGGTTCAATGATTTGACACTAAGACTGCTCTGTGAGCAGTGGAAGGGGCCGGTATAGCGGCCACGGGGCTGGGATCGGTTCTTCTGAATCCTCCTCCTCTAGGGTCAGGGCGCTCGTCGTTGCAACGTCTCCTTCTTCGTCGAAACCGGAGACGAGGGCTTGCGTACCGCTCATGAAAATCAGGGCGGCGATGTGTAGGTCCAAGTTTCGGTCCATGGAACCACTATCATCGTCATCTGAGTGATAAGCGGCTTGTGTTCCTGAGTCATTCTTGCATCATGGAAGATTCGGGTCGTCGAACTCCTCGTCCAACTCACGAGGGTCAAAGCCTGACCAGGACTCGATCATGTCGATATCTTTCGCAATCTGTCTCCTTCTGGTCCCAACATACGCAATTCCTGCCATAATTGCAAGTGTCAGTACCACGATGATGAAAGGCAGACCATTTCCAATCAGCCAGTCAAACATACTAGTGTCCTCAGGCGTCTCAATCTGGACTATCTCGACCAGTCCCGGGCTTACCGCGTCTCCATCCAGAGCCCAGACTTCGACTCTCGCATTCGAGCCCGAAAGCGTCCAGATTGACAAGTAAGTCCAGATGCCGTCGTTTGCGAACTGGTCACCCTCTGCACCATCATCTCGGAACTCAAGTGCCTGCGACACACCGGCCGAGCGTAACTCTCCTCTCACCGAATTGGTTGTCCCATCTGGGTCGACGAGTCTGACAGTAATCAAAACCGGAGTCGGGTCGTCGGTCTCGAACACTAGTGGATTCACCTCAAGCTCGTAGAGTTGGGGTGAGCTAGAGCCGATTGTGAGATTTATCGAGGTCGAGGATGTAGCGCCCCTCGAGTCCTTGACTAGGAGGTCTACGCGCACTGGACCAGGGGGGAAGGTGACCGAGTAGACTTCCTTGTCGCTCAGCAGAGTACCGTCACTGAGGCTCCACTGATAGAGGATTATGTCTTCGTCGTAGTCATAGGATGCTGATGCATCCAACACAACCGGCTCTCCCGGTGGGATGTACTGTCCCTCTGAAAGGCCCGCTATGGCAGCGACTGGTCCGGTCTCTAGAACGGTCAGAGACTGGGAATGAACACGCTGTAAACCGGTTGAGTCGGTGAGTTCGAAACGCAGTGTATGCTCGCCCGCAGGAAGATAGTCGTTGTACCAGTACTCTGTGCTCTTGTCTTCAAGGATCGGTTCTAGCATGAGGTCGGAGAATACGCTGACAGTGAAATCGTCACCATCCGGGTCGAATGAACGTCGGAAGTCGAACAAGACTGGAAGGTTTGAGTAGACCTCGATATCAGGTGTCGGAGAGTCGAGTATCAAAACGGGGGCGGCTTCGTCGACTCTGACCATAATCTGGTAGGAATCACTCGCACCGGAGCCGTCCTCGACGGTCAGGGTCACTTGATGGACTCCCTCAGGCAGTCTTGTCTCTAAACGCCATCCGCTTCCCATCGGCTCGCTGAGCTTGTCGCTCTCCCACAGCACGCTGACTAGGTCCGTGCTCTGCTCGGTAAACGGGTTGCATACCAGTCCGCTGCCGTTGTCAGGCAGGTCTGTGCAGGCAACGTCCCAATCGCCCGAGCCCGTAGCGTCGAAGACGAGAAGCTCGCCTGAATCGGTCAGAATTCCATCCGAAGGGCTCGCGATGATAGCCACAGGTGGAGAGTTGATGACAGACAGTTCCTCGCTGGCTGTGGTCCACATGCCTGCATGATTCGCGAGGTCATCGCTGGCATGCATGGTAATCTCATGGTTCCCCTTCGAAAGGGTGCCCTCCCACACCAATTCGGAGTCGGGGGTTACTCCGGAAGCCAGCAGGCCGTCCCTGTCGCTCCAGAACTCGAATTTGACGGCGTCCCCCTCCGGGTCGAAGGTCTGGGTCCCATCCAGCCTGACTATGTCGGAAGACATCGGCCCTGTCCGAATAATCTGCATGCGAGCCTCTGGAATCTCGTTGAACAACTCGACATTGAAAGTCCATGAGACCGGTGTGTTGACTCCATCAGAGGCATATACGGTGACTGAGAACTGATTGGGTGCACCGGGGAAAGAGGTGATGATGGTCTCAGGGCATTCTGGAGCTCCAGCTGGTGGCTGTCCCGAGCCTCCTCCGTATGAGGTCTCTACCCAGCAGGACATCTCATCCCCTTCAGGGTCGTAGGTGCTGCCTAGGTGAATCGAGACGTTAGCTGTGATTCCCAAGTAAAGGGTGCCCCATGCAGAGATGCCCGGAGTTGTGCCGACCGTGAGCACGGGAGGGAGGTTGACTAGTTCGACCTCTCTGGTCTCCTGAACACAGTAAATCGGGTCGCATACCTCAAGGGTAATCTGATGCGTACCGTCTGCCAGACAGGTCGAGGTGGCTGAGTTCGCCTCAAAGGCAGAGCCGTTACCGGTGAGTGGCCCACAGGCGCTTGCTATATCGCCATCTATGCTGCTGGTCCAAGTGTAGGTCAACGCGTCGAAATCGAGGTCCCATGAGCGTGAGGCATCGAAGGAGACGGTGCTGCCACTAGCGAAGATCTCCTCATTGGAGGGAGAGTCCCAGATAATGAATGGTGGTTGGTTCTGCAGCTCAAGTCGGCAGTAGATTGACAGGTCCGAATTCAGGTCGGCGGAGTTAGAGTCGTTATGAACGCCATCATAGTCACATCCTGTGTGCACCACATTGGTGTCTGACCAGCCCTGCATTGGGGTCCAGCGCTCTCCGACAAACGGCCCGTATGTCTCAATTCCTGAATATGGCAAGGTGGCTGTCTGCTCTGACTCGTAGAGGTCGAATGTCATGTTTACTTCGGCATGTGGGATGTGGAGCAGATGCTGATTGACAGCATGCACTTCAATCATCCACATCACGTCGACGATGTTGTCTGATCCGGTGAATGTCGGAGTCCCGATATCGGAGGATGAAATCCATCTCAGATGGCTGTTACCCAACATCTCGAAACTTTCTGAGGATGCGATTACGAACCATGAGTTGGTGAAGTTGGCGAAGCTACTCGACATCGTCGCGGGTGCGCTGGACTCGCAATCCAGCGCCACATTATCTGACAGCAGCTCAGTGTGGTCGACCAGATTGAGGCATGATGCAGAGTTCCCCGTGATTATGCTGTTCTCTAACGAGGACGACGTCTGGCCTTCAGCATCCCATAGCATGCCTCCGTTATCGCCGCTCATGTCTAAACCTCGGACGAATCCGTCCACCTCGTCAAACTCGATGGCATGACCGCTAGAGTTGGCAACTACTCTCAGATCATCAATGATTATCGTTCCGTGATGACTCATTCCCGAGTTATCGATATCGAGGGCAGGTCCACTGACCGGGTCTCTAATCTCGGTAGCGCGCAACTGCAGATCGATGCTGTCGCGTACCACTATGCCATGCTGGTCCTGAATCGAAGTACAATCGAAGCAGGAGACATTTTTGCCTCCGCTCATCACGTCATTGGACTCTTCGAAATAGATACCTGCTCCGTTTTCGGGTAGAGAAGCGCCAAGTCCATTCTGATAGGTCGAGACATACGACAACTCGACATTACTTGAGTCCCTCACGGAAACCCCATGCCCGGCATTCCTCAGACTAAGTATGCCCGAAATCTCAGGGTGGAACTCTCTCAGGTCGACTCCTGACGCCCCATTGTCCGCTACCATCCAATCCGCACCCTGCGCACCTCCCTTCCATAGCAGGACTCCGGGGCCGGTCGAATTGCTGACCACGAGGTCGTTGATTGTGGGAGCCCAATTGGCACTGCGCATGAACAGTCCTGCTCTGTCATTAATGGGAGCTGTGGGACTGTTTGCACCGTTTCGATGCAATTCGATGTCATTGAGGATGGTCGAGGGGCCAATCATGTAGGCCTTGAAGCCGACAGCGGAATTATCCTCAATCAGCGCATCGGTGACTCTGACACCACTCGTATTGACCTCAAAGGCCGCGTATGCAAGACCTGGTGTCTTAGCGCCCGGGCCTCCGGTCCCTCTCACTTCTAGTTCCGTGAAGATGGCATTGTAGGGGACGTTTGAGAACTGGCTGTGATTGTACTGCTCGACCATCACTCCGCGATACTGGCTGTCCTCGACTATGAGGTCTGCGAAGTTCGGTCGCGTGGTCCAACCGGTCGTAATGTGGCGTACGTAGATTCCATGGTCGCAGCGGGTCACCGTTGAGTCAGAAATCAGAGGGATGGAGTCCTCTACCCAGATGCCAGCTGCAATGGCCAGAGTCGCGCCAGAGATGTTAGAAATCTGAAGGTTCGATACCAATCCTCCTGAGTTGCCCCAGTAGTTCACTCCCCTAGTAATCAGGCCGTTCGCAGTCACTCCATCGACTATTGGGGCGGAATAGGCTCCTACCGAGAGCCCTATGCCGTATCTCCAAGAGGTCGATATCCCATGTAGGTCCTGACCTCCTCCATCAATCACTAGATTGTTGATTCGTGGAGAGGCCCCATCGAACAGGTCGACAGCAACCCTGTCCGCATTGACAACGGTGAGGTCGTTTAGCATGGGGTCGCTGTCGTATATCGTCAGACCCCACTCAGCGTCTGTGATAGTTAGGTTCTCGATCTTCGAGCCTAGTCCTGCGCTGCTTGAGTTGAACACGATGCCATGATGGTCTCCGAAAATCGATTCCAACAGCACCGGGGCAGTCGAGGTTCCCTGAACTGTAAGCCTACCAGCCACAATGATTCTCTCATCATCACCAAGTTGTATTGTTGTGCCAGACTGGACAACGAGAATCTCGCCACTCTCGACTGTATAACCATCCTGCAGGATTACAGTTCCCGACCAAATAGTAGTGGAGCGTGTCCCGGTGTCGGCTGCTCCAATAACCAGCGGAGCGTAGGAAGTGAACAATAGAACGACTATGGCAAAGACTGTCACTCTGCGGCCGTCCTGTCGTCCATGCATGGCTTCGGGCTCGCTCTCTGACTGTTATCCCTTGCGGGCCGATGAGCGGTGAGGGATTATCGTACAGCAGAGGTCATAAACACCGACCGAGCGGGTCGGCTCGGGGATTCGATGAGCACAGCCTTCGTACTCATCAGGGCAGAGCCCGGCTGCGAGAGGGATGTCTATCTCTCGCTATTGGATATCGACAGCATCTCCGAGACTCATGTCGCGTACGGGGAGTATGACATAATCGCTAGAATCGACTTCGATGACGAGCAGGAGATGGCAAGGACCCTTATTGGCAAGATGAGGTCCTTGCCCGGGATAATCAAGACCGAGACTCTGATTGCCGTGGAGGTCTGAGTATGGCTGTCGGATTCGTTCTAATTACCACTGAGACCGGTTGCGAGGTCGAGGTGAGAGAGGCTGTCAGCCAAGTAGAGGGAGTTGTCGGACAGTGGATCGTATTCGGGCCCCATGACCTGTTCGTGAAGGTCGAGGCAGACGACGAGGCAGAGTTGACACGATGTATAGTCAAGGGCATCAGGGAGGTGCCTGGAATCATCGAGACTAGGACCCTCATCGGGGCCGAGATCTAGATCTTACGCGCTATCTTTGAGATTAGTTGATTGGCAGCGTTACAGCACTCGGCCATCCTGAATCTACTCACTGCCTCATTCCAGTGCGAGAGTCTGCTGCTAGGTTCTAGGACACCTCTCCAGTACCATCGTTGAGCACAGAGCCTGCGGTGCATAGGCAGGTCATCGCGAAGCCGATATCCAACGATGGAAGAATGAGCCTGAGCCAACCATTCAGGATGGTTGTCAATCGACTCGAGCGTAGCGTGAATCAACCTCATCTTCTCGATTCCTTCGCACGATGCTATCGCCTGTCGGGCGGCCTCAGTCGCTTCTGAGGGTAGGCTGCCCGAGGTCTGAGAAGAGAGTCTTGACCTGAGGTCAAGCAGCCCGATAGCCGGGTGGTCTGAGCCTATGCCGGACTCAATCGATGTACGTGCCCTAGCGGCCTCTGATAGGTCCCCGTTATCCAGAGCGACGCTGTGCCTGACGAGTTCGATTGAAAGTTCAGCGGCTGCTCTGTCTGATTTGGGAAGTCCAGACAGGTCGATTGAATCAGAGAGGTGGACAAGTTCTGCTGCCAAAGAGTCGGGAACCCTACCGGGCAGACGGTCATCGTGGAGTCTCACAAGAGCCGAAATAGAAGCCCGCGCACGCTCGTCGGCTGGCATCTCGGACATAGCACTCGATTCAAGCTCCAAGGCGGCCTCGGTGTCACCTTTGATTCGGGCCACCCTAGCCAAGCGCAATTTCCTAGATGCTGTCGGGCGCAGTTCTGAGATGTGTCCCTCAGCGATATTGACCTCTCCTCTGTCCAAGGCTAAGTCCGCTGCAGCCTCTCTGAGATGCTCGGAGTCACTTATCGCCACGGCCTGCTCAAGAACAACAGCGGCCGCAGCACTGTCTTCATCGGCAATCTCGCCGATGTTATCGTTCATCCAATCAGCATCGATTTCTCCTGCGTTAATCATGTGGTGACTCTGGATTCTGCGAGCTCTCGCTCCCTCTCTTGAAGACCACAGTCCCGCGGCCTTGGAATGCATCGACTTGGCCTTCTCGGGTGACCATAAACCTCTCCTGACGTTGCGAATCAGATGGTGGGGCTCTGCTGCTGTGCCCATCCATCTCAGTATGGCGGCTTCATCGAGCTCCAAGGTGCCCGACTCGTCGAACAACTCATCTACAGATAGAGGAGAGGGCGATAGGCAAAGTTCGTCCAGTGTGGAGATTCCTTCTTCGCTCAATCGACGCATCACGGTAGACTCAACGAACTCCTGGACCGCCTCGACTCTCTCGGGAAGTTCCTCACCGGGTGACCACAGATGGAGCGCTAGAGGGTGCCCTGCCAGAGACTCGGCCACGCTGAGAGCCTCCTCCTTCTCGATGTCGCTGGGTAGGATAGAGATAGCATTCTGGGGATCCAGTCCATCCAGTTTGAGCTCTGACAGTCCATCGGGCACACCGAAGGGGCTAGGAGACCTGACCACCACCAAGATTGGGGAGTCGTTGGACGATGCGTGGCTAATCAACTCGGCCACGCCCTCGGAGTGTCTCGTGTGCAACTCTTGGGCCTCGTCTATCACAAGTAGTGTCCTATGTCCGGCCGCGGATGCGGAGATTGCAGAAGAGTCGGACAGAGACTCGCCCAGCCACATCTCACCGATTGCAGAGGCGTCCGAGTCAATTGAGCATGAAGCCCAACGAACTGTCCAACCGCTGTTGATGATAAGTTCAGCCACTTCTCTCGCTAGACTTGACTTGCCAACTCCCGGGAGGCCACAGAGAAGTACGCTAGTTCCTCCAGTAAGTGTCGCTGCGAGGTTCTGTGACGCCTCATCTCTACCGTGGAGAGTTGACTTATCGGGTAATGGCCCGTAGCACCTGCCTCTTCTGGTGGTGGATTCCGGTTTGTTCTCTGATAGGGCCTGTCTCCCCGCATCGGTGATATGAACTACAGTTCTTCGGCGAGATCCTCCGCCGATTACGTGTGCTGTACGAGTAGTAATCAGGCCACTCTCCTCCATCGATGTAAGTGGGATGTGCAGAGCCGATCTGACCACTCCTAGTGATTCGGCGAGCCCGGGGAGTGAGAGTTCCCTAGGGACGTCCCAAGCCTCTTGCATCTCATCTCCGAACTGGGCGAGCCGGGCGAGGATGCGCCGCTGGGCCTCTGGAATCACGATGTGTGAGCGAAGGCACGGGTTCATGGGCGTTCACCTGCGGCGCATCAAACACATGGCACTCAAAAAGGACAGTCTTGAGATGCCTCGTAAGCCCGGAGTCTATCTGTTCCGACGTTATGATGACAGGGTCATGTATGTGGGTAAGGCGACTGATCTGCGCTCGCGAGTCAGATCCTACTTCGCCACCAATCCTGACCGCGAGATGATTCCCCTTCTGGTCAGAGACTCAGACCACATCGACTTCATCGTGACTAAGAGTCCCAGCGACGCGCTGATTCTCGAACGTCAGCTCATCAGAGAGCACAAGCCGCGCTACAACTCTATGCTGAAGGATGACAAATCGTACCCCTTCATCGCTTTGACAGGGCACGAACAACCTCGAATCATATACACCCGACATCCTCCAGAAGGCTCTCGCAGTTGGGGTCCATTCTCAGATGCAAGAGCTGCAAAGAAAGTGATTCAACTCCTGCGTAGGCAATTCGGAATCAGAGATTGTCCGGAGTTGTTGCCTCAGGGATGCTTGGCCATGCACATCGGGCTGTGCCAAGCGCCTTGCATCGAGCCATCTGGATACGCTGAACAGGTTGCGGCTGCGATGACCGTGCTAGACGGTGATGCGGCGAGGTTGATTGAATCACTACAGGGCGAGATGGATGAGGCTTCGAGTAGTCTCGATTACGAGAGAGCCGCCACGACAAGAGACCTGATTGGCTCTGTACAGAGTACCATCTCCCAACAGGTAGTACACAGCAGATTCTACCAAGACTGTGATGCCGTGGGCTTCGCATCCAGAGGAGATACCGGAGTAGTTGTGATTCTCAACGCCAAGGAGGGTATTGTCCAAGGCCAGCTCGAGTATCCTCTGCTGCACCGCGGAGATGTCTCCGACTCGGTCTCATGCGTACTGTCAGAGCATTACTCTAACACCAAGCCTCCGCGCAGAATTCTGGTACCCTCTCCTGTAGGGGAGTCTCTGAACTCATGGCTGACCGAGCGTCGGGGCGGAACTGTAGAAGTACGGGTCCCGAAGCGTGGAGAGTTGGCCAGACTCAGGAGGATGGCTGACCAGAATGCCGAGGCTCAGGCCATCAGGCATCACAACAGTCGTTCCGGCAGCCTCGAGCAAGCGGCAGCGGACGACGGAGCGAAACTTCTGGACTTCGATTCACTTGACCACGTAGTTTGTTTCGACATGGCCCAGTTGCAGGGTGACGAGCGAGTCGGTGCATCAGTAGTACTGCGCAACGGGAGGCCTTCAAAGGAGGAGTACCGAACATATCGTGTCAGGGGCGATGCGGCCGATGATCTACGAATGATGAGCGAGGTAATCGAGCGTTGGCTCAAGCATCAGGATGGTTGGCCTGACCTGCTTCTGCTAGACGGAGGTAGCACTCATCTATCTACAATCCAGAGTATGCTAGAATCGCATGGACTGAGGGGACGATTCCCGGTTGCAGCCTTGGCCAAGAGAGAGGAGACTCTGTACATTGATGGCAAGTCCCCTCTAGTTCTGGAGAGAAAGGGCAGAGTCCTGATACACGCCCGTGACGAGGCACACAGATTCGTCAACTCATTCCATCGCAAGCGAAGAGGTAAGGGTGCTTTGAGTGACCCTCTAGAGGAGATAGATGGAATCGGGGCCAAGAAGATCCAAGCGTTGCTTAGGCACTTCGGTGGCAGGCGAGGTATCGAGCATGCAAGCATCAGAGAATTGCGTGAAGTCCCTGGTATTGGCAGGTCGATGGCCGAGCGAATCCATCAACATCTGAACAGCTAGTCTTCGAAGAACGATTCATCGACAACGGTGGTTCCGTCATCGAGTTTGCCAAACTCTGACTCCATCGCGAGTTCGGTCTGCTTCTGCTCCTCGGCAGAGGTCTGCTCCATCTTCTTCGCCTTGCGCTCCTTCTTCCTCCTTCTGCGTCTACTAATTAACAGTCCTATGGCGAAAATCAGCATGAAGATGTAAGGGGCTAACTCACCAATCACGAACATCCAACTAACCTCCACAGAATATGATACGATGTCCTTGTTTTCGCTGCATTCGGTCCAAGTGGTCGCATCAGGGCATACTGGTGTCCTGTACAATACGACCTGTCTGCCATCCTGCTCTAGCAACTCGCCCAAACCCTCCCGGCTCTCGAAACTGAGTAGCCTGACCGAGGATGGCAGGTGAATCTCGAATCTAGCCGAGGAGCGAATGGTTCCGAACATGGTGTGCTCCATTAGCGGGGTCACCTCGAGGAAGAATTCGACTCCGTCCAAATGCACTCCTGATGAGTTAGCCACGGGGTATCCAAACGCAGAAAGAATCTGTCTAGATATGCTGAGTCCAATCGAGGCTGGCTGTGCGGCGATGGAAATCTCTTCTCCGCGCAACTTGGCAGTAACTACTGTGGTCTCGACATCAAACCCAAGGCGCATCGGGACGGTATCGCCAGCCTCGGAGTTAGTAGGCATGGTCACTGTGTCGAAAACGGCCACTAGCGGGGTGTTATCGAATTCTCCCGTGATGGTGTAGGGGCCCATGCCGAAATCTTCGACCATCTCGATACTTCCGAATGATTCGATTATCTCGCCGGATTGTAATGTCAATTCGTCTGCGAGTGACTGCAGACCCCGATTGGAAATCTCGAGCATTATGGGATCGCCTACCCCTAGATCAATGGGGGCCTCGAGATCCGAACCTGCAAGCAGCCCACCGTCTATCCTGTCTCCAATGACAATACCCCTCCTGAGCAGGTCCGATGGTACTGGGCTGAGTTCAACTCCTTCCTCGTTCAGTTCTATCCCGAGACGATAGATCTCCAACACGACCTCGGCCGAGAACTCGACCTCGGCGGCGAATGAGGTCTCCCTAATTGCGAACTTCTCTATGTCGACCACGATGTCGAATGAGATGCAGGTCAATTGATTGGACCCGCAGATGAGGTCCGGGCTTTCTTCCTCACAGGGGTCGGAATCGATGCAAATGGGGTGTCTCCAGTCAAACATCCGGGTTCCCTTGAACGCGAAATCCTGCTCCTCTCCTCCTGAGGAAGATGCGATGATTACAACTTTGGATGGGTCATCTATTGTGGACTCGATCCACTCTGGCAGATGCAGTGTCAGTGTCAGTTCGGTCCTCGGCATGTCCTCAGGCAGCAATTCGTGCAGCCAGGAGGTGTCAGCATGCATCTCTACCTCTAGGACACTCATCAGCGAAGCAAGGTCCTCGTCGGTGACCTTTGACAGGTCAATTGAGGCGATGTCACCGCCTGTGTTCTCAAGGATTCGCTCGACAACTGAAGCGACTCTCATCGGAGTTGATTGTGAACTGGTCTCAAGCATGACAGGCCAATCTCCGCTCATAGCGTTCTCCCCCTCTACGCAGTAGCGCACTTGCAGAGACTCCTCGCAGGTCACCCCGGGTGTGTGCTGGAATTCCAGACCGCCGTGCTCATCGGCATCGGAGAATTGCGGCGTGTCGAACCAGATCTCAGCTCCGAGAGCCTGAGAGAAGGCAGTAGACATGTCTGCAATCGGTATGCCTTGAAGCAATGCGGAGAGATCCTCATTGACTTCTTGATTAAGGAGTCTGATTCCATCGGATGACACCCAAGGAATCTCGATTGTGCCATCGTGCAGGTCGGCATTCCAGTGGCTCAGCGTGTCGGAGTCGAGGTGATGGATTGCAATCATCAACTGAAACTGAGAGTTCTGAGGGTCGGAGGCGTCAATCTCGAGATTTACCCGAAGTGAAGGATCCCGTTCTGAGAATGAGTAAGTCGGAGTCGTCGTAGGTCTGTGACTTAACTTGGAGTGTAATTCCACCGAGGAGATGGCTGCCTCAGTCACCGCCTGAGTGTTGTCTACGGTCACTATCGAATAGGTCTGAGGATGCCCGTCGAGGGACCGGCTCATTATCGATCCCGGCTCTTCGACACTCACAGTATTCGCATAGCCCGGCGGCATTACTGAGAGTTCCAGCCAATGTCCCATCGGTGATGTGGCATTGAACTGCGAATTCAGCGAGGCTCCCATCGTCAGCATCCCCTGCATCATCCGATTGATGTCGGAAGTCTGCGGCTTGAGACCGAAGGCCGCGGTATCGACCTGCATCTGTAGTACTGCCTGGAAGCAGATTGGAGGTTGGAAGGGATTGTTCTCGTATCCGTTGACCTCGTCTATCGAGTCATAATCGGAATCGTACACGCACTGAGCATCAGGCTGTGACTTGTAGTCCACCTCGGAGACCGTGGTTATCGTCGTGGTGTTGGCATTCGGGAAGTTGATGTCGATGAACTCCTCCATAATCTGTTCCACACGCTCTAGTACAAGATCGGAAACAGAGTCTCCGCCTCCTCTGTCGAGGCCCTCGTAATTCCTAATGTAGTCTGCAGGTATTCCGTCCCACGGCGCGCTGTCGCCCTCAAGGTCGAGGTCATTGAGGTTCAAATCGTCTCTCGACATCTCGTGGACTGCTAGTCCGACGCGCATCTCAACCATCTCAGCGTCGGCCACATCTATCTCCACGGAGCTCGCAATCCACTCAGGGCCCGGTGTGAAATCGAGAGAGGAGTCGTAGTCGTCGCAGATGCCATCCGCACTGTTCCAAGTCGAGCAGATGTCGTTGGTCACTTCGGGTTGACCAGGGGGCGGTGCGGCGGCGGCGCTTTGCATCAAGAACAGCATAGTGAGTGCGACTGCCGCGCGGCGCATGCCGCGCGGATGTGCAGCCATACACAATAAGT
>CAYMRU010000004.1:0-35537 GCA_964392975.1 uncultured Candidatus Poseidoniales archaeon | reverse complement strand
ACAAATTCAGGATGTTGGTTGGGGCTGTATCGTGTACCTCAGACAGGAGGGGCGCGGAATTGGACTTCATGCAAAGATTCAGGCATACAACTTGCAGGACAGAGGAGCAGATACTTTGGATGCAAACCTGATGTTGGGGCATCCCGCAGATAACAGAGACTACGGAGTTGCCTCCGAGATACTTTCAGCATTAGGTGTGGAGAAGGTATGTCTTCTAACCAACAACCCTGACAAAATCTCTCAATTACGAGAATTAGGGATAAATATCGTCGAGAGGATGTCAATTATCGTAGGAATAGGTAATGAAAATCGTGATTATCTGATTACAAAGGTAGACCGCATGGGCCATGATATCGATACTGAAAGTCTCAACGGTACAGAATAAGTGGGGCCGTGACCGGGACTCGAACCCGGGCCGGCGGGACCACAACCCACCGTGCTAACCGCTACACCATCACAGCCGTACGCAGGACTAGGGACTATTCCCTGTTTATCAACAGTACCGGACCACGGGGCGACTTGTGTGACCAACGGATTGAAGCGGTGTCCTCCATCGTTGTGCGCCGTGGGGACTCGTATTCGAGCGATGTTGGCGACCTTGCTGATGCTCAGCATGGCTCAGACGACCCCCCTTGCAGGGGCTGATACTGTAATCGGCGCTGAAGGAGTTGAATTGCTTGAGGCAGGTGATTTCTTGGATTCAGAACATTGGGACATAAGCAGCACCTCTGGATTCTCGCAGAACCCGGCTCAGCACTCTGTTGGAATGGTGGCCGATGATGAGCTGTCCTTCACTCACAACAGGTCGGATAACTTCGCCCAAGTCACTTCTTGGGCGTCAACTAGCCCTACTGGGTCCAACTCGACCCTTGGGCAGCCGGATACGTTCTACACTTGGTCTAAGGGGCCCAACATTACCATGGGAGGATACGACTTCTCAGGATTGCACGGAATGATTGTGGCCAATGTATCAATGGCCCTTCATTTCTCCATTCCTGATGTACTGAATCAGGATTCCGTCAGAGTCGTTCTGCAGAACCACGGGACTGATCAACTGGTTACGACATACGCGAGGACCTTGGGGCCTGTTCACCGTATCTCCAATCCGATGATTCTATCATTGGATGGCCTGGTCTCGCAAGATTGGACTGCGCTTGAGGGGACTCAGTTCACCATAGACTACGTCTCTGACAATGTAGGCTCTGATGACTCGGAGGTCAGGGTCGATGCGGTCGGCCTGCGAGTGAAGTACCACCAACCGTGGTACTCCTTCGAGACCGTCAAGGCAATCTCCACTGTTCTTGATGCGAATACTCCTGTGGTTGACTTCGGACCATATGACGGCGAGACTACAGGAATACGCACTGAGAGTTGTGGCTTGACTCCTACCAGTCCAGCAGGAGGGAGTTGGAGTTTCGATGTTGATGTCCCTCCACTTCAGGATTTAGGCAGAATTCACGTTTATGGCATAGGAAATCACACGATTTGGACGCTTGCCGATGGCTTCGACGGCGACTATGTCGAGAAGCAATCAGGAGACTTGCTCGATAATCGACATTCTGCGCAGCATATCAGAGTCGAAATCCACGACGGCTGTATCTCAGGCGCTAGGGTGGATGTCAATGATCCTAGATTGAATGTGAATGGGCGAGTCGCTGGCAGCACAATGGGTTTGGCTGAGACCAGTTACATCCGCTTTGCCATCGGCAATGAACTGGTAGCGAGTATCCCAGTTGACAAAGGCGTTTTTGAGATTGATGTCCCTATCGGATTCGCCCTACCTGCTAGAGGAGATGAGTTGCAAGTCGGAGTAGCCAGCAGGTTCCAGTGGTCATCGAACGGCACCGCAGAGACTACTGTAGTACATGTGGAAGATATGTCGATCAGCGGGTCATACGAAATCAACTGGGACTATGATCCGGAATGCTTGGACCTAGAAGACATGAATTACAACGAGGATGAGCCAGGTGTTCACCTGCCGATGGATGTACGGTGTCAGGACGACAACACTCTCTCTGAGAATCTGCTGGTAAGCGCCTCAAGCAGTGATACCGGAGTGATTGATGCTAGCGTGGTTGAAGGTTATGTCAGGGTCCAGCCAGTCAGGGATGCTTGGGGCAGTTCCACAATTACTGTGGATGTGACTGACTCTGTTGGTAATGTTTGGACTGACTCCTTTACGGTGGATGTGATTCCCGTCAACGATGCACCTACTCTGGAAGGGCTGCCGGTGACCGTATACATAGAATTGGGCGAGACCATGGTCATTGACCTAGATGTCGTCGATGTCGATTCCGATTCTCTCGAGTTGCAGGCTAGCAGGTCTTGGGCCAGCTTCGACTCTGTCGGCGACCTCGTTCTGGCTCCAGTAACCAAGGGTAATCATCCACTAGAAGTGTCCGTCAGCGATGGCGATCTTAGCGTATCGCAGACAATCGAGGTCATAGTGACTGCCAAGTCAGATTTGACTGTTGAAATGTTGGAAGTCTGGAAGGATGGTGCCAGAGTATCTCAAGTCGGCCCGGGAGATGTTGTGGAAGTCCACTCTCACATCAGGAATATGGGCCGGGAAACGGCCGATGCTGTGGATGTCAAGTGCCGCGTAGATGGTGTTCTGATTGGTTCGGTGATGATTGATAGCATCGCTCCAGGCGAGTTAAGAATAGCAATCTGCGATACACAGATTCCCTTTGAAGGAAGCGAGGTCTTGTTTGAGGTACTCGCAGACGCTACTGATTCAATCGATGAGTCGTCAGAACACAACAACGAGGCTTCGGTATCGATTCCCATTTCTGAAATGGACGAGGACGGAGGTGTGATTGACTCAATAGAACGTGGCCCTGCACTGTTGTTAATTGCAGTCGGATTGGTTCTGATTTCCATTACAGCCCTGTTCTTCGGGCCCGGCCGTGTTAGCAAGCCGTTTGAGCGTCGAAAGTAGTCGGTTAGTAATCTCGCAGACCCACCATTGGCCGATAATCGGGCATTTTCGGGGAATGGTTATACCAGTCAGGAGTACGAATAGTGATGCTGAGCGAGTCTAGGCCCGGGCAGTGGTGTGTGTAAATATGATGAAGTTGAAGATTCGTCTGGAGACTGAAGAGTGGGTATACGAGGAGCACGAACTCAACTAGTTCTACTCCTTCGACCAACTCTGAGGATATGTTCCTGGCTCCATGAGGACAGATTTAGCTACTGCCACTTCTCCTGACACCATATCGCTGAGTGAATCGGAATCCACCTTCATCACGGCTACTGAAACAGCTTCGCCCTTCACCGTCTTCAATTGGACAGCAGTTCCCTGTGAGACGCCTTTCTGAGCGCTGATTACTCCTGGCCTTGCTAATGGGGCTCCGTGTGAGAGTGCTGCGGCGGCCCCGTCCTTGATGACAATCGATGGCAGGCCACTCAATATCGACTCGACTGGTGATATCAGGCTGCTCAACCCTCTGTCGTCGCCGTGCTCGTGATACAGAAATGCGGCGTCAGCCAGTTGCTGCATGGTGCAAGCCATACCCTGAGAGAAAGACCCGGTGTGACTTCTGTGCAGTTCGGTTAAATCGCAGCTTGTCCCCAACAGTAGACCTATGTCCTTGGCTAGGGTCCTAACATAGGTCCCAGCACTGCATGATACCTCAAAGGCTGCGATTCTGGAGTCAGTATCTACCTCCACGACACGGATGGATCGGATGGTACGCGTCCTCACCTGAATCTTCACAGCGGACTCCAGTGGAGGTACGTTGTAGATTACTCCCTCAAGTGCTGAAAGAACGCCTTGCAACTCCAACTCATCTACAGTCCTGCCAAACTTGAGTATTCCCACATACGTCTTATCTCCTCTCAGCACAATGTCGGTTAGACGGGTTGCCTTACCTAGAAGTATAGTTAGTAATCCAGTCGCGAATGGGTCGAGGGTACCACCGTGTCCAATCTTGCTGATTCCGAGAAGATTCCTTGCCCAAGCGGTGATCTGATGGCTCGTGGGGCCTCGGGGCTTCTCGACCAGAATAATACCGGATTTTAGCAACTCATCGATTGGTCGCTCTTCTGGACGACAGCCGAAATCGGGATTTGTAGCCGACTCAGAGAGCTTCCAATAATCGGACTGGTCCATCTTAACCTCCGAGTTCGTCCGAGACCAAGCGGAAGACCCTGTCTGCATCAATCTCATCTGCATCGATTATCAGATTGTACGGAGTCATGTCGCTCATATCGATGTCATAGAGTTCCATGTACCTCTGATTGTCATCGGCCTGCCTCTGTCTGGACTCGAGCAGCCTCTCCTCGAGACTCCCTCCTTCTCTGGTCTGAATCCTCCTAGCCCTCTCCTCATCGGAAACCGAGACCCAGACTCTCAGGCAGTCAAGACCCAACTGATGGGCCCACCAACCGCTCAATCGACTCTCAACAACATCGGGTGATTCTGGATTGGAGATTATTTCCTTCAACTTCGCATCCAAATCCCTGTCAACATCTAGATCCTGTTTGCACAAGGCACTGAACTCCACTACTGAGAGCCCTCTCGCGGTGGCTTCGGCGCGGAACAAATCTCCCCCGTTCAGAGAAGTCCAGTTTCTGCTTTGGCATATCTTCTCAACTAGGGTGGAGGTTCCGCTACCAGGAGGTCCACTGACAGTTAGTCTAAGCATGCTCACCTCCACTCATGACGGCAGACATCGCACCTCAAGCGTCCCTTCTGGCTCCTAGTGACCATATCGGTCGAGCAGGCGGGGCAAACGGTGCCGACTCTAGGCGAGGAGGTGTGGAGATTTCCTCCCTTGGGCTTCGCGTTTTCGGTCTGCTGGCCCCTCTTCCTAGGTCCATCCCTCCTCCTCTGTGCCATCCGCGACCTCCTCTCACGAGAACTGCTAGATGGCTTGTCGTCGTTGATGAGGTGTAACAGGGGTTCGGGCAAGGGGTCGGCGGCTAAGACCACTGGATGGGACCTATATCGGAGTAGTTTCAGATGTCTGTCGATGATTCTAGATAGCGGTGCGCTCATGGTTATGTAGGTCGCAATCCATGCTGGGAAAATCCAGCATATCCTCTCGCTAAATGACCACATAGGAAGCCAAGGCAGACTGACATAGGAGACTCTGAAGGTCTCGACCTCGCTCTGTATCCAAGCGAATATGCCGATAATGAACACTATAGTGAACATCATCGGCCTCATCATATCGGATTGATTCGACATCGTCTCGGGCATCATCTCCATCTGCAGCTTCTGCATCTTCTCAAGGCGGGCCGTGTCACGGGCCGTCCTAGCCTCACTCTCCTGTTTTCTAATCTGGCGCTGACGATGACTGAGATGGGCCTGCTTGATGGGATCGATGAAATAAGCCCGGATGATAGTGTTGACTGCCATAATTCCGGTACCGATTATGAACACGGTTGGGACGAAGTAAAGTTCGTGAAATGGCAACAGGGGCTCTATAGCTAGCCCTGCGCTATCTGCCATGAAAATCCTCACGCCAGGGATGTAATACATCACAAACATGAGTAGAATCATCATCAGCATCGGCATCATCATCGAAGTCATCGCTTGCGTTTGGGCATCACTCCCCGACGCTTGTGCCATGGGTCTTCGTCAGGAGTGAACAGGATGAACGCTTCGGTGGACGCCATAGGCGTCCAAGTCAGGTTCAGAAGGAATAACTGCAGACAACGCAGATGGAAGCTCCCACCTCGGCCTCGTTACCGCAGATGGGGCACTTCTCCCCCTCTGGCTCGGGTTCGGGCTCGGGTTCGGGCTCGGGTTCGGGCTCGGGTTCGGGCTCGGGTTCGGGTTCGGGCTCGGGCTCGGGTTCGGGCTCCTCCTCTATCTCGATCCATTTCGGAAGATTGGGTTCCTCGTCCACTTCATCTCCGAAGGTCGCTCCGTGGAAGTCTTGAGCATCGGAGACTTTGTACTCTGATTCCGGATCTCCTTGGATGACATAAGTCACCTCTATCCTCTCTCCCTTCTCTATCCTGCCTATCGGCCATTCGACATGAGTTCCTTCAGGAGCGGCCTCCTTGGTCATCGATGTATCTCGATGGCCACTCACAGAAGATCGTACAGATGATTTCTCAATCGAGAATGTACCGGGCACTACATCGTGCAGTGAAAGATCCTCTAGTGCGCTATCCGAGTTATTGATGAACATCAGCAGGACCTCATATCTGCCAGAGTTTCCAGCCGGGAAGACCTCCTTTCCTGTGCTGATGTTTCGGCGCCTATGTACGACCTCTACTTGAGGAGGTCTCACAACATTTCTGGTTCCAACCGGACCAAACTTCTCGGAGCCGAAATCAAGCCTTACCGGGGCTGCTAGGATATTGTTTGAATTGGATGGATCCGGGGCGTGCAAGGGGTAACTCAGCACCATCTTCTTACCCGGTTGCAGGCCGAGAGGAGCCGATGTCCCGACCGTAATTCTGAGACTGTGACCCCTTCCATCGGGCGAAATCATATCCTCTTCCAATTGAATGCCATCAATCACCTCAATGGTATATTGCTCATCGGTGAGGTCAGTACCCTCAATCTCTATGTTAACATCGGATTCCAGAGGCGGGGAGAATATCCCAGGGACGTCATCTATCAGTCTCATGACGTTGATCGGGGCCGAACCAGAATTCACTACCGTGATTGTCGCCTCTATGTCTGCCGGCAAAAACGACTTGATTCGTGACTTGTCATACTGCTTGTTTAACTCGGCCTCCAGAACCGTTAGTTCCTGCTCCTTCAGGGTTATTGAGCCATTAGATGAGGCTGAAACCCTAGGCAGGATGGAGGATCGGAACTCATGGGTGAAACTGGGAGTATCTGACTCGACTCTCTTCTCCATCGAACTCCAACTGCCTTCAGGAGGGACATCCTGCCTGAGATCGGATACATCGAGTATAGGCTCCTCGCGCCCCGACAACCACACGGTTACTCCGGATAGGGTCACAACGAATGAAGAGCGATTCTCAAATACTGACTTGCAGTGCCAGATTCCAGGTCGATCATCCTCTACCTTATCCACTCTCATCATGTGCAGGGTGGAGCCTGATACTCTGTCAAACCGAGTCCTAGAGACTGTGTCCTCGGAACTGTAGATTGCCGAAGATGAGCCGGCCGAGAACTTCTCGATATCTTGAGTCAGAACACGCGGGATGAGAGTAAGTTTCCTACTCTCTCCAGCAGCCAATCTTCCTATTTCCCAAGAGACGGTTGAATCTGAGACATTGTACTGCTGGCCCTCGGGAATATCGAAATTATCTGGAAATGCCCTCGATACCTCGACATCGAACAAAGAGGCCGATGAGGTGTTCTCTACCTCGATGTGTACTTGGACCTCCTGAAATTCCTCAGAGAACACAAGAGATTGGCTGTCCTCCTGATCTCTCTCCGGATTGGTGTCGATGACTTCCCTCATAACTAGCATTTTCGGACCGCTTGCAGAATAGGGGATGACAGTCTCTTCAGAAGCCTCGAGCTCTCTAACCGAGATGGACCGGCCCCCAATGTCTGTTGAATCTGTAGAAGAAAGTAAGACCTCGATGTCCCACGCCCTATGTCTCTTACTCGAGTTTCGAAGAATCAACTCTCCTTCTATGGTCTGCCGGTGAAAAGAGCCGTCGGGATTCAGGACGGATTCTTCAATCTCGCTGAGCGTTGCATGGAGTTTATCGCCAGGCATGGCATCTATCTCAGAAGCGGATCTGAGATAGGGGTGCGAAGTAGGAGTAACAATAGGAGTGGACATGGAGTCAGTTGACGATTCCGGATCGATTGGTTCGGCTGTCGAAGTTGGAGTGTTGGCCCAGTCTATCTCTGGCCCCTCGGAGTCAGAAATCTGATTACTCAAAGCCGCAAGAGAGTCTGCTAGCGAAGTCTCATCTATCCTTTCATCTACAGGCTCGTTGAGACCATGTGGCTCTTCTTCGTGCTCGGAAGAATCAGTGTGAATGGATTGCAATTCATCTGTTTCCTCCTCGGGCCACTCGCCCTCGGTAATCTCTCTTTCTTCAACCTCCATGAAGCCTGGCGGCGGAGGTGGTACAGGGGTCAATTGGGATGCGATTCCTTCTGATTCGGGCAACTCGAATCCCGGAGGAGGTGGCGGAGGTGTACTCAAATCGGTAGAAGGTTGCTCTTCTGCCTCTTCTTCGTCCTCTTCAAACCCCGGAGGGGGCGGTGGAGGAGGAGGTGGCGGAGGGAACTCGGGAGGAAGAGGGTCATCCGACATGCTTCGGCTCCATTGGTGGCCTGCGACGATACTTGGAGTGGTATAACCGTTGCTTGTACAGGGTCGGAGTAAATATAGTGCTCACGAATGGTTCAAGTTCTCTCGCCTAAGGCGAGAGCGTGAGCAGCCAAGACGGGACTACACCGCCGGTCTTGTTCGTCGTGGGTACGGCAGGAGCAGGCAAGAGTTCGCTTGTAACTGCGTTCCAGAGGTGGTCTAGGTTCCTAGAAGTCGATGTTCTAGCGATTAACCTAGATCCGGGTGCAGAGAGAGTTCACTACGACCCCGAGTTCGACGTCAGAGAACTCGTTTCCCTATCTGATGTGATGGATGAATATGACCTCGGGCCGAACGGTGCCCAGATTCTGGCCGCTGATCTAGTGGCCTCTCAGGCTGACGAGGTGTTTGAGTTGATTGAGGGACTTTCATGCGACATGCTGGTAGTGGACACTCCCGGGCAGGTAGAGTTGTTCGCTTTCAGAGAGGCCTCAAGCCACCTAGTCGATGTCATCGGCCAAGGTAGGGCTTGTCTGATTTTCCTGTTCGACCCTATGCTGTCGCAGACTCCGAGCGGGTTTGTTTCGCAGATGCTGCTCTCCTCAATCGTCCACTTCAGACTCGGCTTGCCAACTGCCAACTTCCTCTCCAAGTCCGACCTGCTTGAGCCAGAGGTACTGGAGAGGATAATGGAATGGGGAGATAATCTAGACATCTTAGAGGCTGCACTGTACGAGGAGTCGGCCCAGCAGGCTCTGGACCCTCATTCTGGTAGCCAGAGGGCCGAGTTCGCTATCGGCCAACTCAGGATGATGCAGCACGCTTCGATTCAGCCTGGCTTGGTCCCGCTTTCAAGCGAGAACGAGGATGGGATGGCCGATGTGCTATCCTTCGCGCAGACAGTGTTCGGAGGGATGGCTGATTCAAGAGATGGATTTGCGGGAGACATAGAGCATGAGCGAGGCTGAGAAGAGAAACCTGATGGCAATAGACGACCTAGGCGATGAACTAGGCGATATAATCGACTGGGCGATAGCCTTCAAGCACGGAGGTGAACTCACACAGGATTTCAAGCCCCTTGAGGGAATGTCAATCGGGTCAATCTACGAGAAGCCGTCAACTAGAACCAGAGTGTCCTTCGAAGTGGGGGTGAGCAGGCTTGGAGGACAACCTCTGACGCTGCTATCTAATGATATCCAACTCGGCAAAAGCGAATCCATAGCGGATACCGCGGCTGTGCTATCTCGATTTCTAGATGGCATCACATACAGGTGCTTCAACCACGCTGATGCAGAGGAGTTGGGCCGTCACGCGACCGTGCCGGTAATCAACGCACTTTCTGACTTGCACCACCCCTGCCAAGCTGCAGCAGACCTGATGACTATAGTGGAGAGAGGAGACTCTGTAAATGGCCACATAGCTTGGGTCGGAGACGGGAACAATGTGTTTCACGACCTCCTGCTCGCATCAGTATGCTTGGGAATGGATGTTAGATATGCCACTCCTCCTGGTTTCGAGCCCAACGAGGAGATCATGCATAGGGCTAGCGAGATTGCCTCCGGGACTGGTGCTAGCATCTCAGGCTCCAACAATCCTATCGAGGCGGTGAGTGGCGCTGGCGTCATCTACACTGACATCTTCGTCTCAATGGGTGAAGAGCACATGGAAGGTAAGTTCGAGGCTTTCGATGGTTTCCAAGTTAATGAGGAACTGGTCGCCCATGCCGACCCTGACTATCTGTTCATGCATTGTCTTCCCGCACACCGAGGAGAAGAGGTGACTGACGGAGTTATAGATTCGTCCAACAGTGTCGTCCTCGATCAGGCCGAGAACCGTATGTGGGCTCAGATGTCTCTGCTCACCTTGATGTGCAACGAGGACGCTTGGCAGAGTTTCCGCGAGTTGCTGTGATTAACCTATCAACGAACTCCCTAAGAATGCAGCCAAAGCCAGATACATCGACCTCTTAATCAACATCTGAGCCGCTCTGTCTTCGGCGGTCATCAATTTTGGTTTGGCCATCAACAGCAGAACTACTGCAGGAATCACGGCAATCAAATGGAGCTCGGGGAAGATTCCTATTCCGAACGGCAGAAGAATAGAAACCAGAGTTAGTAACAGCAATGCCCATGCCACTGTTCTGGCTTTCTGGGGGCCGACTCTCATAGCATACGTGTCCCTACCTTCGTCTCCCTCCATGTCCTCTATGTCCTTGACAATCTCACGCGCCAGATTGTAAAGCACACCGACAAGGCACATCGCCCATGCTCTTTCGCTGAATGGTTCGAACACGCCGGCCGCACCGAATAGCACCACCATTCCTACCGAGAGGCTGATTGCTAGATTCCCTGGCAATCCTCTGTCTTTCAAACGCAGGCTGTAACTTCCGGAGGACTCGTAGTTGATTAGGAGCAAAAGGGCGACGACCCATATCAGCAAGGCTGGATACCAGTCTTCCAAGCCGCCAACGTGGCCCATTGCAATACTCGTCGCCCCCAATATTGAGAGAATGGAAATCGCCATCATCGCAGTGATACCTTTCTTTGCTGCATCGACTGTTATTTCGCCCGAGGGCAGTGGCCTGTTCGGCCTGTTCACCTTGTCGATCTCTAGGTCGAGGTAATCGTTTAGGGCGTTCCAAGAGCACATGAATGACCATACCGAAGTTGCCTGTAGGATGGTGATTGTGGCTAAATCTCCACTCGGCAACCCCCCCAGTGCTAGCATGGCGCCGAGGAAGACTCCGAATACTCCGGTAGTAGAGTTTCCAGCCCTGAACAGGATAATCCACGACCCGAGTGAACTGCGGCTCACGGCTCCACTCGTGGCCGACCGGCCTTGATTCCTTCCCCGACTAAGCAACGGCTTGAGGGGCTTGATGAGACAGGGCCCAGACGCAGACGGAGTAAGTGCTGCCTCTGAAAAGACCGCGGATGTGACCGATCTTGGAGAATCTCGAGTCCTTGGCTAGGATATTGCCGACCTGATTCATGGTGGCACCCCATCGAAACCTGTCATTCAGGTGGTCGAATATTTCGACGGTGTTCGCGGTGTCGTTCTCTTCAAGATAGGTCCTGACCTCCTCTCGTAGCCTTTTGGTTCTGGACATCAGGCCACCACCGTTGATGCCGCACGGCTGGCTCGTAGCCTGTCTTGCAAGCCCTTCCAGCTGGAAGGAGAAACGTTCACCGGTACAGCCGGTGGTGACATCGGCATCCAGGAGTCGGAGACTGAGACGACTCCAGTGCTACTGACCAGTTCGGGCCTAGGGTGTGGTGTGATGCTTGCGTTCGTTCTTCGCAGAGTTGCCAGTGAGACTACTCTGCATGGCTCTGGGCGCTTCCTGTAGAGAAGGGCCGCTTCTGTGTTCGGTATTCCGTTCATGGCCCTATGTCATGGCTTCCGCATATCAAGCGAGGGAACAGTCCCGAACACTGAAAGTGAAAGTGAACGATTGTAGATAACCGGCTCCCTATCCATTGTTTTCATAAGTCAGAGAGGGGTGGCTGTGAACCGCGCTCGTGTAGTGTAGTTCGGTCCATCATGACGGACTCTCGATCCGTCGACCCGGGTTCAAATCCCGGCACGAGCACCAAAAGCTCCCCCTAATGTGATTTAGAGGTCGATCAATCGGGCCGCTGTTAGGCAGACTGGGCTGTCGGAGAACTTCTTTTAGCCTAAGGACAAGAAGCGAGGCCATGAGGAGTGCTGCCGTATTGATGGCATTAGTAATGTTGAGTTCTGCCTTGGCTGGTTGTGCAGGGAGCGGTTCCGATTCTGATAAGAATGAGCAGATTGCTGCACTTGAGACAGAACTGGCAAATGTGACTGCGCAGGCGGATGAATCGGCCGCCCAAGCAGCCGCTTTACAAGCCACGCTGTCTGAGGCTCTAGCCGACCTCGACGAGAGTAATGCAGATTTGGCGGATCTCTCGGTAAGGCTCGATTCGGCGGAGTGGCACAGGGCAAATCTGACTAACCAACTGTCGGAGACTATGGAACAATTGAATCAGACTCAGAATAGCGGGATGATTGAGCAACTAGAGGGGCAGATTTCCAATCTGACTTTGGGAGTGGAAGAAGCGAATTCCCAGATTAGCGCACTTAATTCGGAGATTGTTCAGAAGGAGGGAGAGATTAGTCAGCTGGATGCCGCAGTAGCAGCTCTGGAGAGCACGATGAGTTCATTGAGTTACCAATTCAGAGATATGATCGACTCCTGCCCTCAGGACAATCCCGGTGTGGAGATGGTGATAGGATACGACGACGGTGCAGGAGCCGCTACACCTGATGATGGCATAGTGAACTACGATGAGGTTCGATTCACAGTAGGAGAGTGCCCCGGAGATAGCGGCGTTGTATCGCAGTTACAAGATGGCGAAGCTCGGGACTGGGGGCCCTCGTTATTCGTAGAAATGGGTGGCAACATTTACTTCGCTGGCGACGACGGAGTGCACGGCTGGGAGTTGTGGCGAAGTGACGGAACCGTGGCTGGAACCTACATGATTAAGGATCTGCGAGAAGAGGAATGTGGACCAGATGGGATGGGAGGTCAGACTTGTGAGAACGGGGGATCTCTCCAGGTGCATTGCTGGGGAAGTGACCCTAGATCTTGTCACTATCCAGAGATAGTCGCGGGCAATGAGAAGATTTTCTTCACTGGTTTCAACGGAGAGCCCGGGTCTGAGTCCGCTGTCGAGGTATTCGTTAGTGATGGCACTGAAGCTGGCACGACTATGGTGAAGGAACATTGGATAAACTGGAACGTTGCATACGCCTCGGAGGAGGGTTGGCACTGGTATCCGGGACCAAGGAGTCTCGTGATTATACCCTCTAGCGGATTAGTCCCTGACAAGGTAATTTACACCGCTCTAGATGTTCAAGGCGGACAGGATGATGGAGCCCATCCTCCCACCGGAGAAGAGCTCTGGATCAGTGATGGCACCGAAGCAGGGACGATAATGCTGGCAAACATCCAGCCCGAGGATGAGTCGTGGGATTACCAGGGAACCACATATTGCTGTGGAGATTTCCAAGGAGGGGCTCCTAAGCATCTGCTGAAGAAGGGAAATTCGATTTGGTTCAGTGCCAATACCTCGGATTACGGCCGTGAGTTGTATCGCTACGAAATGGGTGCCATTGGAGGGGGGCTCTTCCTCGTCAGTGACATCAGTCCAGGGAGTGCTAGCAGTAATCCGATGTATATGACCTCAGGAAGCAACGGGGTGTACTTCTCAGCAAATGAGGAAAGCACCGGTAGAGAGTTCTATCACAGCCGTGGTGATGCTTTCTCCACAGGGCTCGTAAAGGACATCTGGCCCGGAGAGGGGAACAGTAGTTCGCCGAGCGAGTTCACCAAACTGGGTCAGAATCTGCTATTCACCGCAGACGATGGAGAGCATGGCAGAGAGTTGTGGATCTCGGACAGCACCGAATCAGGTACGTTCATGGTCAAAGATATCAATTCCAACGGGTCAAGCAACCCGAACTGGTTCACAGTGATGGACGGAATTCTCTACTTCATGGCATACACCGAAGATTATGGTAGAGAGTTGTGGAGGAGTGACGGCACAAATGCGGGCACGTACCTGGTAAAGGATATCAATCCGGGCAGTAACAGCAGTTTCCATTGGTCTCCTGGATTCTTCCATCTAGAATTGCTTCTAGTTCACGCAGGGGATCTTTACTTCACCGCCGATGACGGTGGTGTTTTCGGTACGGAAATATGGAGGACCAACGGTACTGAGAATGGTACTGAACTGGTCGTTGATATCAATCCCGGAAACAACAGTAGTTGGCCTAACCGTTACATCAGTGTGGGAGATAAGTTGTACTTCACCTCCTGGAGTGAGGAAAGAGGAAGGCAACTGCGATTCTATTGGGATAATCCCGGACCTGTTTTAGCGCCGGTAGAGGAGTCCTGAACTAGTCAGAACCGTCTTAAGCGCTCCTTCGTTGGAGTAGTAAGGTTCTGATGCGTGTAGAGCACGATGTGAAGCTTACTTTTGATGACGTACTGATTAGACCAAAGCGCAGTACCCTTGTTTCTAGGTCTGATGTGAGTTTAGAGAGAGAGTTCAGTTTCCGCCATTCCGACGCCACTTGGAAAGGTGTACCGATTGTGGCTGCCAACATGGACACTACTGGTCTATTTGATGTGGCCAGAGTGCTACAGGGTCACGGCATGCTGACCTGTCTACAGAAGTTCTACTCCACCAGTGCGTGTGCTGAGGCGTGGGAAAGTGGAGTTGATTCTGGATTCGTCGCGGTGACCTGTGGCTCGACTGAGGAGAGTTTCGAACTGCTACTACGAAAGATGGCGACAGATGAAGGAATTCAGATGATTTGCATAGATGTGGCGAATGGCTACAGGGAGGCCTTCTTGGATTTCGTCAAGCGAGTTCGTTCTGAATTTCCTGACAAAATTCTGATTGCAGGAAATGTCGCCACCAGGGAGATGACTGAGGCTCTGATACTAGCAGGAGCGGACATAGTCAAGTTGGGTATTGGTCCGGGCTCAGTATGCACGACTAGGAAGGTCGCTGGAGTAGGGTACCCTCAACTTTCAGCCATCTCAGAATGCGCTGATGCTGCCCATGGGCTGCTGGGTCATGTGATGGCGGATGGTGGCTGCTCGTCCCCGGGAGATGTTGCCAAGGCATTCGCAGCTGGAGCTGATTTCGTTATGCTGGGCGGTATGCTGGCAGGTCATGATGAGTCGGGGGGAGAGTTAATCGAGAATGGCGACGGAAAGATGTACAAATCGTTCTACGGGATGTCCTCATCAAAGGCGATGGAATCTCACTATGGTGAGGTCGCCAAGCATAGGGCTCCTGAGGGCAAGGAGGTCAGAGTCCCCTACAGAGGATCTCTGGAAGGGACTATCCAATCGATACTAGGGGGAGTCAGGTCTGCATGCTCTTATGTGGGTGCTAGGAGAATCAAGGACTTGCCGAAGTGTACTACTTTCATCCGCGTTACCCAGACTACTAACGAGGTCTACCAGCGCTTCGATGTAGAGGACTGAGGGCAGCAAAGAGCATAATCCTCAGCGTGCCTTCTACATTTAGGAGGTTCTGAACTAGATATCAAATACGACTTGGGCCATCCATCCTGGTCCCTCAAAAGATGGGATGTCGGGTTCTACACCGGCTACGACTTCCCCTAGTCCAACCGGAATTAATGCAACCTCATGCATCGTCACTGCCTTGATTTCCACTTCGCGCTCCACAAGATCAACATCCACCCACATGACTCTGGCCTCAATGCTGTCATCTTGAATCTTTAATTCAGCATCACACAGCCATTCTCCTTCCGCCTGAGCGCGGTAAAGAATCTCCTCAAGCCATCTGACAAGGGCCCTGTCATAGTCCTGCGGAGGCCTCTCGATGGTCCACACAGATTCGTTGCGATGCAGTCCTGAGGTGGTGAAGCCTTCAGCGATCTGGATATCCTGCATCCCTAGGGCTGCCTCCCTCATCGCTGCAACGGCGTCGTCGCCGAAGGCACGCAGACCGATGTCAGCGGTAGTGGGCAGGATCCACCAGGACATGATACTCAATCAAACGGAGGGGTATTGGGAGAAAAATCAGAGGGTTAGTCGAATTCGCTACAAAGCTCGCCCTGACTCGGGAAGCTAGTCGGGTCCTTCGGATTGGAGTTCCATTTGTTCTCGCACTTGTTGATGTAGCCATCTCCGTCGGAGTCGATATTTGCATCGGCCGGATCGAACGGGTCGAAGCCGAAGTAATACTCCCAACCTGCCCACATACCATCATTGTCCTGATCCTGATGATAGACCTCTGAGCCATCGAGCCAAAGATCGCCGTCAGAATCGGGGTCGACCGGATTCGTTCCGTTCTGGAATTCCTCAAAGTTGGTGTAGTTCTCAAGATCATCGTAGAATCTGTTGCCGTTCTGAGTTGCCGGGTCGATGTGGCATTCGGACTGCTGAGGGTCATTCCATCCCGGGCAATAGCGATTGAGCAAGTGGGTTCGATTGAGACCATCATCATCGAAGTCCTCCTGACCGTCATTTATGCCATCGACGTCGGAGTCATCCATCTTGGGGTCCATGGGCCCTCTGGCCCCTACTGCTCCGAGAGTGTTGTTGTCGACCAAGCCTAGGCTCAGAGCGAGTTCGGAATAATGCACCTCCCAGCCATCCGGAAGCTTGTCTCCGTCTGTGTCGTCATCGACTGGATTAGTGTCCCACCTGTCCGGAGCTTCCAATGAGTTGAGAAGTGTATCATTGTCGATGTCGAAGACGGAATCTGGCAATGAGCCCCAAGCCGGATCTAGAGCCCAGCGGCCGCTCGTCGGCACTGTGAATCCTGAGAGGTTCATCTCGTGCAGAAAGTACTTGGGATCCATGTCGCCATCGCCGTCCCTATCGCCAGAGGTCGAGAATCCTCCGAGATAGTTGCTCCATACCCATCCTCCGGGCCCGAGTCCGCACTCAAACATCGAATCGCAACCAGGAGGCAACCAATTAGTGACTGAAATCCATAGGCTGTGACTTTTCGTGTTGTGTTGAACGGAGAAGACTTGCATCTCCCAACCATCAGGTTGCCCGTCGCCGTCAGTATCATTGTTGAGTGGGTTGGTGGCACCCTGCCATGGGCGAGGTATATTCAGAACCTCATTGCCATCAAACAGACCGTCGCCATCACTGTCAGCGTTATTTGCATGAGTAATATATTGGTCGAGGCCGTCGATTACCTCCTCTCCGTCGGCTAGGCCGTCTAGGTCAGTATCATGCGACGATGCATTGGTGAAATACCGACTTCCGTTCCAAATGAATCCATCTAAGACCTCGGTGAAATCCTCAAGTCCGTCACTGTCGGTATCGCGGTCGGTGGCGTTCGTGAAGTAGTCATAGTACTCGGCAGCGTCTGAAAGGCCATCCCTGTCTGTGTCAAAGGCACCGGGATCGCTGCGGACCTTGACCTGTCTGACTCCTTGGTCTACAACCTTGATTGTCCAACCCATCACCTCGATACCGTCGATTAAACCGTCGCCGTCCGTGTCCGCCACCAAGGGGTCAGTAGAGCGTCCGTCGGCGAAGCCGTCTGAGTCGCGATCTCTCGCATTGTACTCGTCAAGATTCGTGAAGCGCTCGCTATCTTCGATTACCACTGCGAGATCTTGGATTCGGCTCACCACCTCTTCTCCTACCTCGATGTTGATTGAGTAAATCGTTCCAGCAATAGGGGACTTAATCGGGATGTTGACATATTGGCTATTCTGCACGGTTGTGACCCAGAGTACCGTGCTGTTGACTTGGACCTTGTCACCAATCTCCACGGAGATAGTGTGGACGGTAGTAACTCCAAGCAGCTCGGAGTACCTCACGCCTCCGTCTCCATCGGCGTCATAACCGTCGAAATCGGGGTCATCTTCAGCGTTCCCTAGATTGGGGTGTATTCCGCTCATATGCTCCCAGCCATCTGGCATTTCGTCGTTGTCGGTATCTTCATCGAGAGGGTTGGTGAAATTCTCTGGGCCCCACGTGTATGCCACCTCGTACTCATCGAGATTGTTCAGACCATCCTCATCCCTGTCTCCGTAGGCATCGGTTGCGTTGGCGGGATTGAGGAATCTATCTCCTGCCCTCCAAGCACCTCCTTCGAATCTGTCGTAAGCGTAACAGAACTCGAATCCATCAGGCATTCCGTCGCCATCGGTGTCCCAGTCGCCGGGGCCATTCAACTTGCCGTCACCGTCCATATCCTCCTCAAACCAAGTCATATCGCCATGCCCACTCATCAACTCGGTGTACGGGGACTGAAGAGTGATAGTCTCAAACAGCGGTACTCCGCAGTGATTTCCGACCTGAATTTGACCATATGCCACTTCATAACGGTCCGGAATCAGGTCACCATCGCTGTCTTCGTCGAGAGGATTGGTGTTGTACCTCTCCTCAACATAGTTCCGTAGGCTGTCAGGCTCTGGCTGCTCGAGATCAAGTACAGCATCACAGGAATGTCCGAACTGGCTGTTTTCCATGGAATTCCACTCGGATGGTCCGATGTCGTTCTCAATCTGGGCTTTGCGTTCAGGAGTTAGTAAGTAGCAATCCCAGTTGCCGTCCAGCGGATCAAGTAGTTTGATCTCCCCGGATGGAGTCTCCACTATGAAGGTGTATTCGGACTCCCAGCGATCGTTCAGTCCATCGCCATCGGTATCTCTCAGGTTGGGGTTGGTCCCCAGAAGCATCTCCTCGGTGTTTGTTAGTCCATCTCTGTCGGGGTCTCCGAACGGGCCGTTGTCAGGATTCGGGAATGTTTCGTTCTGATCCCCTGTTTCGTCCTCATTGTCCGGCTCATCGAATGGAATCTCGCTTGTGGTAGGCTCACCGTTGTCTAGCGGGTCCAGACCGTTTGAAATCTCCCAACCGTCATCAAGACCGTCGCTATCAGTATCTGCAACTCTCCAATCTGTTCCGTACAAAGTCTGCTCCATTCTATCTGGCAGCCCATCCCCATCTTCGTCCTTACCTTCAGAATGAATCTCTTCGGATGACGATTCGATGTCTCCAGAGGCCTCCTCAAAACCACCAGAAGTAGTGGTGGAGAGGCCTGCATCGATGATGGTGTAGAATCCTGCCAAACACAGCGTAGCAGTGATTGCGAGGACAGCGTATTGGTTGTGATTCAGAGCCATATGAGTACACCCGGCCCCTGTGGGGCCGCTCTGTTGACATTGGGTCCGGATATAATGTTTCACGGATGCTGAGTGTGGGACCTCAATCTGCTATTGCCCTGGATGGGAGTAATTGCAGAGTGGTTTTTCCTCCCTCCAACGACAATCGGACGCGTCCATTTCTGCCGTAGGCCCGCTCCCAGCAGCCTAGCAGTATGCCACTCGCGATTGCAGGATGGAACACTTCCGAGAATCTCAATGAGACCCCTCCATGAGCATCGATCTGCTTGCTGGATGACAGGCCTCCGAGACCGTGCGACGAGAGGTGCCTGTGAGCTATGGATAACCAGTCGGAGTAATCTCGAACTAAGACGTGATGGCCTTCGGATACGAAGCCTTCTCTGGCCGAATCCGCCGCAGAGTCCCACCAAGCCGAGTGTTTCTGGTCGAGTCCGTTCCATTCGTAGTCCTCCGACCTAGAGAAATTGCTGTCTTCGACATGAGGGGCGCAGTACTCCTCGAAGCGGCTCAGTAAGTCGAGATGTAGCATCATCCTGCGCTCACCCATAATCGACCAAGTCCCTCCTCCATCTGAGCGTATGTCGGTCCAATAATCGGTGTTTTGTTCGGCTGTCGAGTATATGGTAGAAGGTTTCCAGAGGGGATTCACGGGCTTTGGCCCGGGGACTTCTGCATGTTGCTCTATCAAAGATACCACAAGTCCTTCATTAGAGCTATCAGACCAAGTAAATCGGTGGCGTTTGCCAGTCGCACACTCCCAAGCGGCTGCGACCATGCCAGCGCAAATCGGGCCACAGGCAGGGGCCTCGATTAGTATTCTAGCATCTCCTTCTTCATCTAGCAGCCGGAACCTCCCCAAACCCCTAGAATCCCAATCGGAGATGTAGTCTCGCCATGAGGATGGGTCGCGCCCCGATGGCTTGGTGATTTTGCCTATGTCGGCTAAGCGCTCCTCGTGCTCGAGGGCAGCATGGGCGAGTCTTCGTCCAAGACTGTTCTCGGCCCTCTTCTCCAAGCCCTGTAACCAAGACTCAAATCGACTGGTACCGACCCGCCAAGTTGGCTCGCCGCCACGCATAGAGTCCCTACAAGTTCCTTCGCTTGTGAACGTCCATCTAGATGCCGGGTCGGCAGCAACTGACCTATTCAGGAGTCTTCTGAGCGAGTCGAAAAGTCCCATGGGTCAATCACCCAGAAACAGCTCAATCCTATCGAAAGCCTCTGCAAGCATCTCGACAGGGGCAAGGCAGACCATCCTGAAGTGTCCTGAGCCATATTCGGGAGAGAACCCAGAGCCGTGGACCACGAGTACGTGGTGCTGGTGAAGCAGGTCGAGCACCCACTGCTTGTCTGAAGCGGTGGAATCGTCAGTGATGCGGACGAAGAGGTAGAATGTGCCACCGGGTGATTCGCATTCAAGGCCATCGATCTCGGCTATTCGGCTAATACAATAGTCGAGTCTTTCCTTGATTCGAGCGCGATGCCCTTCCAGCCATCCGTGCTCGTCCCTCAGGCCGGCGAGGTAGCCGTGTTGTGCAGGAGTCGAAGCGCATAGCCTGCTACGCAACAGTCGCTCCACGCCGTCCCTGACTAGAGACAGTCTGCCCTCAGGGTCATGCCAAGCCATGTAGCCTATGCGCCAGCCGGGTGCGAAGTAGACCTTTGAGACGCCGTTGAGGACGATTACAGGAACATCGTCGGAGAGAGATGCTGTCGAGCACATATGTCCTGTGAAATCGAGTCCGTCGTAGATCTCATCCGAGATGATTGTGCACTTTGGATAGTTGCGTGCTATGTCGATAAGTGCATCGATTTCAACAGCTGAGGATACGTTTCCGGTCGGGTTGTTGGGATTAATCAGAACGAGAAGTCGGACGCTATCATCCATCTTGGACCTGATATCCTCGAAGTCGATTCGCCAGCCGTCATTGGGGTCCAGACGATACTCCACGGTAGTCGCACCATACATCTGTGGATAGGCCATGTATGGAGGATAATGAGGACCCGGGGCGAGCACCGTAGTGCCCTCTTCCAAGAAGGCAGCAAAGATGATTTGTAGTGCCTCGGTAACTCCATGAGTTACGAATACATCATCCTCGGAGCAGGCCCATCCCTTGTCTGACTCTGCCTGTGCGATGGCTTGACGTAAGGCAGGCAAGCCGTATGAAGGGCCGTAGCCGTTGTCTTGAGAATCGAGGGCTCGCTTGTATGCGGAAACCATGTGATTTGGTGTGGGAAGACCCTCGTAGGCCAAGGGATCACCGATATTTAGTCGGATTATCTCGTGCCCCTGCTTCTCCAACTCCGCCGCTGGCACCACAACATCTCTGATTGCATACTCGATGGTCGCAGCGCGTTTTGAGACGTCGACGCGTTCGGACATATACTCACAACCCGAGCAACTCACGGGCTGCATCTAGGGCCGCTGGGATTCCATCGGGATTGGAACCTCCTCCTTGGGCCATAGTGGGGCCCCCACCGCCACCCCCGTCGATATGACCGGCTATCGCTGTGAGAATCTCGGTGGCATCGTGCTTCTCGGCGGCTATGGTGCCCACGGTACTGGCGACGATCAGTTTGCCGCCTCCGTCCCTTGTTCCAAGGACTGCGAGAGTGGGTTTTTGGGAATCTCGAGTCAACTGGCCGAGCATGGTCATGAGAGCTTTGATGTCTCCTCCGACCTCCATAACTGCATATCTGATTCCTTCTTTCTCAACCGCTCCGTCACCGCCGCCGCTGGTTCGCAGCCTAACGATTTCAGCCTCAAGAGACTCTATCTTCTTCTGCTGTGACTTCCATTCCTCAAAGAATCTGCTCACAGCTCCGGGTAGGTCTTCAGGGGGCACTCCGAGGACCTCGCTAGACTCTGCCAAAAGGCGCTCTTGCGCCCGGGCGTGCTCACGTGCCGTCTCCCCTGCCACGATTTGCAGACGCTCGACCCCGTCTTGGACTTGACTCGACCTGATTATGCGAAGTTCCCCGACTTCGCCGGCTTTGTCGTGATGCGTACCTCCGCATGCCTGGACGTCGTGCTCGCCGATTCTGATGACTCTGATTTCGCTGTGTCTGGGTGGTCCGCCCTGATACAACTCAAAGCCGAAGCGGGCATCCGCCTCGGTCCTATCTAGTACCAGCTTGTCTACAGTAGGATCTGTAGCTATGATGCCATTGGCGTGGTCCTCAATGCTGTCGAGTTCGTGACGTGACAGACGCTTGTAATGCGTCAGATCGATTCTCGCATATCGCTCGCCCTTGTTTGAGCCAGCCTGCCAGACATGCGGGCCGAGCAGTGCTCTGGCGCTGCCCCCTACTATGTGCACAGCAGTATGGTGATCCATTAGCTGGCGGCGCCTCTCCCAATCTACCTCGCCGGAGGTGGCGCCTTCATCTAGCGGTCCGTCCGTTAAGTGGTGAACCACTCCATTCTCTATTCTGGTGTCGGCAACTTGAGCGCCGCCCAAGATACCTTGGTCTCCAAGTTGCCCGCCTCCCTCTGGATAGAACAAAGTGCGGTCCAGAACCACCGAATACGTAGGTGCGATGCTGACCTCGGGCGATAGGTCGAGTGCTTCTATCTGGGACTCAGTGAGCTGGTTGCATCCTAGAACCGAGGCATCGAAGGAAGTTAGTCTGGTGTTTTGGTAATAATCCAGAGCAGTTGCTGGGAAGTCAGAATCGAAAACCTCACTGTGCCCTCTTGTAGACGCAGCGGCCTTGGTTCTCTCGGCATTCCTAGCCGCCATATCGGCTGCGAATCCGACGCGTACACCCAATTGGCTCCATCCTGCTGAGTTGGCTATCGATGCGACCATATCTGGATTCAGGCCCCTCTCCTCGGCGAGTCGGAACAGGGTGTCATCAGGGACTTCCATGGCATCTTGGGGCAGTTCCCTTAGAGCAGTCCTCACGGCAGCCTCGCCCTTGCGCAGCATCTCATGATAGCGTTCCTCCTCTAGCGAGAGTATTGCCAGAGCGCCTTCTCGAGACTGCACGAATCCAGAGTAATCCAGATGGGTGTCGATGTGATGGGCTCCAAGATCGGCGAGAGAGACGTTTAGGTCGAGATCCTCCTTCATCCTGCAGACCCTTCGCGAAAGCATCCGGACCAGATAACCTGCCTTGGCATTGCTAGGTACCAAGCCATCGCCCAACATATTGCAAATCGCGTGCATGTGATCGGGTATGGCATAGATTCCCGACAGCGGCTCAGTCAGTCGCTTAAGCTCTCCTACCGAGATATCCAATCCCGATTCCACCATGCGCTCACACAGAATCGAATACAATGAATCGACATCGGTTCCGACATCGATATTCAAGATTCCAGCCAACCTAGACAACTCTCCTAGAAGAACTTCAGTCTGGGCAGATAGGTCTAGGCTAGATACCATCTCGTCGAAGCCAGCCAACGACTTCAGCCAGTCCACTGACTCAGGGTATATCGCCTCGTAGATAGTAGGAGTCCCCGCAGCAGCCCAGCAGAACCTCTCCAGACCGTATCCGGTATCGATTATCTGGAGGTCCATCTCACGGTATCGCAGACCCTTGATTTCGATGTCTCCCTTCTCATGCTCCTCAAGGTTCATGAAAACGAGAGTCGCGAGTTCGAGCCCTCCCACAATGACCTCCAATGCAGGACCTGCATTGCCTCCACCTGACCATGGGTTCTCGAGATATGTAATCTCGGCCGGGTCGATGCCGAGATGCTCACATAGCATCTCGTCGCAGTAGCGCACGCACTGGTCGATCCAATAGACCACATCGTCATCCTTAGGTCGGTTGAAAGCATGATGCGCCATCATCTCGAAGGTGGACAAGTGACGTCCAGAACGGCCTACTGCGGCCACATCAGTCAGTCTGATGCAAGGCTGTGAGATTCCCAAGGGATTGGCTGGAGGAGGTACCATGCCGCTTGTCACATGGGGCTGGAAGTCGGCTATCGAGGCTATCGTCAGGTGAATGTCGTCTCGCCATCTGGCAATCACAGGATATGGCGTGATGCGCTGGTGACCACGCTGCTCGAAGAAGGAGAGGAACATCTCTCGCATGGCATCCTTTAGTGCCTTTCCACGCATTGGGAAACCCTCGATTATCGGCTTGCCGATGAAGGTGTAAGAATCCTCGATTGAGTCGCCGCAGGTATCTCTGTCGGCGTCTCTGGTCCAGAAGAGTTGTCCCGTGACCCTACAGGTTCGGCGTTCGAATCCTGCTTCCTCCCAGTACGGGATGTGAATCTCTCCGAACGTCACGCTGGCACCTCTATGCTCACCGATTCAATGACCGGACTTGAAAGCGATTGTCGAAACCGGCGCTCTCCTGCTCATCTCTGACTGACCGCTTCGTGCGGCGCGTTGAAATCGAAGATACCTCAGGATTCGCGCATGAGCGCCTCGTGGAGGGAGCATCTGAGCGCTGATGGCGAAGGTAGGATGCGAATTGCGAAGCATGGTGGCATGCTCACGGATGCTCTGCTCATTGCCGATCCTGCTCATATGGCCGAGCATACCGATGACCGTAGTCCTGAGCAATTGTGTAACACTGCGGGAATGCCGGGAATAGTCGGCGAGGCTTGGGCAATGGCCGACTGGCACTTCGGCTATGGATTCCCCATAGGTGGAGTGGTAGCAACCGATGTAGAAGCGGGTGAACTAGGGGGTGCCATCTCTCCTGGTGGAGTCGGTTTCGACATCAACTGCGGTGTGCGCCTGTGTTCGATGGATATCGAAGTGAAAGATATCGATTCCAAGGCCCTTGCGAGTATGCTGGCCAGAGAAATTCCAGCGGGTGCATCGAGCAAGGGTGGGGTCGGATTGGATGAGGCGAAGATGGATTCCATCCTCGGCAGTGGCGCGGGTGCCGCGGTCGATCTGGGTTGGGGTGAGTCAAGGGATTTGGACGTCATCGAATCCAACGGCAGACTTGAGAGCGAGGAGCGAGGTGTTGGTGAACGGGCTGTTAAACGAGGCATGAAGGCCTTGGGTACTCTCGGCTCGGGCAATCATTTCCTCGAGTTACAAGTCGTCGACCGAGTCGTAGACGGAGTGGCTGCTGCAGCATACGGTCTTCGTGAAGGACAGGTCACGGCGATGATACACACCGGCTCACGAGGTCTGGGGCACCAAGTCTGCAGCGAGCATGTCGCTGCTATCGAGGCGAAGTATCAACGCTCGGGTGATGAATGGGTCGCTCCTGAATGGGGATATCGACTGCGCGACCGTCAATTGGCAGCAGCTCCAATCTTCAGTCGAGAGGGAGAGGCCTACCTCGACGCTATGAGGGCGGCTGGGAACTATGCATTCGCCAACCGCTCTGCTCTGACCCAGAGACTGAGAGGGGTTCTGCGGGAGCATCTGGGCCCCGACGGAGAGCTCGAGGTAGTTTACGACGTCAGTCATAACATCGCGAAGGTGGAGGATCATGTGGTGCATGGCAAGACATGCAAGTGCTGCGTGCATAGAAAGGGTGCTACTAGGGCACTGGGGGGAGACCATCCTGAACTCGCATCCCGCTTCTCTTCAGTCGGTCAGCCTGTCCTGGTGCCCGGAGACATGGGAACTGCATCATGGGTACTAGCCGGACCGCCTAGAGGGGGCAACGATGCCTTCTCCTCATCTTGCCACGGAGCAGGAAGGCAGCTTTCTAGAACAGCTGCTAGGAAGAGTGTGGATGCCATTGCTCTGATGGAGAGGCTTGAGCAGCAGGGAGTTCACGTCAGGGCCAAGACTCCCAATGTCCTTTCCGAAGAAGCTCCTGAGGCGTACAAGGATGTGGACGAAGTTGTCGGATTGACTGAGCGAGCAGGGCTCGCCAGACCTGTTGTTCGTATGCGCCCGCTGGCAGTAATCAAAGGCTAGCCCTTTGAAGTTAGTATCAACTCAATCTGATCGCTATCGTTCATGATGTAAGCCTCGTATTTGTCGCTTGATTCACCGTTCACGTTCATGCTGATATCGTACTCCTCCCAATCAGAGACTCCGCTTCTGTCTATGTCGAACTTTCTGTCATCAGTCAGAGAAGGACCTCCTTCTCTCTCCCATATCTCGAAGAAAGAGCCGAGGGGAACATTGTATTTCTTCGGAGTCTCGATGTGCAACTTAGTGTAGCCAGCATTGGTGGAATCATGAACGTGGATCCAACGCATTCCTCCCTCGCACCCGAACTGGTCTATCCCAGTATTTTCCGCAATCGTTAGTTGCTGCCCATCTATGATGACTTTCAGATTAGGGTGGTAATGTTCCGAAATTCCAACGTCGCTGTGTTCCAGACCTCCAAGGCACCCATCCGAGACCTCCCAGTCTGGAGCAGGCTCAAGAGCCTCTGGCTGATACAGAGCGACTACTACGAATGCTACCGTAGCGACAGCCGCGCCGATTAGCAGAATCCTCTCTGCGTTCATGTACCTACGAAGTGCGAAGTCGTCTTGAACTATGTGACGTTGCGAACGATATGCTGCCGAGTTCAACCCCAGAATACTGGGAGCAGGCGAAGCAGGAGTTGTGCTCTGACCCAATTCTGTCGAGTTTGTTCTCAAAGTATGATGGCTCTATGTTGAATTCCGACGGTAACCTGTTCAGGACTCTCATCGTTTCTATTGTAGGTCAGCAAATCTCTACTGTTGCCGCTCGGGCTGTCCGAGAGAGACTGGAGAAACTGGTGGGTGATTTTGAGCCCGAGCGAATCCTCGCTTGTACGCACGAGGAACTTCGCTCGTGCGGCTTATCGGGCATGAAGTCCGAATACATCGCCGGTCTGGCTCGAGCTTGGACCGAGGGGTACGAGGACATAGATTGGGAGAGTCTGGCTGATGAGGAGGTCAAAGCCAAGTTGAAGGCACTCAGGGGAGTGGGTATCTGGACTACTGAGATGGTGCTGATATTCGCTCTGCTTCGTCCCGATGTGCTACCACTTACCGACATCGGACTGATTAGGGCAGTCGAGAAAAATTATGCTGAAGGCAGGGAGATGAGTTCAGAGCAGATAGAAGAAATATCGCAGAAATGGATTCCATGGAGGACAGTGGCCACCTGGTACCTATGGCGCAGCATAGACCCAGAGCCCGTACAGTACTGACTACATCGAGTATCCGCGCTTGGGTTGGTCAGGGATGGATGGGGCGGTTCCTGACTGGACACCATCCGCTTCTTCCATGATTATTGTAAGGAGGGTGTTGACCAATGCCCTCAGTTCCTCGACCTCTCCCTTGAGTTCCTCAAAGTTACCTGCTTCGCCATCCTCAGCCATGCGCATCCCATCAGGAGGATTGCTCCTCCGAACGGGCGAGCCCTGACCTTTGGCCTATAAACAAGGAAGGTGTGCTTAGCTTCAAGGATGCGATTGTTCGATGAGGTGAATTCGGCGAGAATCAGCCTTTATCTTCAACATCGGCATCGGCATCCTCGTCGTCTTCGGTCCACGATTCTTCCTCGTAGTATGACTCATCGTCTTCTTCGTAATAGAAGTCCTCATCGCCGCGTCCCCTAGACATCATTACAGCCACGACAAGGACGGCTACTGCAGCGATACCGCCGTACAGCATTATCTGCGAATCGGATTCTCCCTCTCCTTCATCGGCAGGAGCCCTGACATTTATCCCAGTAATCGCCTGATATGGATTCTCGAAGTCCTCATCCAAAATCAAGTACAGATTGGGCTGACCCGATTGCCAAGATTCCCATTCGAAATCGGCGTAGACGCTAGAACTCTCTGCAGGTAGAGAAATCGTGACTAGGCCATCTCTGTTGGTTGAGAGGGACTGTATCCACTGCTCGCCATCTACTAACTCATACAGGCCAACGGATATCTCGCCATCTCTCTTACCTGGATTCTCCCAGAAAGTCTCGATAATGAGTATCTCACCTACTGTAGGATTCATCGTCGGAGTGACTACGGAGCGGGAGTAGGAGCCTAGGAACTCCATTATCCTCACCGTAACCTGTCGTGGAGCGGTTTCGCTACCCGAACCGATAATTTCGTTGCCGGACTTATCGGTAGAAGTAATCCAGAACCAAATTTGATCTCCGGGTTCAATCTTCATTCCGTTAGCCGGAGTCATGTCGATTATGGACTGATAGACATCATTGGTATCACCATCGATAATCATCGACAACTCGCCGGAATCTTCGGTATCGGAGATAGGCGCATTAGCCCTAATATAAACCCAAGAGACTTGTAGAGGTCCATCTGTCATCCCTATCTCGTCGACCATAGTCACCGTTACAGTAACGTCGCCAATCAAGTCGGAGTCGAGAATGGTCAAAGACGAGTCTGGGTAATCGGCCATATTGAACAGGGCCTGTGGGGGCTTGCTGTCAACGACAACTGAAAGGTCAGAATTAGCCTCTGAATATCCAGCCCCTGGGATGTTCAGGACTGATGTAGATACGCTCATCACAGGATTCAGAGGGACTCTGGAAGGTAGGGTGATGCTTCCCTCGAAAAGGCCATCGGAATCTACATCGACTAAAGATTCAATCGCCTGAGTCCCGTAAATCACTTCCACTTCGACTTGCAGATTTTCAGGAATGTTTCTAGCAGTAACTTGAGATCCTGCATACACTATTATTCCCTCAAAGCCGAACTGATCCCCTTGTCTTAGATAAAGTGATTCTCCCACCATGTCCACCACTGGAGGCGTCATGTCTGTGAGAATGTCAGGTATCGCCATCAATCGATTGTCGAGTTGCCAGGATAGTTGAGCAATGTTATTCATGTAAGCCACAGTATTGAGATCGTCCTCTATGGATACTCCTGGCTTACAACCCAGTTGTCCATCTTGCCAAGGATAATCCCATGACAATTCGAAGCCCAAACTCAGCAATATGACTTCGGAATCTACCTGAGCAGATTGTGCACTGAGTGGTGTGACCATACTGTCGTGAGCAGACCAAAGTGTCCCGGTAGAGGGGTCGTAGGAGAACTCACCTAGGTTGGAAGGCCCGTCTCCACACAGCATTACAGTGATGTTGTCCAGAGTCTGTAGCCCATTGGGCTCATTTATCTGCAGAGAGAAAACGTGTGGAACTCCAGCGAGTAGATATCCAATCTCGTGGTCCAAATCGAATCCCGAGGAGACTAAACTGGTCGGCTCATCGGTAGCGATTACGACGGTGGACCATGCGTTCTCATCTCCTGGTCCGCCCCCTGTGCCTCCATCCTGATACGAGTTGCCTGCCCAATCGGTACCTTCGATGTACATATGCAGTAATCCGTTCGATGCTACCCCTGACACATCTATGCCTGGGAATTGGATTTGTTGTTGACCAGTGAGTCCGGAAGACAGAGGCATTGGGATTGACAGATATTCGGACTCCTCAGCGACACCATCCATATTCAGGTCGTCAATGCCTTCTCTCCAGTACCTGAGCGTTATCTCCTCGCCACGAGCCTCAGATTCATCTGAAGTCACGAAGACTGAAATCGGGTTCGTTGGCTCCCATACCTTGCCATTGGCCGGTTGTAATCCAATATCTGTACTGATTTCAATCGGACCTAAGGTTGGTGGATTCGCATCTACCCTAACAGTCACCTGAGTAGTTGATCCAGAAGTGTCTTCGGCTCCGATTGCGCCGGTGCTTGGTCCGATGCTAATCACAATTGGTGATAGAGAAAGTTCTGAAAGAGAGCTAGGAGGGCTAATTATTCCCGAGAATGTTCCGCCATCTCCTGCAGTCAAAGAGTAAAGGTTCCCGGATAAATTCAATCCAACTGAGAAATCGTCGGAAGTAGGCCTGTGTGACTGCGAGTCTTGGAATCTAACAGTTCCGGAGACGTTGACATCTGAGCCGTGCTGGATAGTGAATGGATAGAATGTAGAGAATTGATTCGAAAGCAGGCGATCATAGCCATCTCTTACCTCGAAGGTATCGATCTGAATGTCATTCTCAACGGCTTTCATACCAAACTGTCCGCTAACCGCAGTGGCTGGCCAAACAGTTTCGCCATTGGCAATCATCGCCTTGGCGGCCCAGTTAATCGTTGAGACATCGTCCCAGTTCCAATTTACTTTGAATATCCAATGGACGACCACGTCATCATAACCGTCTGTGTTAGGTAAGATTTCCACATAGCTGGCTGAAAGGTCAAGTGGAGCGAGGCCGGAGCCTGAGTTCTGAATGAAGCTCACGTCAGAGCCTTGGCCCCACAGCCCGTCTTCGTCAATCTCAACTAAGAATTCTAACGACTCACCATCAGATGCAGAACCAGTAAGGGAGATTGATGCAATCTCGGAGTTGTCATTAAGATGATGATGTCTAGTCACAATCTCGATTGAGTTTCCGTCTGGATACAAGGTGTTGGGGACTTGGAATTCCCTATTTGTGACGAAGAATGAGTAGACTAAATCTCCATCTACTGAGATGGCCCCAATTGCAGACGAGAACTCGAATGGGATGTAAATCTCTTCAGGCGGAGGGTCGTCCTGTGTGTTTGCATCATGGTAGTCGCTAATTGCGCCGCCTAGACCTGAAACATTCTCGAAAATGGTGTATCCTAACGCTAAACCAGAGACTGTAATGTACTGCTGAGAAGTCGAAGTGATTGAAATCTGAACGACTCTCCAATCTCTATTCGTGTCAGGATCTGTCCAACCAGATGAGAGAGAGTTGATGGCATAAAGTTGAGAAGTCGACAAAGTGGTTGTGAATAGTTCGTTGGAGCTTCCAGTTGAGAAGGATGCGCCGGCGACTGACACACTCACAGGAGATTCAAAACCATCAGCGTCGGAAGAAACTGAAATCAATCCTGAGTTGACATACGAGGAAACGGGTACAATCGTGTAAATCGAAGTTCCTGAGGTGTCTACGGAGAGTGCCACAGAGTCTTGGCCTTCTGTGGACCCTACCTCAGCGTCTGGAATCAACTTGGTTTGCCATGCATAGTGACCTCTTCCCAGGCTAGAGGGAAATGACCAGTCTATGCTACCATCTGCGGCCGCGTCAACAGATGGGTCTCTGGCTGGTTCGCCGTAGTCATGATTGATTAGCAACGTGGTAATGAAACCGTTTGTTGGAAGTGAGATTTCCAGTGCGTACCCGGTCTGAGGCGTAGTGAATGCTACATCCGAGCCTTTGGTGTTGCCACCTAGAGAGTTACCTTCTGCATCGAATACCTCGACGTAGACATTACTACTAGAATTCCCGGAGAACGATAAACCCTTGATTGGCCTCTGGGAGTGCATGTAATCAGACGTTATTGTTCCGGAAATTTGGGTAGCATTCAGTGCGCTGTCAATAACTTCTATGTCATTGGAAATCTGCCATCCATTTATTCCCCCCATGGCTGCCGAAAGGATTCGAGAACCACCGATTCTAATCTCATTGACCATCGGAGATGAAAGGGGATTTTGAGTGTCGAGATTTAACTTGAGTCTGAATTGGGAGTAAGTATCTACATCCAAACCTGCTAGGCTGATTGGGAAATCAACCTCAGAGAATCCAGGTATGGGCTCCATGGTGTTGGAATCCAAGAGTGTCCCAGTCAGAGTGTTGTTGGCATAGTCATCGGCAGAACCGAGAATTTCGATTATGCCAGTATCGAACAAATCATCTTGGCCCAACTGGAATTCCTGACTCAGCCAAGTACCTGGCGAGCTGAAGTTGGCCTGTCTGAGACCGACATTATCGATAAACCAGCCTGAGTCCTGATCAGAGTACTTGGCTGCTGCTATGAACCTGAATCTGACTTGATCACCTCTGTAGGCCGACAAGTCAACCTTGACGGTGACAAATTCATCAGTTCCGCAGTGCTCAGTCGTCCATATTCCTAGGCCGTCGAGAGCAGTAACGGAACCAAAACTGTACATCGTTGTGGTGTACCAGCCCGGGTCATAATGTTGCCAGGAACCGCCATTGACCTGTATGAACAGAGCCCCTCCTACATAGGTGAAATAATTGAAGCAGACCCAGTGATCGAAGACGAATTCCGTTATTCCGTTCATCGACACATCGTACATCGGAGTCTGGAGCCAAGCATTGCTGATGACCGAAAGCACAGAACCCTCGCCGCCAATAGCATAAGAGTATGGATAAGATGGGCTTCTTGCCGGACCCCAACTACCTGTATTGTCGGAATCGGAGTATGAACCACGTACGAATTTACATTGTGTTGTTTCGCAGTTGTTCACTGTTGTTCCTCGCTGGAAACCCGCCGAATCATCGGTTTCAGGAGCCGATGCTGAAGAGTCCTCGAAACCATGAGATTCAGCAAGTAATCCCGAATTCATCTGTAGGAGTCTCCATTCATTCACTCCTGATGAAGCATGTGTTGTGACAGAGGCAGAACCCATGTCTGTATAGAATAACTGACCCCCACTGCCGTCCATGCCTGTGAAATGGAATACAGTTAGACCCTCACGGCCGTCCGGGTCGCAGGGGAATGGGCTGCAGGAAGAACTTCCATATTGGACTGAAGAGTCAGTCTGGACCACGATTTTCAATTGAGCGGAACTGACTCGATACGCCTGAGGGACCGTGAACTCTACATCTACCGCACCGCCGGAATCGTCGTAGTGAGTATTGCCTCCCAAATCGGTATACCCCGAACCGGGTATTGGACCGGAACGAGACCGGCACTGGGTCGTAGTCGAACCAGAGGCTCCTGTGGAACTGATGTCTGTCCAAGTCGTTCCTCCGTTGTTTGAGATTTCGAAGCATGCGTTATCCCAGCCCGAACCTTCCAAATCCCAGTGTAATGAGAAAATCAAGCTGGCCACATTTGACAGATTAACGCCCATCTGGAGGTTGCCAATCACGCTATTTGAGTAATAGCAATAAGTCCCATGGTTGGTATATGAATAGCCATTCACATCGCATCCGTGATGCCAAGCGCCCCCTCCAGTCCCATCGTTGCTGACCAAGATGTTGTCAATGAAAACCCCTGGGCGCAGGGCCGAATTCTCGGATGTCCAAGTCCTGATTCTGAACTTCATATCGGTGACCGAGTCAGTCGACATTCCAGGAATTGTCGAGAGGTTGAACTGATCTGAGACCCAACCACTATGGCCGGTCCCGCTGTAGACGGGGAGTGCTCCACCCGGAGCCCCATTAACAGAGAGGTTTGTGTGGCTGATTGAATAAGTGTAGCCGCCCTCAGGCTGAATCCATGTCCAAGGACCCCAACCGGATGAGGTCATAGCTCGGTACTCAAACCAAGCACCCGCCTCACTTCCGTCGAGATGGTACCAAATGTCGTAAGACAGAGTGTAGTTAGAATGTTTACTGGCAGGCAGGACTGAAACCGGGAAGATGAGCCATGAATCAGTATCTGCAGGGAGTGGATCTCCTGGTAATGTCCCTGCTAATACCGACCCTTCGATGGCACTCGCCGGTACGACCCCATGCGATAGGGTCTGTTCTGAGCCGACTATAGTCCCGTTGAGTTCCATATTGGTTGCTGCCCAGTACGTTGGAAGATTACAGAAGTACAACTCGCCTTGTTCCTCAGTAGAATTGAGGCCGGTAAGGTCATCATAGAAGTAGCCAAAGTCATTGCCGTAGACTAACACCTTTCCGCCATCTGGACAGGTAGCATTACCTTCTGAGATAATTGTCTCGTAGGTCATGAATGTGCCGTTCACCAGAGTGCCGTTATCCACTCTTCCATTGCCCCCTTGGATTACTTGGTCGGTTTGACACAGATAATGCGAAGAAGTAATTTCGTTACTTGAAAGATCGCCGCTGTCGTCTATGTCGTACCCTGCACTGAGGTTGTAACCGGTTAGATTGTTGCAATGCGGGTGAGGGTTGTATCCATTCGTCGATTCGAACTCCGTCATCACCAGGGGATTAGGGCCCGCAGTGTATGTGGAACTGAGTGTAATTGTGTAATTACCGTCGTCCAAATTAGAAATCGAAGAACGTGTTAAGTCATCTTCCAAAGATAGGTGTTCGTCCAACAAATCCATGGTGGTTCCAGCCATAGTTCCATTAGCGATTTCATCGCTGTCCCAGATTGTAGCCGGGACGTTGGAGTTAGCCATCGGTGAGTCCGAGACGTGCATCCAAGCGTCGAGCACTGTGGCATTCCCAGGTACCTCAAAACCTTGGATGGTTGCAGTCCCTCCTCCAGTGTTCACACTCGGCGGACCATTCCATGAAGCGATGTCCGCTGTGGTCAATGGTGCAATCAATATCAGTAGTACGAGGTAACCCGCAACTCTCTTCCGCTCTGCTGGCATGTATGTGGCGAGGGTTTAGGTGCAATATGAATGAATTGGTTCTGTTCTACGAACAGACCCATTTGACCCCATATTCACCATCTGTTTTCTTCGACTCATGGAGCCACTGGGGGGAATTGAACCCCCGACCTTCGCCTTACCAAGGCGACGCTATACCCCTAAGCCACAGTGGCGACGGTCTGGTCCATCGATGGACTCGATTTAATCGCTGCGATTCCGGACGGGTTTTCATCAACAGACTCAAGTTGAGAATGTTGCTCGTCGGGGTGCCAGCCGAGATCGCATAGCCCGGTATTGCGCATGACTGGAAATCATGTGGGATTTTCCCTCGGGAGTTCAAATCTCCCTCTCGGCGCCACCTCCTAACTTCGGGCGGAAGCCGTATCGAACTAGCGCGTGCCTTATTCGGTGCCTCTATTCGGGGTTGACGTGGGCGAGGACGGACAAGCAGGTTCTGATGTGGTCCGTGTTGACCCGCTGCCCATGCGCCTCACTGATGTGGAATTGGGATACAAGTTGTCTGAGAAAGACGAGAGATTGAGATTCTTGGATATCTTTCGAGAAGACCTGATTTTTCACATGGCCATGATTAGGCGTCGATGGGGCGTTGGTGAGTTGACCTGTGTGAGTCTTGCCTTCACTGCTTTGGTCCTTGGCTCATGGGACTTAGGAGTAGGAGAGTTGGCTACAGGAGGAGATTACAACAGAGTTGGGCTTACCGGATTTAGGAATCTATCAGATCTTTCATTGATGATGTCTCTGCTTTCGTTGATTGCTTGGACTGGTGTATTCATCACCATGTGGAGCAAGTATCCGATAATGAGAGAGAATCTGGTGTACCTCTGGTTGGGAATGATTTCTATCCAACTAGGCTCAATCAATGCCCATTCAAATTCTCCCGACTTCCCTACTGGCTCTACCGGAAGCGACTGGATTATGCTAGTCATGTCTAATCTGATATTGTTCTTCTTGGCAATCGTCGTCGTACATCGAGCGGTTATTGAAACGAGAGATATTCATGTTCAGGAAAGACACGCTCATCCTGACCCTAGAGTGGTCCAGAAGGCATGGAGGGATCATAGTCTCAGAGCTTGGAGTCTGAGTCTTGGAGCGTGGATGATTCTGATTAACATGATGTCATGGTCTGGTGCACACGCTATTGCACAAAGACCACCTATCGAGGAATATAGTAATCTGCTCGTAGCGATGTTTGTGATTACAGGATTGGTTGCATCTGTATTCTTAGTGCATGTCTTGTGGTACCCGCAATTCATGCTAGGAGCAGCAGAAGATAGGATTCAATCAGTCAGAGCTAGGGAGGTATCTGGAGATTCACCTGAGCCAGTGCAAGATGCTGAACAAGGTAAGTGCCCGATTTGCTCGGGAATCACTCCTGCAGTCAGGCGCGAAGGAGGTCGTATCGAGGTTCCTTGCTCGGAGAGTTGTTCCGGCTCAGGTAAACCCGGAACCAAATGCCCTGAGTGCGACGCTGC
>CAYMRU010000003.1:0-36457 GCA_964392975.1 uncultured Candidatus Poseidoniales archaeon | reverse complement strand
GTACGAACGCTTTAACGCCACTCTGACGGCCGAATCATCGTGCATACGAGCAGTAAGCCGAATATCGTCCCGGGCCAAGCCCACTTGGCTGTCTTCGTAGCGATGCTGCTGCTAGCTCCGATTTACTCGCCCATCGGTGAGCCTTCCGAACTGCGGACTTCCGAGCCGCTGATGGCCCAAGATGACATCGAACTCAAGATGTATACACTCTATCTGGCCTCGCAGAATACATCGGCTGGAGGAGATGGCTATCTCACAACCGAGGTTCCGGACTCGGGAGGCCAAGACTCAGCCAGTGCTCTCGATACAGAGATAGATTTCAGATCCAGCGACATGCTTTCTTCTCTGGTGGTCAACGGCAGGTCTCAGCACGGCAGCTCAGGCTCCTACTATGTCCCACTCGACCTGTTCCTTAGGGCCACTGGCCCCAATGGTGCGACTGTAGACTGGACCATCACTCTGAAGGCCGGTGGCTCGCAAGTCGGTACCGCCTCATGGAGCACCGACGCCTGCACTCAGGGAATCACCAACAGTTGCAGTTTCGACCACGAGGAGCTCGATGTCGATCTAGGCCAAGACCAGTCTTTCACAGTGAGTAAGGACGAGATGCTGGAGATATCCATCTCGGCTGAGATGAGCGGCTGTGATGGCGGCTCTTTCCCAGGCGGCTCAAGTTGTGAAGCTGAGGTTGCATGGAACGAGATAGATGGCGAACCTGACAGGTTCTCGCAAATCGAGGTAGAAGCCAATGCGATTTCGAACAGCCTAGTACTCCTGCAGAGAGAGGGTGCGGAACTGGCCGAAGGACCAGAACTAGACTGGTATCCTAACGACATTCTGTCTGACAGGTCGATGCAGTTCACATTCGATGTCAAGAGCTCTTTCGGTAGGTATGACATCGAATCGACTCGACTCCTGATGCGTGACCCCAACGGAGTCTATCGAATCGACCATATAATCAACGAGGACGATGAGGACATCGAAGACACGAGTCAGGGGATTTTCGGTGAGTACATCTGGACCTATCCCGGTGGCCTGCCTGCTGGAGAGTACTCCGTCGAACTTGAGATTACAGATATTCAGGGCAACGACTTCCTAATCGAGCACGAGCCTATTGAGATGCATCAGTGGGGCGTATCAATCAACCACCGACTCGACAAGACCACAGAGTACATTGCTCCCGGCCAGACCACGGCAATCCCTCTGCAGTTAGTGCACAAGGGAGACTCGACCAAGTCGATGGAAGTCGAGCTTGAAGTCCTGACTAACCTTGGTAATTCTTGGATTCTCGAGTTCGACTCACCGGGGGGCTACACTCTCAATGCTGGAGGGGACATCCTCAACCCGATTCTCACTCTCACTGCTCCCGATGACCTCACAGGTACGCCCGAGAGCATAGAAATCAGAGCAGTGGCCGAGGCAGAGGTGGAGAGTGTCCTGCAGGTAGTACATCAGGACATCCTGCAACTGGACCTCGACAAGATCGACGTCTTCCAACCACCTGAGGTATCGGTTTGGAATGAGGATCACGACATCCAGATGGCTAACTCCACTAGGCCCGATGACTTCGACCAGACCGCTCCAAGATACGTCGAGTATGGTGAGTTCACTCCCTTCCTCCTAGAGATATTCAACACCGGGTTCGATGCCGACACCTTCCGCGTCGATGTGCTGCAGCGAGCCAAGTCAATCATTCAAATCTACGACAACGAGACCGGACAGAGAATCCTTGAGGATGAGGGCGACGGGACATTCCACACAGCCATCCTTGAGCGCCACTCGACCCAGGTTCTACTGTTCAACATCAAACCCTCTTCCGACCGTGATGACCCAGACATAGGCCAAATCGAAATCGAGGTTATCAGCGAAGGAAACTCATCTCTACGAACCACGGTCGCCTTCACCATCCAGAGAACCTTCGGTATACACGCCGAGGTATCCCAAGACTGCGATGGCACACCTTTGGGGCACATACGGGCCGATTTGTGCTCGCCGGGCTCGGGTAATCCAGTAGTGGACTTACGAGTAAGAATCACCAATAGCATGACAGGAGGTGAGTCTGCGACTTGGTGGAGAATACAGAACCCCTCATCTCTGCAGGAAAATCTTGACAACGATCCAGCATATGGCCAATGGCAGTTCACAATTACAGATGACTCTGGGGACGCAGTGCCGCGTGTCTCTCTTGGTCCCGGTGACTTCACCGAGGTCTTTGTTACCGCTACACTGACAAGCCAGGTTGTGGCGGGTAATCACACAATCTATCTGCGGATTATCGAGGATATCGAAGACGATGATGCGAGGTACTTCGATTTGCCAATCGTATTTGAGATTGAGCCAGGCGACCCCCAACTCCAGATTGTCCAAGTCTCTCCCAATTACGAGTTACTACCAGGAGAGGCCTACTCATTACAGTTGAAGGTAAAGAACAATGGCAACGGCCCTCTCACAGTCCTGCTTGATGCCGAGGTGGAGGAATCGGGTTGGAACGTGGATATAGATGGCCCATCAGGCTCGCCTCTGATTGAATTGGGAGCATTCGAGGAGTCAACATTCAATCTTGAGGTCAGCGTTCCCGAGTCTGCCAATAATGGTGACAAGGTCCCTGTAACGGTCACTGCAACTCCATTCGATACCGAGCAGAGTTGGCCCGATGAATATACGGCTGAAATCTCGGTGACCATGACTGTCGGTCTATCTTCTCTGCTCGATATCCTCGTCAACGAAATCACCCACCCGAGAATCTCCACACTGATTATCGCACTCGTCGGCATACTACTTTTGTTCGCTGGAATCCAGAGCCGAATCAACCGTCGCAGATGGACTGCACATCTGGCATATCTGGAGTCCTTGGGTGGTGATGGAGAGGAAGATTCCGAGACTGAGGATGAGGACTCAATCCCCGCTCCTGTCACCATAGTTGAGGAAGAGGATTCTGACGATTACGACTATGATGAGATAGAACTTGTCTGAACCTTCGTCGATACCTGTCCGAACGGCGCTCCATTCGTCTTAAGACCCTATCTTTCTGCCGTAGGCAGCAAGGGGTGACGAAGTGCCGCGTGTTCAAGTGAATCTCACATCTCGGGACCTGCCTCGAAAGCGCCGGTCCGCAATTCTATTCACAGCACTCCTGATGCTTTCGTCGCACGCTGCATTCCAGTTCGGCCAATGGGAGGCAATGGCGAGTACTGACGCCGACGGAGACGGTCTGCCATACGGCCTTGAATTCTACATCAATACCCAACCACAGGACTGGGACTCCGACAATGATGGTCTGCCAGATGGCTGGGAGTGGCAATACGGCTTGAATCCACTCTCATCATCGGGTGACAACGGCTCTACTGGAGATCCAGATGGAGACGCCTTCACCAATCTGAACGAGTATCGGTACGGTATGCCAAGTGGCTGGGATTCTGCCTCTACCCCCGCGGTTCTGGACAATGGTGTGTGGTGGAATGGTACAGTTCCGGTCAGGCTGTGGGATGAGGAGAGCGCCATGCAGATTATCCAGGGGTCGGGATCTGATGGGGTTGATGAGGATCCAATGGGCAACATCTGCAATGACCAGATGGATAATGACAAGGACGGATTGGTCGATACTTTCGACAATGACGGCGATGGAGACGCCGACTGCAGCAGTGACGACGACGACGGAGACGGGCTGATTGACGAGGACCCAGATGGTTGGGACACCGATGGCGATGGTATGCCGGACGGTTGGGAGGTTGCTAACAACCTGGACCCGACTTCAAACTCCAATATGGACGGAGCCAATGGCGATCCTGATGGAGACGGCTTGGGTAATCTTTGGGAATATGTCAATCCCACTTGGGGGACACGAAACGGATCCACAAACCCTCCAACTCAATATTTTCGACCCGGCCCATTCAACATGACTGCTACCGAATCTCCTTGTAACCCTGTACTTGGACTCGGCCCAGGAGGCTGCCAGATTTTCACTGCCGAGGTGGACGGCATAACTCAGACAGACCCCAACAACAATGACACGGATGGCGACGGGCTGAATGACTCCTACGAGGCATTAGTACTGCTGACCGATCCCACATCTACTGATACCGATGGAGATGGGATAGATGACGGTGTTGAGGTCAATGGTTCGTACGGCGACCCTCCTCGGGCAACCGACCCTAGGAACAACAACACCGATGGCGATCAGTTCGATGATGGCGAGGAAGATGTAAACGGTAACGGAGTGGTCGATTCCGGAGAGACCGATCCCACCAGAATTGAGGACTCAGGGGATTTCGACAACGATGGAATAGACAACTGGGAAGAGAACATGACATGCACCCTATGGAATGTTTCTGACACAGATGGAGGCGGAGTAAATGATGGTGACGAGCTTGCTTTCGGGCACCTCACTGACCCTTGTCTGTCTACCGTGCAGATAGAGCTCAGTATTGTCAACTGGGACGCAGCGAACTCAGAATTGACACTCAACTCAACTCTCGAACTGAATCCCACAGCGGAGGACTGGAGACAGAATGGTGCCCCTATGGCATATTATCTCTCATCTAATGGAAGTTTAACAGGATTCAGGTATGATTCAATAGTCCTCGATTCACTCAGAAATGTGGACGTGGACAAACCTCCCGATGCTTCAACCGTCGTTTTCGTTAATTTCTCTTGGTGCTGGGACGCTAGCCAGAACGCAACCAATGATCCCAAGTGCGATGACGACTATGCTGACACAGATGGGGACGGACTCGCTGACTGGGAGGAATTCCTGAATACATGGGGGTACATCTCCCATCCCAACATCTACGATACTGATGGAGATGGAGTCGACGATCTGACTGAGGTACTGGATAATACCGATCCCAGTAATCCATGTCACAATCTTTTGGATACAGATGAAGATGGGCTGAACAACTACTTTGAGAACACCACTGGATGCTCATTGTTATTCGGTGTCGGTGGGAACGGCACCATCGATACATACTACACTCTATGGAACGTTACTGATACCGATAACGGAGGCGTTGCAGACGGCCAAGAATATCTCGACGGCACAAATCCCCAGAATAACTCGGCCGATGACCTGAATCCAATGGATACTGATGGCGATGGTATTCCAGATACCATTGAGCAGCAGATAGGTACTGATTGGAGAGATCCGGACTCCGACGGCGATGGAATCATCGATGGAGATGAATGTACGTCGGAGTTTTGGGACATCGATTGTATTAACTCCGAAGGAGATCCTCTCAATTCAACAGACGGTATAATGGACAACCAACTCTACTTCACCGTCACCAATCTATCTTCCAATCTAGACTACAATATTACGAATTACTGGAGATGGCACACTTACGACTACTACACTGGGGTATCTTGGGGTGTGAATAACACACTGCTCGGTAATACTCAGATTGCCCCTGAATGGTCCACAACTCAGGGCGTCGCGGATCCTAGCTTCTGGGGTGTGAACGGTTCCGAGTTGAACTTATGGAAAATCGATTACCAGAGTGGAGTACTCGGACCCGAAGTTGAACTTATAGCCCCGTACAACTCTGTCAACTTCTCCAGTTGGGAAGACAGTAACGCCGGATTAAATTTCTCAAACTATACTCGCGACCTCATCATCGATCAGTCCTATGTCGAAACCTTGTTTGTCTCATCTCCCAGTGTGATTCTAGGGCCAGAGATTACTGGCAACTCTACACCTTTCTCAGGCAGCACCTATGCCTACGATCTTTCCCAGAATTTCTTACTGAGGACAGGGACTTATGTCGTCCAAGTTACAGAGACTGTGATTAATGAATCTGGAGCATTAACTGCATGGGACAAGGTATTAGCAATCCAAGACTATCTTGTGAATGGAAATGACACCACTACATTCACTCTAAATCATGATGGTTCAGGAAGAATGGACATGCTTGAAGGCTCTGAGATCTCACTTGAGGATACTGACATCGCTCATTGGATTCTCAATTCAACGCAGGAAGGTAGTTGTGACGAATTTACATCAGTGTTCTCAGTTATGCTAAGAATCGCTGGGTTGCCGACAAGAAAGGTTACAGGATTCGCTGGCGGAACATGGACAGGGAAATCATTCGAAGTCTATGGTAAACACTTCACTTCTTGGGTCGAGGTGCACATGGAGGGGAACCAGAATCAGGGCGGCCTAGATATGGGATGGGTTCCGTTTGAGGCCTGTCCAGAGGGCTCTCCGGTAGAGATTATCCAGGCTGACTGGGGCCCTCTGTGGGTTGAGAGGGACCTTTCTTCAGGGGATATATGGATGAACGGAACTATGCGTTTCGTAGACAATGCAACTCCCATTGAGAATACCACCGTTGACCTATACCTAGTATTGACCAATCATACGGGTAATGTCCCCGGGGGTGCAGCCGTTACTGAGCACCTCGTTGCCTCTGGCACTACTGATGAGAACGGCTCATTTGCCCTCAACGGAACTCCTGCCGAAGTCATCGATCCCGGTTATGGGTCTCTAGTTCTGTATCTGCACGAGAGGGCCTACGTCTCATCTCAGGGTATTTCCCTGTCTTGGGATGTGAACATTACCGATGACGTAACTATCAGCATCAGAGATCCAACTCCTGTGAACGAGCCCATGCTAGGGGCCGGAGTAGACACTCTGTTGACCGGAGACCTCTCTTGGGCCAACTCACCTTTCACCGATCCTTCTCAATTGGATGAACTCCAAGTGATTCTGAATTACTCCACTACTGTAGATGGCCCTATCAGTCTGATATCCAGCCTCGGGGCCGGAGGGTACTTTGAATTCTCAATCCCAATCAACGAGACAGAGCCGCTTGGACTGATTAACGCATCAATAGACTTCTACGGGTGGCATCAGGACGACCTCAATAACGCCTCAACTCCGTCATATCACGCCCGACCTAGTACTCTCGATTTCAACCTCAACATCACACCCGCTCCTAATCTGACCATAATTGTAGAGGGCCCCGGGGTGAATAGCAGCATCTTGGATATCGATTCCAACATCTATCTGAATGGTTCTGTACTGAGCCGAGGGCCCAGTTTGGATCCACTTAATGGAACTCTTACACTGAAGATGAGGAGGGCAAATGCAAACGGACCTTACATCTCGCTCACATCGTGGTACCTGAATGACAGCAACTGGACCTCCTCCCCAGGGGAGTTCTCGTTGACATGGCAATTCTCAGCCCAGAGCGTTCCACTGCCTGCCGGCGAAGTCCAAGTAAAACTGGAATTTGACTCAGATGGGTTGTATGCCAATGACCAAGCCACATTCACGGACCAGTACGGAATCAGGAGTTATGTCATATTCAATTACTTGATTGAACCTGTTCAGCGTGGCTCCATAACCGTCATCGAAGTACTACTTACTGATCATACAAATTCTTCAGTCGCTAATTTCCCCGGCGACTATAATCTCGAACTTAACGGATCGGTAGTTTGGAACGCTACCGACCCCGTTGATCTGCCAAGGTTGGGTGTTCAATTCACACCTCCACAGGATATGTTTGCTGGTGATTATTCATGGGAATTGAACTACAATGGGTCCCTCTGGCTCCTTCCTGCATCTGCATCCGATACCATCAGAGTCCAAGGTCAAGCGAACGCCACGGTGCAATTGGGATTAGACTGGACACCCAGAGGCTCAACGAATTGGGTTTCGGGATTCGCCAATGACATCTTCCACGAAACTCCGATTCTGGGCAATAACTCCTCAGTCGTGGTGCGACTACTGGTTCCCTCGGATTTACCGGATTCTCCAGATGGCTCACCCGCACCCCCCATCGTCAAGAGATTGGCTTCAGGATGGATTAACGAGACGACAGGTGAATACAATCTGAGTTTTGAGATGCCTCGGGGAGTCGGCTCCGGTGTATACGATATGGAAGTCGTTTTGGATTTCGAATCAACTCCACCAGCTGGAGGGGTGTTTTTCAAACTCGATGACGGTGCATTGTATGATGCAGGCATACAAACAGAGTTCGTTGTAGAGTCCTCACCTGAGAGCATAATCGTTGTCGCGGGTTCGACAATGCCGATTATTGCAAACATCTCAGATGTTGAAGACAACTCGTTATTGGAGGGGATTCTAACTCAGGTCCACTTCGATTGGGGAGGCCCTTCTCAGCAACTTCTCGAGAACCAGACTACTGGGGCAGACGGCGTAGCGATTTTCTCCCCCATCATTCCGGCTGATACTGCGCCCGGTTACTACACTGTCCGCGTCCACGCTCCTGATGACATATCCGATCCTTTGACCAAGGGGGCTGGACGTTGGCTGGGGAATGAGAGTTTCGTTAATCTCACAGTCCAAGTCGCTAGTTTGGTGCAGATAAACAGCATTCCTCCTGAGGTAACTGCAGGTCAGGCATTCATAATCAGCGGAACGGTTCTGGATGGGGTTGACAGCAACCGTTCAGTCGATGGTCCAATGGCCCTTGAGGTATTCTTCCTCGCGGATTCAAGCGAGACTCTGGTGAACAGTATCAACACCGCAAGCGATGGTAGTTTCAATATCTCAGTACCTACCGACCCGCTAGCCGACGGAGTGACCAGCGGAACAAAGACAGTCGTCGTCAGCGTAATCAACGGCAGTACTCCATTCTACCTCACCGGTACAGGAAACGCATCGATTCTCGTACGAGGAGTAACGCAATTCATCGAAAAGACACCGATAATCAACACCGTAGCAGACCGAGGCTCATCAATTAGTTTCGGTGCCAGACTGGTGGAATCCAGTGACAACGATAGACAACTAGGGGGATTAACAATTGCAGCCAAGTTCCACGACACTTGGTTGCCTGAGATTCAGAACGGCGGAGATGGGATTGTCAATTTCACTTTCGACATCCCTCACACTCACCCTCTGGGACTAATCGCGATTACCATCTTATTCAACGGCTCATCCACATTGCATTCTTCCGGGACAGTAATTACCACTATTACAATAAGATCGCCAACTAATCTCACAGTCAATCCAATCCAAGCGAATCCTACTGCGGGTGAGGTATTCACTATCGGCGGCACCCTAACCTCGAGTAATGGGTCGGGTATCATCGATCGCAATGGCAATACTCTCGCCTCATCATTGACCTTCTCCATCGACGGACAGAGCTCTACTTTCACAGTCACTGGAGGAGATGTTGCGCCGAACGGGACATGGTCGGCGAATATCAGACTCGATCTCACTTTCCCGCGCGGCACACATACTCTGTTGGCTACATTCACCCCCAGTGTGAATTACTATGGCTCCGGCTCCGGTGAAGCTAATTTCGATAGTAGGGGTTACTCGCTACTCAGCATTCTTGACCCGCTGGACCTCGACCCAGATCGCAGGACCGTGCGTGGGGATTCGATTAATGTCAGCATATCGCTGATTGACAATGCCGGTCAACCGGTCGCCTCTGAACCAGTCGAGATTTATGTCGAGGGGAATCTGGAAACAACTGGACTAACGGATTCCAACGGAACCATGACAGCAACAATCACAGTAGATGATTTCCGCACACCCGGGCCGTTGACAATATCGGCTGAATTCGCAGGCATCAATGGGACCACTGGAATGATTGGCGATGAGACTTCAACTCGTGTGATCATCCTCGCCCCGACTGAGTTGAGAATAGACTCCATCACCGGCTCTTCAATTGCAGGGGAGAGCGTTACTTTCAGTGGAACCCTGCTGGATGAGCACGGACAGATACTGGCACATGGAGGCAGCCCGCAGGGAGGAATTATCCATCTTGAAATCGACGGAGTCAGTGTTGGCCCAGTCTACTCGACTCAGTCGAACGCAACTACAGGAACATGGTCCATCACTTACGACCTACCGCTAGATTCGGACTACGGTGCACATACAATGACTGTCAGATTCCTAGGCGGTTTCACTTGGGTCGACCCTATGGGTCAAGGAGACTCATTGAATCCCGAGTACTATCTTCCCTCATCTTACTCAGGCGTGTTCAATGTGACACAGACTTCCCAAGTCGTACTGACCACGCCACCTGGGGATATCGATAGGAACGAGTTGTTGCTGATTGAAGGCATGCTTACAGATGGCTCAGGAAGAGTACTTTCGGATAGGACACTCGAGGTATCTATGAATGGACAGTACCTGACTGCGTTGTCAGTAGATAAGAATGGCACTTTCAGCCTGTATATCCCAGTTCCTCCCGACATGGAGCTAGGCCCACGAATCGTTCTGATTTCATATCAGGGCGAGGAATTCATCATAGGCTCCAATTCCTCAACTATCTTCACTGTCTATGGTCCCGTTTCGATTTCTATAGATCCACCATCTGCTGTCGCAGCGGGGGATTCGTTGCTGCTAAGTGGGACCGTGAAGGATAACCTCCCTGGAGGTTGGCTTGCCAACCACTCGCTACAGATTTTCGTGGACGGGGCACTCATTGGAATCACTAGCTCCGACGAAAATGGTCGATGGACCTACCTCTGGACTGTAACTGACTTCCTAGAAGTGGGCAATCACATCCTGACCGTGAGAGCGCCTGAACAGGGCTATCACAGATTGGGGATTTCCGAAACTACACTAGTGATTGCATATCACTCAGGTATGACCTTACAGGTCGATAATGCGATAATGACTAGAGGCGGGTCTTGGAACTTCACAGGAAGACTGTTTGATGACGATTCCACCGATAATCCGGGACTTGAGGGTAGAGAGGTCTCGATAACGCTAGATGGAGAGCATGTTGCGGCCATTACAACTTCAATCGATGGAACATTCAGTTACACCCACAATCTAGGATATGATATAGCAAGGGGTCCACACATAGTGGAGTTCTCATTTGCAGGAGAGACATTCTACCTCCCCACTCAATACAATATGACCGTATATTCCAGAGCAGACATAGAGATTGAGGTATTCCCAAACAATCTGCACATCATCAGAGGCGACCCCACCGCCCCAATCAAGATTCAAGGGAGGATTCTGGAGATAGGGGGCGACTCTAACGTGATGAGCAACATGACAGTCTCATTGTACTGGGATGAAAGCAACCTTCCCCTCTCTGATGATCCTTGGTCAGACGATGGCACCGAGCACTTCGGCCTAATTACCAATGCTGTCCAAATCATGCCTCGTGGCCCACTGACCCTCACTGTAATGGTCGAACCTGATGGCTCAAGGTACCTCAACGGGGAGACATTGGATGTGGAGGTAGACATCCTGATTTCAGTGGTTTACACATTTACTCCGGAATCTCAGCACATCTCGGAAGGACAGCGATTCATCAACGGAGCAGTTAACGTGTCTGCTTTCGACACGGGTCAGCCCGTCGACAACTTCCCAATGTCTGCTTACTTGGTCAATGGAACCTGCCAAGACAGAGCATCATCAACCCACTTCTCGGTTGTAGGGCCGACTAATCAGGATGGTCTGTTCACCTACGAGTTCGAGTCTTTCACAGGGCTGCCCTCATTCCACAATCAGACATTTTGGGGATCACTTAGAGTGTGTTTCTCCACCGATTCTGAGTATGTCGACCCTATCAATAAGACTTGGCTAGCTAATTTCCATGGAGGTTTGAAAGCCTCTTACGAGAAGCAGTCATCACAGGCTTTCGGATTCACCACCATGCTCGGAATCGCGCTGATTACCATTCTTCTCGCAGTCGGTGCAACCATACTGATTCGTCGTCGAAGGAAGGCCACGATTGACCAATTGGCAGGAGTCTTCAGTTACACAGCCGAATTGCTCGCAGCCGGAGATGAAGTCAGAGAAGCCATTTTCAACTGCTACGAGAGTTTGTGCCAGATTCTGATGAGCAGAGGATTCCTCCGCAGGGACTTCGAGACTGTCCGCGAGTTTGAGATAGCCATCAGGAATGCCCTGCCGATAAGCGATCAGGCACTAGTCGCGTTAGATCGGATATTCGAGGAGGCCAGATACTCAAGCCACGTATTGGGCGAACCTCATCGCCAGAACGCTCAGATGGCACTCTCTACGGTACTTCAGGAGATAGATGAGTTGCAGGAATTCCCTGAGAGGGATTCGTACATAGCTGATGAGACCTAGTCGAGTTTGAGAACTAATTTGCCATCCGACCATCGAGCGCCGACTATCGAATCTCCGTCACTCAGCGAGAAGTGCCTGATGACGCCTCCGAACCTCTCAGGCGCAATCAATCTGACTAGATTGCGACTGTCATCTGCCATGGTCTCAATCATGAGTTCCTCGGGTATCGCTGTGGGCAGCGGTATCGTCACCTCCCGACTAACCATAGAACCACCCATCTCGGAAAGCATCTCTGCGACAGGTTGCGGATTTCTGGACATCGACTTTGAGGTTTCAATCATATTGGACAGGTCGGAGATTACCGATTCGTGCTGTTGTTGAACTTCTTCGAGATGAGGTATGGAACTGACGAACTCGTCATGCATCTTCTCAGCAGTGGCATCCAGTCCTAACTCCCCGACACCTAGCCGCGCGTCTGTTTCAGCGCTTAGCCCGGGTAGCTCGACCTCTATTCTCGTCCATTGCATTATCACACCGAGTCAACTGACTCGCATGAACCCATTGCTCACTCAATATGTCTAGCCGGGTCTGGATTGTTCCTGAAGAATCGCTCTGCGTGTCGCTGGGTACGACTCGAATCGATACTCTCAACCAAATGTGCACCCTTCGGCAGACAGAGCCTGTAGCCCCTCTGCAACAACCTCTTCTCGAGGAGGACCACCAAAGCTCGGTCAGCAGCCTTCCTAATCGGTCTGCCAATCGCCTGCATCAATCTATTTATCGCCGGCTGTGAGTCCGCATATCTCCAAGCTCTCTGTTTGCCGTAACGCTCCTCGTAGTAACTCCTCAATGCCTCTTGTCTTGAACTGGGAGGGGGCAGAGGCATACCGATGCAGACCACTGCATCGAGTATATTTCCGGGATAGTCAACACCCTCGGCCAATTTACCCCCTAACACTCCTGCCAAAAGGGCCGGCGTCTCCTCGCGCCTCAATCGATGCAGATTGTCGACCATTCGATCCATCTCCTCCTTCGAGGCCCCGGGTCGTTCCTGTAGCATCCGACGACTCTTCACTATCCAGTCATCGTCTTCAAGCAGTATCTGCTCCAACATGGCATAACTCGGTGCGAACACAGCCACGTGACCGGGAGCCTTTTTGAGAACTGAATGGATATGCGCTCGCAATCTGGCAGTATTCTCCTCTCCTCTGTCCGAGTACCTGCTAGTTACATCTTTGGCAATCAGCACAGGTCTTCTCTCCGACAGAAAGTGAGAGGTGTACTCCTTGACGATGGAAACCCTGTCCTGTGGTACTTTCAGAAGATCATAGTACATCTCAGGAGGGAATAGAGTTCCGGACATCATGATAGCCCCGCTGGAGATTTCCAGAAGAGACTCAGAGACCACTCCGGGGTCGAGCAGATGTGTAGTTAGCCGATGCTCTTCGTCGCCAATCTTGTCATGTACGAGAGCGAAAGCGGGACTGTCGTGGTTCTTCAAGCAGGTCTGCAGAAGAATTGCTAGCCTAGTACAGGCAGTCTCCTCCTCCAATTCATCATCATTCTCGTCGATGTCGACTCTGATGGTCTGGAGCATCCTGACCAGCGTATCGGCATCTAATGCTCGCTCAATGTCCTCGGAGAGGATTCCGGAGACTCGCTCGATGAATTCCGTCATCGAGACGTTCTGATCCTCTCCTATACTGCCTGCAAGACCGTCTTCAATCTCTGCAAACCATCGTGGGAGGCCGTCCCCCAACCTCCTCATGGCGGCCTTCATTCTCCTGAGTCGATCCAATTCGGAGTCGTTGGCATCGGATTCCTCGCCTTCCAGAGAAGCTCCTTCCGACTGAGTTCTCTCACTATGTTCCTCAATCTCAAAAATCGCATCTCTAATGACCTTCATCGTGATTCTGCGCTCGAAACCTCTTCGTATCCTGTCGGGTAGGTTGTGAGCCTCATCCACTACTAGAATCGTGTCCTCGAGATCAAGCCCCATGGCGGAGAGAGATGAATCTCTAACCGCCTCAACGAAGACATGGTTGTAGTCGCAGACTACAACATCAGCGTGGGCAGCCGACTCTCTGGCAGCCTTCCACGGGCAGATGCCGTGAGGCAACTCCTCATCGCGACCTTCGCATAAAGAAACCAACTCATCTACATGAAGAGGGTCGCGCAGGATTCGGGGACGAACCAAATCGGTATCGCCAATCCAAGGCCTGCAGGTCCTAGAGCCTCGCTTGTCCGCGCAAAGCCTCGAAAATAGGGCTCTGTGCTCGTGCCTAATCTCATTGATGCACATACCCTGCTGGCCAATTAGGTCTACCAGTCTGACCTTTACTGATTCAGAATCAAGCCTCTCGTTGATTCTGCGTACTGTGTCTACAACTATCCTATGCTGGGACTGTCTGCCGGTTAGAAACATCACCACCTTGGGCTCAGGAGATTTCCTAGCAGCGTCGAGAGCCGCGGCCAGAGCAGCTGCAGTCTTGCCGATTCCGGTAGGGGCAGAAGCTAGCAGGAATCCTCCAGCCCCCAGGGCTGCTATGCCATCGACAATCATCTCGCCCTGCGAGTCTCGCAGTTCATCGTGAGCGAGAAAACTCCCGTACTCTCCGGATTGATCGACCCTCATGGGAACCGGCCTGACGATAGAACGACCAAGAAGATTGGCCATCACTTGGTGATAATAGCCTCAGAATCGCGACTATCCAGAATCACCTTGAGAGAACAGTCCAGTCTGACATGTCTGAGAGGGCCTGACTCGCTCAGAGGCTTGAACGAGTCCAACCAATCCCAGTCGAGGAAGTCGTCCGGGCCGATTGTGAGGTAGCCGATATTGAAAGTGATAATGTTCTGGAAGAAGTGAGTGCCCTGCGAAGGCTCTACGTAGATGTCAGCCATCGGAACCTCGACTATGGCTTTCGACCCCATAATCTGCTCCCATTGCCCGGGAATTCCCAATCTGGGGTGTGTTGAACCCATCCTTCCCGGGCGTATCAGTACTTATGGCCGGGCGTCGTCCTCAGGACTGCATCGACCGCCTCTATCTCAGAGGTCAAGTCAGACGTATGCATTCTGTCCAGTCTACTAGGATGAACGTAAACGACATCACGAACATCCTCGATGACGCCATTACCCAGAGACTGGCTGCAGATGCAGATTGCCTTGTCCCTGTCTACATCGTCTAGATCGACATCGATGTCAACAGACTCATCCATCATCGGACGGACCTGCAATATCGCGAAACGCTTCGAACCCGAGGAGTCAATCGATACGGCGAACTCGATTTCGACTGGAGAGCCGATGTAGTTCTGGCAAGATGTCAGGACGCGATGAAGAATCTCGGACAGCGGAAATGCACCGTGCTTCAGCACCGGGGCGAAGCTGACGATTCTTGGACCTCCTTCGACTTTAACCGAGTCTACGATTCGGTCATCAGATGTGATGTATGTCGAACCGACGAGGGACAGGCAACCGTCCTCTTCCGCCTCCTCAAGGCCGAGATTGAGCAGATTCCCTTCCTCTGAAGGGTTGACAGAACCACCCTCCTGTCTCATTGGAATGGCGAAGAAGGATCTCTGTGAGGTATCGAGAGTCGACTGGTTATTGTGGAATTGGTGTATTCTACGTGGCTGCCCGGGACTGTATCTGAGGCATTTTCCGCCTGTAGCAACTTGTCTTCCCAAGCCGATGCAAATCGCAGCAATACCGTCCTCTGGTAACAGTGGTTCGACCGGATAGTGGTTGTGACTCCTAGCAGCGCCAGAAATCACCGGATAGAACCTACCATTGATTTCGTCCCCGATAAGCTCCTGGATAACCACAGCCATCCTCTCATCCTCAATGGTGCTCGGAGTTGCTGCGACATACGCCTTGGCGGCTCTGTGGTAGGTCGATGCATAAACCAACTTAACCGCCTCTAGAAGACGCCTCAGTCGTACTTCAGATTCAGGATGGTCGTTTGCTAGCATATAGGTCGAGTATACACCTGCGAACGGCTGATGACTCGAGTCCTCAAGCAGGCTAGAAGATCGAACTGCTAAAGGCCAATCTATGTCCTCAATCAACTTCGAGAACTCTTCAACAACATCAGTTCTGAAATCGGCTTGTAGGAAAGCCGAATCGACAGTTTCGTCATCATGGTCCTCGTAGGCGTACCTAGCCAGTTTATTGTCCTCGACGAAGTCCTCGAATACATCGGTAGCCACAACGATGGAACGGGGTATAACGAACTCGACCTCGGGGTGAGAATTGCCCAGTCCGAGGTCAGGCATCCTAGTGAAGAAGAAGGCGAGTCCCCTGCCCTTGCCACCGAGGCTTCCTCGACCTATTCTCTGGAAGCCCACCCCTCCCTCACTGGAGTCGAAGTCCCTGATGGTGCGCATACGAATATGCTCTATGTGCCGCCTGAGGGAGTCGGCCAGGTAGGTCCGGACTCCTTCAGCGTCCTCAAAGTCTTCCAACGTCATCGGCCTCATGCTGGATGCGAGCGTAAATTCGGTCCGAGTTCTCAACCAATGTGAGAACTGGTTCCTGCGTGCATGGTGCTCAATGCTCTCAAGGGGCGCGGATTCGATACCTTCTGCTAACTCCTTGAGATTGGAAGCTGTTCCGATCTCCTTGCCATCAGGCATCCGGAATACAAAGTCCCCGAAGTTCATCTCCTCAACCATGAATTCCTCGATTCCCTGGTACAACTGACTGTCCTCCTTGTGTAGGAATCTCACTCCAAGTGCCTCGGCCTCATCTTTCAGTTCGATGTTCTTCGATTGGAAGAGGATAGGCAGGTAACGATGACCTTGCTGTGCGTATCTAACGAGTTCTAGGCCCGCAGTATCTCGATCTCCTCCCTCGTTCGGAAATCTACCATCCGTGAATACACCGATGAGATTATTCTGGTATCGATTGATTATCGACTTGGCCGATTCCATATCCGAGGCCAGTAGAATCTTGGCTCTGGCCCGAAGCCGGAGGAGCTTCTCATGCAGATTCCCTCCCTCTCCCATGAGTTGAGTAGTCTGATTCACTAGTTGGGTGTAAAGCAGCGGCAGGTAGGCGGAGTAGAACCTTCGACTGTCTTCTACCAGAAGAATCACTTGGACATCCCCGTCCCTGACATCGTTCTCTACGTTCCTCTCATCCTCGATGAGCTTGCATATAGAGAGCAGAATCCTGCTGTCACCAGTCCAAACGAAAATCCTGTCAATCCCCTCTCCTGCACTTAGGGCTGCTAGCTCTCTGGTGTTGTGACTGAGCATCATCACGGGCAACTCGGGCCTGATCCTCTTCGCCTCTATGCCGAACGCGTTCACATCCATGTCACCGACCCTAGCCATGGTGATGACCACGTCGAAGTCCCTAGCCTGCAGAAGCCGTAGGGCGTCTCTAGCCTCGGGACTGTGTATGATTCTGGGTGACTGAGACAGGTTGAGGTCTGAGTACTCCTGCCTCATGATTTCGGCTAAGTGCCCGGATTCCTCAAGCAGGTAGTGGTCGAAGTGACCGGCTACCAGCAGAACATCTCGGACTCTGAACGGAGTTAGTCTCTCGAATCTACTCCAGTCCGACATCCCCTTGTCCATGCGGCCGGATGGGCGCTCCACGCATCAAGGTTCAGACAAACCCATCAAGGTGCCCCGCACGAGCGTGCGGGACGGTGTGTGTTGATTTTCAAAGACAATCGTCCCTGTTGTTACTGGGCGCTCTGGGAACCTCACGAGCATCGTATCCTGCTGCATTTGAGAGTTTGGCCCTGTTGACGAGCCCCTTCAGGCCGTGAACGGATTGGGCGAGGGGGCGTCCGTGACGCCCCCCCGCGTTTCCGTGCATCCCATCATCGCTCAATCTCTCACCTCATAGAGCGTTCGAATCTTCATCAAAGCGCGCACGTAGCTCATCCATGCGCATCTCTAGGACCCTGTCTAAAGTGGCCCCCTCCAGTGTCACCTTGGCGATGTGCGTGCGAGCAGCCTGACGCAAAACGGAGGACGGAGTCTCTCCGTGCAACTTGCAAAAATCTCTCATCCTAGCTGTCAGATCAGGACCAAGGTCAACCTCGACCCGCTCACCCACTGAAGGTAGAGGAGATGCGAGATACTTGCGAACAGCCTCACGGATTACGTCAGACCTGTTCCTCATTCCATCGAGCCCCACTCTCTGGTCGATTTCAAGCAAGTAATCCTCAGGTATTCTCAGCGAAACCATCGGACTGACACCGGCCACCTCGCATTCCTCCTGAGTCTAGCAGACCGGGTAGAGCCTATTAATTGTATTGCAAATGAAAGACAATTGAAATGCAACATATTGTACTAACTCAACTTGAATTCTCATAACCGCAGAATTTTACGATAGTGCGATTCAAGGCAGGGTGTCCTGTCGCAACCCCGCAGGGTCTGCGATGAAGGTAATCAACGACGCAATTCACGGTCAGTTTAGAATCGAGGGAGTGAGGGCTGATCTGCTGAACACTCCTGAGATGAACAAGCTCAGCCACATCAAGCAACTCGGACTCGCTCACCTCGTCTTTCCTGGAGCTCACCACACCCGCTTCGAGCACTCACTCGGGGTATCTCATATCGCGGGGATGATGGCCGAGTCACTGGGTCTGGATGAACACGAGACCAATACTGTCCAGGCTGCAGCGATGCTGCACGACGTAGGGCACGGCCCCTACTCGCACACGCTAGAGCATATCTTGCACGAAAGAGGAGGGATGGATCATATGTCTATTACCGAGGGAATCATAGTCGGAGACTACGATGTGCTGCGTGATGGAGAGGAGCCATCTGTACCGAATCGCCGAACTATTCCGGATATCCTCGAGTCGCACGACCTCGACCCCAATGAGGTCGCCGGACTAATCAGAGGACCGGGAGCGGGTGGGACGGAGCGCTCACTGAGTGCATGGACCGCAGGGAAGGAGAACTTCGTGGACCAGGACCTCACTCTGGCTCATCTTGTACACGGGCCCGTGGATTGCGACCAACTCGACTACCTACTCAGAGACTCTCACTTCACAGGAGTCAAGCATGGAATAGTCGACCATCGCAGATTAATCATGTGCCTCGAGAGACACAGCGGCGACATCGCCGTTGAGGAAGGTGGGCTACCAGCACTTGAGGGTATGATGATGGCTCGCGCCCTGATGTACAGTGCAGTTTACTTCCACCGGGTTACCAGAGTCACCGAAGTGATGCTTTCCAGAGCAGTTGAGAGGAGTTCGGACAGTCTACCTGACTCTATTGACCTACAGCGCCGCGTCGATGCTGAGATTTGGGAAGCCTTGGCAGGGGCTGGTGATTACGCCCAGGACATGATTAGACGACTCAAGTACAGACAACTGCTCAAGGTATGCGCAAGCAGACGTAGGGAGGACCTGACCGAAGAACAGGCCTCGAACCTGCTGAGCATAGTCGAGAGCCCAGAGAGCAGGCGGCAGTTCGAGGACGACCTAGCGCACAGAGCGGGACTTCCTCCGGGCTACGTCGCAGTGGATGTCCCAAACATCAAGCTCCTGCTCGCTGAGCCTAGGATGTCACAGGTCGAAGTCAGGATTCTAGGGGATGACGGGAAGACTCGCTGGTTCCGTGATCACACCCCGATTGCTGACGCACTCAGGAACCGCCAAGTGAGCCAAGCAGCAGTATATGTGATTACTCTGCCTAGTCATCGCGGAAAAGTGGCGCAGTTGGCCGAAAGACACTTGTTCTCGTGATATTATCAGGCCCACTTGGTGTCTTCTTTTGGGACATCTTATGATGATACCATTCAAAAGCCCCCCCTCGGTCGCGCAAGCGCCCGGTTCCTGAAACAGGAATCGTAGAATCCCCTTGGTGAGCCAATGGACAGCACAATGAAAGAAGTGTACGACAGCGTAATCGCAAGGGATCCGAACCAGCCTGAGTTCCATCAGGCGGTAGAAGAGGTCCTAGACAGCCTAGTCCCGGTTATCGAGGCCCATCCAGAGTACCTGCCTGTAGTCAGGGCTGTGGTCGAGGCCGAGAGAATCGTCCAGTTCAGAGTACCCTGGTATGATGACAATGGAAACTTCCATGTCAACAGGGGATTCAGAATCCAGTTCAACAGCGCTATTGGGCCGTACAAGGGCGGGCTTAGATTCCATCCCAGCGTCAATCAGTCAATACTGAAGTTCCTAGCCTTTGAGCAGGTGTTCAAGAACAGCCTAACCGGACTTCCTATGGGAGGAGGAAAGGGTGGCTCAGACTTTGATCCTAAGGGCAAGTCAGATGGCGAGGTCATGCGCTTCTGCCAGTCATTCATGATGGAGTTATGGAGGCACATCGGTGCAGATTTAGACGTCCCAGCAGGAGATATCGGAGTAGGTGGAAGGGAAATAGGCTACCTATTTGGAATGTACAAGAAACTCGCGAATGAGTTCACAGGAGTTCTCACAGGAAAGGGCCTGTCTTACGGTGGCTCGCTAATCCGACCCGAGGCAACCGGATACGGTCTAGTCTACTTTGCCCGCGAAATGCTCGCCACCAAGGGCAAGGGGTTTGACGGTGCCACCGTCGCAATCAGTGGTTCGGGTAACGTAGCCCAATTCGCATGTGAGAAGGTTCTCGATCTAGGCGGAAAGCCGGTGACTATGTCCGATAGCAGCGGATTCATCTACGATGCAGCCGGAATCGACAGGGAGAAGTTGGCCTGGATAATGGACCTTAAGAATAACAGGAGAGGCAGAATCAAGGAATACGCTGACCACTTTGATGGAGTCGAGTACACCGCTTCCAAGCCCGAACCCAACCTCAACGGTCTGTGGGATACTCCAGTAGACATCGCTCTTCCATGTGCTACACAGAATGAGGTTAACGGTGAAGAGGCTCAGATGCTTGTCAATAACAACGTCATCGCAGTAGCCGAAGGTGCAAACATGCCTTGCACACCTGAAGCCGTTGAGTGCTTCCACGCAAACGGAATCCTGTTTGCTCCAGGAAAGGCATCCAATGCTGGCGGAGTTGCGACCTCTGGCCTAGAGATGAGCCAGAACAGCCTGAGGATGAGTTGGACTCGTGAAGAAGTCGACGAGAAGTTGGAAGGCATCATGGTAAATATCCACAAGAACGCCTTTGAGACGGCTGAGAAATACGGAATTTCAGGCAACTATGTCGCTGGAGCAAATATCGCCGGTTTCCTAAAGGTAGCCGAGGCAATGCAGGCTCAGGGAATGGTCTAATCTTCCTCGTGAATTGAGGATAGGAACTTGCGCATTCGCTCAGTCTTGGGCTCCTCGATTATCGTAGAAGGACCTTCTTCGGCCACTACTCCCTCGTCCATGTAGACTACTCTGTCCGCCACATCTCTGGCAAATCCAATTTCGTGAGTCACCACCACCATGGTCATACCATCATCGGCAAGACTCCTGATGGTCTGCAGTACCGAGCCGATAAGTTCTGGGTCCAATGCGCTAGTAGGCTCATCGAACAGCATCACTTCGGGCTTCATCGCCAGCGAGCGGGCGATTGCTACTCGCTGTTTCTGCCCGCCAGATAGATTGCCCGGATAGGCATCTTTTCTATCGAGCATATCTACTCTCTCAAGCACTTCCAATGCCTGCCTCTTGGCTTCAGCCTTGGACATCCCACGTACATGTACCAGCCCTAGGGTAATATTGTCAATCACCTTGAGGTGTGGGAAGAGCTCAAAGGACTGGAAGACCATCCCAATTCTTGATCTAACTTCGTTGATGTCTGCATGCGGGGTGTTAATTTGTTCGTCCTTGAGATAGACCTCTCCTTCTGTCGGCTCTATCAGTCGGTTTATGCACCTGAGAACAGTCGACTTACCGCTTCCTGAAGAGCCGATTATCGCCACAGACTCTCCTTCCTTGACACTGAATGAAATCCCTCTGACAGCATGGACTCCACCGGAGTATATCTTGTGCAGGTTCTCTATCCTAAGCAGTCCATCAGACAATCACTCACCTCCTGTCATCCCCAATCCCGGTATCCTAGTGCTCTCCTCGAGCCTCCTGAGTAACAAGGCCAAAGTCCATGTGATAACGAAGTAGGAAACCAGAACCATGCCCCAGGTATACGCCATCTGGAATGTGACTGCAGTAATCAGCTTCCCCTGCCGCGTCAACTCTGCATATCCGATGACCATTGCTAATGATGAATTGAGCACGAGGTTCACCATCTCATTACCCATAGGAGGGATACAGATTCTGATTGCTTGAGGCAGAATGATTCTTCTCATCGTTTGCATATAGGTCAGCCCAACACTCCTGCCGGCCTCCATCTGCGCCGAGGGAATCGCCTGAATCGCCCCACGAATAGTCTCGCACTGATATGCTCCAGAGTTGAAACCAAGAGCGCAAATTGCACTGATGTATGCTCTATCATTGAGGAACTCATCCTTGATGAATTGCGCCACACCTCCTGTCGAGTCCTCTAGGAATGCCTGTGCAGGCTCCTGAATCAACTTGCCCAATTGTAGACCGAAGTGGATGAACATGAACTGCACGATTAACGGAGTGTTGCGGAAGAAGTCAGTATAAACGGTTGCAATCGTATTCAGAGGCCTGACTCCCCATGGGTTGAGTTTGAATCCTTTCAAGTCCAATTTGGAGAACTTACCATCATAGGACATGAACAGAACGCCCACGAAGGTCAGACCGATTCCCAACAGGATTCTGCCGAAAGCCCCCGGCTCTCCGACTGGAACAAAGATATTCTCTATCCCATCAAGTCCTAAATCTACAATTTTCGGAACTGCGACATAGAACTGATACAGGCCTGCACCTGCAATTATCGTGCCCACCACTCTGACAACTTTCGGATCAAACCTCTCCACCATATATTTCATTGAAGTCGGTGAAGTCTTGCACATCGCCAGCGAAACTCCAATCAGGAAACCCATCACAATTCCAAAGACTACGATTTTGATGGTAGCGATGAAGCCAGCGAAGAGCATATCCTTTGAGTAGTCAACAAAATTGTCGAAATCGTTGAAATTGATTACTTGGAATCCAATCTGCTCATCCTCTCCCGCTCGGTCAGTCCATAGCACACCTCCGGAATCTCCGACGACCACTCCATCGAATCCATCGACCATCACGACATCATTGAGCGATGTCTCGTTACCGATAGGGTTAATCTGTTGTCTGACGATATTTCCTCCATCATTGCTCATCGATACATAGCCATCAGCACCGACTAGGAGGAACTTGTTCGTTGAGACTACATCGATTGAATGGATTGTGACTTCTAGAGATGACAGCCCACCTACGAACTCATTGCTTCCTGGAGGATAATGCCTCTCGATATCAACCAAGTTCCAAAGAAAACCGACATCTGTAGCCCCCTCCCGAGCCGACTTGATGATGTGACCTTGATCGGTCACTGCGTAGATTCTGACAGTGCTGTAGAACTCGACTGAGACGATAGGCCTCTCTATGGCCTCACTTGGAGCGTCCCTGTAGTCCCATGATTGACCTCCGTCCTCTGAGAAAATAATCGTACCATTGGTCCCGACCGCCACCCCGAGGGCTCCATCGAGGAACGACACGGCAAGCAGGTCCTCATCGACTCCGGTCTGTACTTCGGCCCAATTAATGCCATTGAATCTCCACATTGCTCCCGTATCGCCCACTGCAATAATGCTGCTATTGCTCGTCAGTGAGATATCGTTTACCGACTCGGAAAGTGATATCTCCGACCATTCCGCACCTGTATCCTGCTTGATGAGGACGGCACCCGAATCGCCAGCTACCGCCAAGGCGCCGAAAGCCGAGTCACAGTGATGGATATCAGCATTCGTAGCGGAGCTTGAGTTCTCCCAACTATTCCCGAAGTCATTGCTTACCAGCATCACACCATCTTCTCCGAAAGCCCATATCTGTTCGCCAATTGTCTCAGCGCAGTTCAGGTCTTGTTGGACCCCAGAGTCCGAAACATACCAGCCGCTTTGGTAATCTGCGGCTTGACTGGTGCCTACGAATCCCAAGACAACGAGAAGCGCCACGATTGAAACTACCCTGTTTGCCTGTGGGGGACGATTCCTAACGGAGAGCGGCGCTGACTCGGGCAGCATGGGTCATCCCCTTCACTTACTCATCAGATATAGATTAGGCGGACAGGCCGAGGCACTGGGTTTAGTCTAATTCCGACTTAGCAATATTAATCGAGGCGATTAGTCTAGCTATGACATGGGCGAGTTGCTTTACGCTGGAAAGGTCAAGCAAGTATGGAGTACCAACGATTCGGATGTGTTGGAGTTTCGATACACCGACCAAATTTCCGTTTATGACCAGATTATACCCTCATTGATTCCGCGCAAGGGAGAGAGCCTGAACAGGACGACATGCCACTGGTTCGACCTCATCACTGAGGAAGGGATATGCGATACCCACTTGATTGACATGAACGCTCCCGACAGATGCCTAGCCAAGCGCTTTGAGGTAATCAAAGAGCCCGGAGCTATTCCAAGAGATATGGAGAATGTATTCGTCCCGCTTGAGGTTATATGCAGGCATCATCTTGCCGGCTCAGGATGGCGCCGCTATGCTAAGGGCGAGGTAGGAGCCGAGGAGTTCGGCTTTGAGCCGGGAACCAAGATTGAGGAGAACTGTAAGTTACCGCAACCGTATCTTGAGGTTTCAACCAAGTTCGAGTCCTTCGATCGACTTCTAGACCGAGAGGAGGCATTGCAGATATCCAATCTGACCGATGACGAGTTCGACTCGATACTCGATGCTGTTCTCAAGATAGATGCTATAATCGAGAGGGAGGCTGGAAAGCGAGGTCTGATTCATGTTGACGGGAAGAAGGAGTTCGCATTGGGGCCCGGGAGAAAACCAGTCCTAGTCGATTCTTTCGGCACTCTAGATGAGGATAGATGGTGGGATGCACAGACCTATGCAGAGGGAAGAATCGAGTCTCTCTCGAAGGAGTTCGTTAGGGAGCATTACATTGACATCGGACATCATGAGACCCTTTACGATGCTAGGGAGAAAGGACTCAAAGAACCTCCAATTCCAGCCCTGCCTCGGCAGATGATTGACAAGACTGCACAACTGTATGCTTCGATGTATGAGAGGCTGACGGGCTACGATTTCTGAGGTAGACGATGGGCACCCACGAGTACGAGGAAGACCCTCGTAACTCGGAAGTGTTGATTTCAGTCAACGGCGAACTGTTCCACAGAAGTGAGGCAAAGGTCTCTGTGTTCGATGCGGGATTCCTGCTTGGAGACGGAGTCTGGGAGTCATTCAGGTTGCACAATGAAAATCTGGTTTTCATCGATGACCACATGGATAGACTGTTCAAGGGTGCAGAGACGATTTCGATGGACATCGGAAGGAGCAGAGAACAAATCCTCTCGGAGATCCACAGGGTAATTGATGCCAATGGGATGTCTGATGGGGTGCATATCCGACTAATCGTCAGCAGAGGTCTCAAGCCAACTCCCTATCAGGCCCCGTGGGTCATCTCGAGCCCACCTACCTTTGTCATCATCCCGGAGTACAAGCGGGCGAATGAGGAAAGGGCGAGAGAAGGCATCAATCTAGTCTCTGTGAGCACGAGGAGAGGCGGTCACAACACCCAGGATCCTCGTATTAACAGCCTCTCCAAGCACAATTGCATCGCAGCCTGCATCGAAGCGGCCGAGCTGGGAGGTGATGAGGGACTGATGCTCGACCCGCATGGATATGTCTCTACTTGCAACTCGACGCACTTTTTCATCGTGCGAGACGGAGAAGTCTGGACCTCGTCGGGAGAGTACTGCTTGGATGGAATAACACGCAGTAAGGTACTGGAGATTTGCCGCTCTAACGCGATTCCCGCATTCGAGGCTGATTTCGGCCTTGAAGATGTGAAATCAGCCGACGAGGCCTTCGTGACAGGGACCTTCGCAGGCCTGACTCCTGTTGTGATGTTCGATGGCGAGCCCATGGGCAACGGCAGCCGTGGGCCGATGTGTGAGAGGCTGCAGAACCTGTACATCGAACTGATTAGGAGTGAGTGCGGTGGATGAAGGCTGTAGGGTAGCGATGTGGTCGGGCCCGAGGAACATCTCGACTGCGATGATGTACTCGTTTGAGAACAGGGATGACTGCTATGCAATCGACGAACCATTCTACGCCCACTACCTATTGCAGACCGGGGTAGATCACCCAGATGCGGACAGGGTCATCGAGAGTTACGAAACCGACTACGACAAGATAGTCCAGAGCCTAATCGGAGATATCCCCGACGGGGCCCAAGTATGGTATCAGAAGCACATGTGCCACCATATTCTGCCGGAGATGGACATAGATTGGATTCACTCTCTGAGCAACTGCTTTCTGATACGAGACCCGAGGGAAGTACTGCTTTCTCTCTCCCAGATTACTCACGAGATCTCTCTATGGGCCACAGGTCTACCTCAGCAGATCATGCTTCTGGAGCGTGCCTCACAAGATGGCTCCATGCCTCCCATTATTGACTCGAGAGACGTGCTTGAGAATCCTGCAGGAATGCTTGGCAAGCTATGTCGAGAACTGGATATACCGTTCAGTAATGACATGCTTTCTTGGGAGGCAGGCCCGAGGGTTTGCGATGGCATATGGGGTGAGCACTGGTATGACTCAGTCTGGTCTTCGACGGGATTCTCGCCCTACAGATTGAGAAGTGGTGAACTACCTCCTTCGTTAGAGCCCATTCTTGAGCAGGCGACTCCACTATATCGAGAACTGTACTCCAAGAGAGTGAAGCCTTAATCACTCTCTCATCAATCGGCGTAACCTCGACTCGAAGTCGTCCTCGGGTTCCGGTTCTGGCTCGGGTTCTGGCTCGGGTTCTGGCTCAGTAGCAATTACCTCCGATTGCTCAATGACCGGAGGAGGATGGGAGACCAACTCCTCCTGCTCAGGCTCCTTCTCCGCCTTGCTAAGCATCTTCTCCTCAGCAGCACTCATTGCCATCTCCATCAACTGTTTACCCTCTCTGTTGTTCCTGATTATCCATGCGAGGGCGACACCGACTCCAATGACGAGTGCCGCTGCAGCCAGAGAGGTCCCCATATCGGGGTATCTCGAAGGCTCGACGGTACCGCCAGAAAGAATCACGATACCCTTATCGTCACTGGAATCTGAGTCCATATCCCATGGGAATGAGCAGCCGATGGTCACTACGAGTTCCTCACCGTCCTGTGCAGCGCTTGGACGATTGATTTCGAAGGGCACAGTGAACAGAGCGGTCAAATCGACGTTATGAGACATAGTGTAATTTCCTGCGGAAAGAGTCAAACTGCAGTCAGCATTGTATTGAGCCAGTAGTTCATCAGCGTTCTCGCTGCGCTGCCATGACACTCTGATATCCTGTCCATCACCCTTACCTTCAAGTTCCACAACGATGATTCCTATGTTCCAGTCCAATCTCCTGATCTCGTAGGGCTTGGAAGTCTGGTAAACCAATACGCCTCTACCATCTAGCAGCCTAACCGTCAGTTCCCTGCTTCCCGGCTCTGGGCTCCAGCCGTCAGCGCTCAGGTTGATGGGTCCCAGTGAGGTGTTCCCGGATACATATCCCGATACGGATTCCAGCATGCTACCCTCGTCGTCAATGAGCATCATGGTGTAGTGGAATCCATCGGTTCCGTTCTGTATGTTACATTGGGCAATAGCATCTCCCAAGGCCCCTGAGATGACGCAGTTGGTCATTCTCATGGCAGGCTCAGATGCATGTGCTAGGTAATCCAAAGTTACAGAGCCCACAGAAATCTGTCCTTCTCCTGAAACCAGCAAAGGTAAGGCCCAGCCACCGTCCGCCAGTGCAGAGAGTTGACCGGATGAACCGGACACAGAGGATGATGGATTGGCTCCATGTATGCTGATTACAGACTCGTCACCACTCATCCCGACTATAACAGGCGAGGTAGCCCAAGAGTAAGTGGACTGAGAGGTATCAAGAGCCACTTCTCTGTTGGTATCTCCTTCATCCTCAGCAAGGATTCTAATCGTATGGAGACTGCCATCCCAGTCTTCTACGGGAACGACTTCGAGAGGAACCCCTCTTACCTCTCCCACTCCGAGAACGACCTCAAATTGACCTGTTACTGTCCATCCAGGAGGAAGACTCAGCACTCGAAGTGAGATTGTAGTTGGGGCATTGCCGTGATTGCGGAGTTCAACCAGAGGGAAACCTCCAGATTCCGAAACGACCCAATCTCCATAATCGAACATTGTGAAGTTCCTGATTATCGCCACTCTGAGAGGCAATGTAATCTCTGTTTCACCGCTCCCGTCACCATCTCTCAATCTGATGTTCAACTCCACTGCTCTGCCGTGCTGAGCCGACTCAGGAGGGGTGATGTTGAGAATCATAGGAGCCGTTTCGCCCGGCGACAGAACGGGGAGTTCTGAGACCTCTTCCACACCCCAACCATTCTCCCCACTGACCCAGATTGTAGTATAGGGTCTGGAGTCGGCATTACCCATCTGTGCAACGGTAAGTTGCACTTGCGATCCAGAAGGATCTATCTCTAGATTAGCCTGATTCGCATAGACCGCCCAGCCCGGTACTCTGGAGACTTCAAGATCGAAACTGAAGGATCCCATATCCTCTCCTTGAGCCTGCGCGGATACCGAAACGTGCATCAACGAACCGTTCCAAGCATCGGCAGGTATTGTGGCATTAATCATCAGCGACACCGATTCGTTAACCCCTACCTCATCAGCAGAACTCGCATTAAGAGACCAGCCGAGCGACCCATCCTCTCCAATGGGAGTCAGATTGTAACTTACTTGCAGGTCTAGGTCATCAACCAGATTCCCTTCGTTTGTAGCCAAGACGTCGACTGAGAACACAGCCCCCGGTCCCACCGAGTAAACGCCCCCCTGTGCAAGAGACTCTCCATCCACCGTGGCTTCGAAACTCCATCTATGATCCTGCCTCGCCTGCAGCAGAACGGTATCCGAATCGCTGACTTCCGTATCGCCTTGTGAGGTCATGATAATCGAGACTGCAACCGGGTGTCCGGCAGGGGTCGTCTGAGGCAGAGTGACCATGACTGGGATACTGGTCAGGCTGCCTGGACCCAAAGTGACTAAATCATCGGAGAACGAGACTGTGACGCCCGGGTCTTCAGTGATGTTCTCGTCGATAATGACTTGATGACTGAGCCGGTAGGTATCCTCACCATTGCCAGGGTTCTCCAATCTCACCATAACTAAAGTCTCTTCATCGACGTCGACGGTAAGCGGTTGAACGGTCGGCGAAGTGACCACTATCGCAGACCTATGGATCTGTAAGACCTCGAGAGACATCCTGAGAACGTGACTGGAAGACTCTGAGCTTGCATCAGCGAAGGGATGGAATGCGGGAGGAGAATTGGCCGGCAGGTCAAGATGCAGGTAGCCAGAAACCCGGCTGCCAGCAGACCCAGTCATAACTATCGAATCGCCTTCAACTACGATGCTGCCAGAGGAGTTCCAGATCCATCCCTGATGAACCATCCCGGCCTCGGATAGTGCCCACGTCAATTCTGATGAATCAGGAGGCATGTCTGCTATGACCTGCCATTGCAGACCGCTCGCAGGGACGCTTCTCTGGTGGACATCAGCGACTACACCGGAAGCCTCGAACGAGAGAGAAATGGTGGAACACTCCTCTTCATCCTCGCTACCTACGCACATCGTCAGATCAGTCGTCACGAAGTCCTCTAAATCGGCATCTGAAGGAACAGTGAGTCTCGCAGTCACCAGTTTGACTTCACCAGCGGACAGACTCAGCGCTGGCAGTGAGTTACCGTTCAGATCATAGAGGCTGACCACGTTGTCGGTCTGACCATCACCATCTGTGTCACCCCAAGGCGTCCCTCCGACTTGGATAACCGGAGTCTCATCGGCATTGCCCAGATTGTGCACGAGAATCCAAGCATTCGCATCCCCGCCAATCAGCCCGTAGCCCGAACTGACGGTAGTCCCATCAGGACCTCGCAGAGAAAGACCTCTGGTCCTATTGGCCTCAACAGGAAGAGACGCATAAGCGCTGTAGTTCTCGGGATCAGAGTCCAAAGTCAGCGTCAGTCCGAGATAACCCGTGTCTGAGCCTAAGGCATCCTCTGGTGCCTCCACTCGCAATGCAGGACTCCAGGTCTGATCTATACCAATCTCGATACCATCCAAGCCACCGCTCTGATCGTGCCAGGACCAACCTTCAGGCATTCCCGAATCGTCCACACTCAGACTCCAGGTTCCCGCTAGTCTGCCCGTGGAGCGGACTGTCGGCAGTGCTATTGTCGAAGAGCCGGGATCTACTCTAACTGGTTCACTTGGTATCTCGAAGGTCGCGTTGTAGGTCGGGACGATAACCAGAGTCACGGTCTGAGCATCGTTGTCACGTCTGGTCTGCGATACGTTTGAGCCCGGGTCCAGAACCAATTCGAATACATGTTCTCCCAAAGGGCCGCTCCAATAGGCACTGAAGGACTCTGTCTCATCCGGTTCCATAGTACCAGCTTCATACACCCCGATTAATTGCCCGTCAGCGTATAGCTTGGCCTCAGTCTGTTCGTCCGTGTCTGCGGTGCCAGCATTCTCGAACCATGCGGTCACTGTGACCTCCTCGCCTGGATCAGGCTCACTAGGACTGAAGTCTATGCCTCGTGAGTCAGTGAGGGGTCTGACGTCAGCCTCTGAGTGTGAGATTACATTGGCTCCCACCACCATGTCCAGAGTAGCATCTCCATCAATGTCTGCGAAGGAGGGGGCGGCCCAGGTCCTGTGAGGAACTGAGAATGAACCGCCCCATATTCCAGCCACAGTCCCATCTCCTCCGTCATAGGCCCAGACCTTGCGACCGAATGCCACAACCAGTTCCGGCTCACCGCTCCCATCGATATCCATCCAGGTCGGCGGAGATACTGCAATCTCGTCGTTCCAGGCACCACTATCTCTCTCTAGACTCTTCGCTGACCAAGACGGACTTGGATTTCCCACTACGTCATGGCAGCCCGCATGTCCATGACTAGGAATCGTATTCTCCTTGGACCAAGTGACCCAGCAAACCCTGTCGTGCTGCCCATCGCCATCGGTATCGACAGCAGTAGGTGGTGCATCAGCGAAGCCGTTGGATGCCTCGAAAGACCAGATTTCAGAGGCGTTTCCTATTTCCATCCCAATGAACTCGGCACCGCCGGAACCAGAGTATCCATTGCCATCTGTAGGGATGGTCAGAATTATCTCAGGGTCATCTTGAGCATCGAGGTTCGCAATGACTGGACCTGGCAGCCTTACATGAGGATAAGTTTCCCCTCCTCCGTTTGCAGATCCCAAGGAGTATCCATCCGTCCAACTGCCTCCTCCGTCTTCATGGTCAAGCTTCCACAACCACATCGATCCTGTGCTGTCTTGTATGGTTGTCAGAATAACGTAACCTGTACTGTCATCTGTCTGCACGAAGGCGGGGTCCGAGGGGTGCGTGCCTCGGCTGAGTGTATTGTACCACAGAATTGTGGCGCCGGTGCCCGAAATATCCAGTGCGATTACCTCGGGCTTGTCGTTGGCCTTCTCTATCGCCGCAATAATCAACTCAGCATCGCCATCGAAGTCAAGGTCCGCCAACAATGGCTGAGTGGTAGGTTTGTGATAACCCCTCCAACTCTCCTCATAGGGACCTTCATTGCTGATGAAACGATTTTGATCAGTCCACGACCAGAGTAACTCGGTAGAATCTGCGGAAGAAGACCATCCGGTGACCGAACACGACAGCCTCGGAGACCATGCTTCGATATTCAGATCTCCTGAGGAATCATCGTAGACTATGAGAATCTCCTGCAGCCCATCTCCATCTATGTCGACAACTAGGGGGGCGGCCTTGACGAACTCGGTCTGACCCAGACTCACCTGCCATGCCAGTTCAGCATCCTCTCCCTCGATTATCCTGAGGTATGCCGGATCAGATTCAGAGTCCTTAAGCACTAGAATGGTGAATAGGGAACTCCCTCCACAGCGCTCGAATGCCCCTTCGCCCACCGTTATCGAAGCGGACAGATCAGCAATCGGAACCGATAGTGCATCCGTTCCTATATCATCTGAGCCAGATGGATATGCCCAGTTAACTGCAGGTTCAACTATTGACTTGAACTCAGAAGCATCTTCTGGCACTCCGCCATCTCCCACGCCTCCGTCCGGACCATGTGCAGGAACTACTGCTAATCTGTCCGAAGTCCTACCTGCTTGCGGCCAAGGTTGGCCCCCATCGACCCAAGGATCCTGAGTCCCATCTGCGGTCTCAGACTTAGGTTCGAAATCTGGAACCGATAGAGCAGGTGAGAGCGACATCACCAGCAGCAAGGCCACACCAAGAGTCGCATTGCGCAGCCCTGAGGGCGCAAGCTCTGAGCGGCACGATGTCATCAGAATAGGAGATGGCATTCCGAATCCACTTGAACATTCGCCCTAAACCCTCACTCAGACCTACGGTCTGAAAGCACCTCTGCCTCAGCCGAATGTCACTTTCCATCCGTTGTGCTTATACAGGACGGGTCGGTCGCCGTGTCCAAGGAACTCTCCTCCAGAGGCACTGCCGATGAGGGACGGGAGATATTCTCCCTTCCTAAGGCTGCCCTCAGAGTGAGTCCCTTAGGAGCCAGAAACATGTACAGCCTCGTAACAAGAGAGGACACTATCCGCATCCCTGCAGAGTATATTCGTGCGGGAAGGAAGCTCGAGGAGCACATCGATGAGCTTGCACACGATGCCTTTGAAGGGCGCTTCGACGAGACCGAGGACTACACCCTTTTGACCTTCGACCACGAGGCTGTAGGGAGAGGAAAAATCATTCACGGAGATGGAGCGATTTACCAGAATGTGCGCTTCAAGGCACTGATTTTCACGATGGAGAACAATGAGGTCATTGATGGAGCGGTCTCGGAGATATCCGAGTACGGCGCGTTCGTCAGAATCGGGCCAGTCGAGGCACTACTACACAAATCGCAGATTCTTGACGAACCTGTCCAGGTCCATCTCGGTGCTCAGAGCAAGAGAATCGAGGGCACCCAGAGCGGTAAGCACCTTGAGGAAGGCTCACCCGTGCGCTCAAGGATAGTCTCCAAGTCAATAAACCAGAATGACCCTAGGTCGTCTAAGATTGGCTTGAACTGCAAGATGGAAGGTCTCGGTGCGTTCGACTGGCTCGGCGAGGAGGACGACTGAGATGGCAAAGCAGCCCTTCGCGTGCGGCGAGTGCAACAGGATTCTTCCCGACCCTGAGAAGAAGAGCGACCCGCCTCAGTGCATGCACTGTCCGGGAGCCCCAGTCACCACAGACTGGCAGGGCTTCGTCATCATTCTCGACCCGACTCGATCAGAGGTAGCCAAGAGGTTGAATGTCTCAGATTCCGGCAACTACGCTTTGAAGGTCAACATCCGATAGAGGAGGTTTCTAGATGGAAGTTACAGAGAGGAAGGAGAACCCACTGTTGGACCGTGTTGAAATTCGATTCATCTGGAATCACGCGAACTCACCTACTCCATCTCTAGCAGACATGAGAGCTGCGGCCGCTAGAGCTGAGCCTGGTGCCAAGGAGAAACTCGTCTTCGTCAAGGAGGTCAGCACTCGTTTTGGAATGCCTCAGACTACCGGACTCGCTCTGATTTACGGATCAGCGGAGTCAGCCGAATTGGAGCCTGAGTATGTCAAGTCCCGACATTCCTCACAGCAAAAGGAGAAGCCAACTGCTCCCAAGCCCGAACCATCTGAGCAAGCCACTGAAGAGGAAGCAGTCGAAGAGTCACCTGAAGAGGAGCCTGAGGAGAGTGATGATTGATGGGAGAAGGGCCTAACCCCAACGGCAAGCACTCGAAGTACTCGGTAGAGGATGGCGAGTTGGTCCGGAAAGGAGAGTTCTGCCCGACCTGTGGGCCCGGAGTATTCCTCGGTATTCATTCCAATAGGAAGGTCTGCGGAAAGTGCGGACATTCGGCCGACCTAGAGTGATTAGGCCCTGAATTCATCCCATCTTCCATCATTAGTGACCACGTTGTCACCGACAAGGCCGATTCCGATGTCCCTGCGAATCTCAATTTCACATCTCTCGTCCAGAATTGTACCATCATGTCTCCAACCGGTCCATCTCCATCTGCCTTCCGAATAATTGGCATCGAATACAGGGCCGGGTGTCCTCACTATACTAGGCGAGAGTAGCAAATCATCGAGTATGCCAACATCTCCGTTCTCCTGCATCAGTAACCAACCACCATCCTCGCTGAACTCAGCCCCGGCCAGTGGACTCATCAACCCAATCGCATGGCTTGAGACAAAAGATCCATCCTTTCCATCAAGAAGTGTAACAGAACCCGATCTTGACCAAAGCCCGATTCTCCCTTCATGCTCTGTGCACGACACTATGGAGTCGGAGTGATGGTACTTTGCGAGTCCCGGCCACTCTGGATAGGGCGACCTCCACAGTTCTGTGGCCCTCTCATCAATCAGGTAAACTCCTCTGTTCAAGGTCGCGAACACCACTCCAGCTGAGGTCTGAGTTAGTGCCATGGGCTCAGCATCGAGACGCCTTGACCAAATTGAGGAAGCAGGCATCAGTAGTTTAGTATCTGAAGCTTCCCTGAGTTGCTCCCTGCCGCCGCCATCTATCCAGTCTCCGTCTATCCGAAGAGCTGCCATACGAGCCTCTCTGAATTCCTGATCAACCCAGGTGCCCACCCAACACTCTCCAATGACTGCCCCCCCTGAGACATTGCTTGGAAACGGCACCACGGGTTGGTGAAGGGGCGAGCCCTCTGCATCTATTCTGAGTAACTCGCCCGAGCACCCGACCAGCACGTTTCCCGATGCACCTTGGTCGACTCGCATCGGCTGGAAGCCATATCGAACCCCTTCCACATATTGCGCTCACAGCCTCCGTGCTTGAAGGTGTGGCTACGGAGATTATACGAGTGCCCCCATCGCGGGCCATGGTCACACTGTTGCTAGCGTCCTCTCAGGACAGTGCATCAGTCAACCTGCATCGTGCTATGCTCGACTTAGATGGTTGGTCCGAGCCAACCACTCTTCCTCACGGCACCATGCACCAGCACCTCTCACGCGACGTCCACCTCCTCCTCATCGAGCATTTACACATACACGCGGATGGAATCGATACAATCCACGAGGAAAACGCAGCTTGCGAACTCGGAGAGGTTCTGATTCTCTCAAGGCACGTATCTGCAACAAATACTCCTGCGCTGACACTGCATGCAATTGGAATCCCTGGTGAGACGCCGCACGGGGAAGAGGGTCAGGCAGGAGGTAGGAAGGGAACAGTGGTGCCTCCTTCGCCTAGGTTCGCTTCCTTATTCAGAGGGATGCTGGCAGAAGGCAAGTCGCGTGGACTCGACGAGGAGTACGACCTGACTCTTGAGACGACTCATCACGGGCCGGTTCTGTCCACACCCACTCTTTACATCGAGATCGGCTCCACTGAGCAGCAGTGGAAGAGCAAGGAAGCAGGCGACGCCTGGGCCTGTGTAATTTCGGACAATCTGGGACTCGGGGGAACAGAACCGGTAACATGGCGAGAAGGTGGAGATGTTATGATAGGACTCGGAGGGGGACACTATGCTCCAAGACACAAGGCTGTGTTGTCCGAATCCGAGTTATGGACTGGCCATCTGTTGGCAAACTATGCTATGCCTTTCGAGACCCCAGAAGATGACCATGAGCCCGCGGGAGCTTGGAAACATTCGATTCGAACCGCCGTCGAATCTACCATGGCGGCATTCCCCGGGGGGCGATTCTTCGCACACCTGGACAGGAAGTCGTTCAAGGGCTGGCAGAGAACCGCGATTCTGGGCCTATTGGAGGAGTTAGGAGTACCAGTCAGACGAGGAAAGGAGCTGAGTTAGTACTCGCAATTGTGAAGGCTTGTCCACTCTTGCAGAGTTCAGATGAGACTGTTCGGACAGTTCGTAGTCGGCTTGATGCCGATTACTCCCAAGGCTTTCATTCGCTGGGTCTCAAAGAGGTATGTCGCTGGCTCAGATATGCAAAGTGCGATTTCTCTGATGCGTGAGATGAGCGACGAGGGCGCGTGTTTCACAGTTGATGTTCTAGGCGAGGAAATCAGTTCTTTGTTGGAGGCCGAGTTCTTCATTGAAGAGTACTCGACGCTGATTGACTCGATTGTTGATAACGATATAGATGCAAACATCTCAATCAAGCCCACCGCATTCGGCCTGCTTATCGACCCGGATGCCGCCTTGGGTAATATCGAGGGCCTAGTCAGGAAGGCAGCGCAGCACAACATGTTCGTGCGATTGGATATGGAGGACCACAGAGTCACTGGTCCGACTATCGACTTCTGTACTGCCCTCCAAGAGAGGGGTCTCCACAATGTCGGAGTGGTGCTACAAGGAAGACTGATTCGTACCCTATCTGACATCAGTGATGTATGCGCTGCTACTGGGAAGCACGCTGATTTCAGAATTTGCAAAGGAATCTATCTGGAACCCGAGAACATTGCACACACGAAATACTGGGATATCGT
>CAYMRU010000002.1:0-60164 GCA_964392975.1 uncultured Candidatus Poseidoniales archaeon | reverse complement strand
CAGGTGGGCGACCTGCCTTTGGTATTTGAACTAAGCGGGGTGCACACGCCCCCTACGGGGGCGGTGAAGTCTGGATTACCGGCCCTCTGTAGAAGGTGATTCATCTAGTCCGAATAGAATGGAATCCTGATTATCTTGAGAGGGCGATGATTCGATACCGAATACCAATGGTTCTGACTCTTCGGATTCGGGAGTATCCTCCAGTCCGAATGGGAGATCTGTAGACTCCGACTGCGGTTCAGAATCGAGTCCGAATGGGAGTTGCGTTTCACCGGCCGGATTGGGTTCAATCTCATATTCATCGACTCTGTTCAAAGCCTCATCGTCGCCACAAGCGGGACAGGGGGCCTCAGTAGAGACCAAGCCGCAGATAGCACACTCGTGCATGATACGGGCAAGGAGTACTCGGGCTTCACGGTGTCGCTTAATCGATTCAAGAGTACAGGGCGCCGTGGAAGAAGAACATGAACACGGTTGCGACCACACAAGTAATGATCATCACAGGCAGCCCAGCTCTGACCCATTCCTTGGTGGTGATTGGGTAAGGCCCTCTTTCGCTGATTGCTACAGTCATGACGTTAGCGCTAGAGCCGATTGGAGTGGCATTGCCACCGAAACCAGCCCCCATTGCCAGCGCCCACAGAAGAGGCTCTGGGCTGAGAGCCCCACCGCTAGCTTCAGTGATACTGAAAATGACCGGAATCATTGCAGCCGTGAATGGGATGTTGTCAATCAGGGCACTGGCTATTGCAGAGACCCATATGATTGCAATTGCCAACTTCACCTCGTCATCGCCGAAGTTGTTGAAAATCCAATTGGCGACTTCGTCGAGATATCCGACATCGCCGATTCCTCCGACCAGTAAGAATAGTCCTGCGAAGAAAAGCAAGGCCTGCCATTCCACCTTATCGACTACGTCATTGATGAATCCTTCCCGGAGTTCCTCGTTCTTCGGCCTAGCTGCAATTAGAGCGAAGCCAGCACCTGCCAGTGCGATTCCATCGATCTCAATCTCTAGGTCGAAAAGGGACTTGGCAGAGAATGCAATTACGGTAAGTCCTAGAATTGTCAGAGTAGTGTACATCAGTTGCTTGTCTTCTATGGCATCCCACTCATCTTCTTCTAAGAGCAAATCAACATGTGGTGGCTTCTGCTCCGACCATTCTCTGTAATACCACCTAAAGTAGGTCAAAGTCGCAACCCACGCGAAGAAAGTGAGGATTCCAAGTCTGAAAAGGAAGCCATTGAACGAGAAGGCATCCAGTACCGGGCTTGCGTCTGCAGCTGCAGCGGCTATCATGACATTTGGCGGGTCCCCTACCATCGATGCCACTCCGCCGGTGTCTGACAGGATTGCCTCTGCTAGTAACGGGGGGACTGGATTAATCTCCAGTTTGTTACAGATTCTTAATGTCACTGGAGCGATGATAATGATGGCTGTGACGTTGTCGATGACCAGAGAGAGCAGTGTGGTGAAGGTTCCAAGCAGAACGATTAGTCTCCAGGGGTCACCCTTGCTCATCTTTGCTGCCTTGATGGCGACGAACTCGAAGAAGCCGCATAACTCAAGGATTGATGCAAAGATCATCATCCCTAGCAACAGGCCGATTACTTCCCACTCTATCCACCCTATCATAGTGTGTTCAAGCGTGTAGGTCTTGACGAGTTCGCCAGCCGCATTGTACTGCTCGTGGAGGTGGAAGACACCAGTGTAATGGCCATACAATAGCATCAGAACCGAACCGAACCAAGCGGCTATGGTACGATGTACAACTTCTGACAAAATGAGTGCGAAAGAAACTATGAAAATCGCCAAGACTACCTGACTCTCGGTCACCATGGTTTTTGCGAACCTTAACCCCTCTAAATAAGTGAGCATTCCGGAATGTCAAGGCGGGTCGTTCGGATTACTAACGTGAGTTCCAGAACACTGCTACGTTACCGATGCTGTGAGCGAGAATGGCATCTGAGTCAACGGCTAGCCGGTTGAAGCAAGCCGCCCTCTCCTCAGAGTTAGCCAACAGGCCTCGATTGGCTTTGACCTTGACTAGTCCCCTCTTGCTCAATTGCTCCTTCAATTCGACGACGACCTGTTCCGTCATTCCTTCCTTGCCTATCCTCACGGTCACCGGTAAGGATGAGTCCTTGGCACGCTTTACAATGCCTCGTGGAACCTGTCCGCTAATCCGAATCGCCTCCTTGTGATTCCGTGCTTGTTCGTGTGACTTTTTCGCATTTGTTGCAAGTCACTATCACTGTGCCTGAGCGTATCCTAGTAGTGGCTGAGCGTCCGGGTATGAGGGCTGAACTGCAACCACGGCAGATTAGTCTAGATGTGTTCGCATCCGGCCTTACTCCGTGTCGCTTGCCTATCCTAAGGATGTCTCTGGCTGCAGAGTTCACGGACTCCTCATCGTAGTCGTCTGGTGAGTTTACAATCGAGGATAGGTGGTCGATGGCCTCTGAGGCCCTCGCCTTCCGCCTTGAATCGCTCCTTCTTATTCGCCTAGGCATCAGTACCACTCATCTTGAGGAGGGCCGCTTCTATTGAGTCTCCTACTTCATTTATGCCTCGGTCTCCATCGATTCTCAGCAGAACTCCTCTCTCGCCATACCATTCGGCAAGAGGGGCTGTCTGCTGGTGATATGCAGATAGTCTGCTCCTCACAGTCTCCTCGTTGTCGTCCTTACGCTGGACTACTCGATGCGCTACATTCTCGGGTGGAGGATTGAATTCGATGTGATAGATTTGACCGGTTTCTGGGTCCATCCTGCGACCCACTATGCGTTGCACTATGGCATCATCAGGGACTTCAATCGATATCACCGCAACAACCGACTCGATGCGCTCGAGCGACTCTGCCTGAACGATGGTTCTGGGGTACCCGTCTAGGAGCAGGCCCGTCTCGGCATCGGGATCTTGTAATCTCTCGGAAATCAGACCTATGATGACCTCATCGGGAACCAAAAGACCTGCGTCCATGAATTCCTTGGCCTCCATCCCCAGATCTGAGCCCGCGGTCACCGCAGCCCTGAGCATGTCTCCAGTAGATGCCTGTGGCTTGCCCGTGAGAGATGCGATGCGAGTGGCTTGGGTCCCCTTCCCTGCTCCGGGAGGTCCGAACAGTACTATCGAGCCCGACACGAACCGGGCGAGGCGCTACGAGTCATAAGGAAAGCGCATCAGGGCTTGTTCTGCTCCCACCACAGGTGGCCGTATGATTCCCATTGCTCCATAGTCCATCCCTCAGGCAGACCTGAAAGAGGCAGTGGGGGCGCTCCGTCTGGAGTTGGAGGTAGGGATGAAGGAGAAGACTGGGCGATTGCTGCCTGAATCTCCTCATTTGACACACCTCCTGTCATTACCTCTCCGGATGAGGATGTCTCCAATGCAGCTGCTCGGCGTTCCGAGAGGGAGCCTGAGAGTAGGGCTGATCCCTCGGGAATCAGTTCCTCATCGGGACTCATCATTGCAGACGAGTTTCTTCTCATCCTGACTCCATAAACGACTGTAGTTGACAGAATCACTAGGACGATTAGAGCCATCGACCAGTCGGGAAGACCTAAGCTATCCAGAAGACCTCCGAGGCCGCCTCGACCTGAGATTCGAGATTTGCTTACTCCGATTTCTAGAGAGTCGTCAGTGATGGAAACATCCTCATTCCCGGCAGTTGAATTAATCTGGATGATTATTGTAGTTAATCCGGAAGATGCATACGAGTCTGGAGTGGCGGTAATCGGTATGTTGCTGCTTTCTCCCGGACCTATGCTCGAAGGCGCTTCGACATCGACTTCCCAATGTTCCGGCGCGTAGATAGATATAGTCGAGTCGCCTTGTGTATTTCCAAGGTTGGAAATAGTGATTTCAAACGTCGTCCCTCCTTCTCCTATATCCTCAATCGTTGAGAAATCCGCAGAGAGGTCCATCCAAATTGAAGGTAATACTGAGACCTTCATCTCGACGGTGTACAAGAGGACCTCTCCTGCCGGAGTACGGGCCTCGATAATCACAGTGGCCATATCGTCGAGCAAACCGACAGCTAGGTTGCTAGGAAGGTCAAGCACCACTTCGATAGCTGCCTCACTGTTCATCCCCATGGTGAACTGCCTCCCAGAGAGGAAACCCCCGGACCAACCTGCCGGCAGTGTGCCCATTGTCAGGCTGATATCCAAGTCCACGTTCCCTGTGTTCTGAAGATTGACCATTCCGACTCCTGGGGAACCTAGAGCTGTCTCAAGAATCTCATCCCAAGAAAGACTCAGTATGGCCACTTCCTGAACTGTCAAGAGTGAACTCAAGGTCACTATTGGACCATTGGAAAGAGTAGTACGAATGGTGAGTGTGTTGGTATCTCCCATATCAGCAGCGAAAGGCACAATTGTGGAGATGGTGACGGTGGCCTGAGAACCTGCTGCAATGGAAAATGAGATTTCCTCCGAATCGGTATTCTGACCTAGTGCTACCTGAACCGGCCATGAGTTCAGAGAAGAGAAGGCTTCCACTGTAAAATCTAGGGGGACGTTACCCTGATTTTCCACGACCAAGTCTGTGCTAACAACGTCATCGTTGATTACAGATCTTGGTTCGCCCAATCCTTGAGGGCCTAGAGGATTGCCATCTGAATCGAAAATCTGTGCCGAGAAGTCTCGGCTCTCCAACACATACAAAGTAGCCTCCTCCGAGGTTTGTAGAGACGGGGCGCTCGTAGAGGATGTAATGCATTCTAGATTCTGAGTGAAGCCGGCAGGAGGGAATCCGTCGATAGCATCTGGAACTCTAATTCTGATAGGCATCGGAAGGAACTGGAGTCTGCTTAGTGGGTCCAGAGTGACTTGTGATGACTCGCTGTCTCCGATAGTTATTATCCACCTGTCCTCGGTCTCACATGAAATTGAATATTGAGTTGGCCCGTTACCTGTGTTCTTTATCGACAAAGTGAACACGGCCGTGTCACCAGGTTCGGCGCTAAGATCCCCAGTTCCGGCTACTATAGTATACAGGCCTTCTACGCGCTGAACTACTGCGCTCAGCCTGATGCTATGCGACACGGTAGGGGCGTTTTTGTCATACAGAGTCAAATCGGACACGAAGGTCCCAGGGAGGGCATAAACGGCTTCGGATCCGCTACTGAGATCGGTGTCCATATCTGACAAATTCAAGGTCACAACCGTGCGATCCCCGGGTTGACCGTAGGGGGCGAGTGTCCAGGGGCCGGTCTCATTGAGTAGTTTCCACCATTCATCCTGTGGAGGGTACAGTATCCCATCATCGCCGAGTAGTTGAACTGGAGATACACTGAGGCCGACTGAAATCTCTGATGTTCCCTCGTTCCTCATTTCTAAGTCGAAATTGAGCCAACTGGAATCTCTTGGGTCGAGTGTTCTAGTCATCGCTTGGCTCAATTGAGCAGGGTTTGAGGGGAGGCTTCCATCCTCCATCAATGGGGTAAGCCTGACTCCAATTTGAGAGACATTTACCTCAATATGGTATCGATTGTTGTCGGAACCTGAGGACTCGTCGTTCAACTCTTGAACGACAGAAGTCGAGTCCAGCCTGAGTTCTAACTGGTGAGTGCCAGTGGTAGAAAATGAGTGAGGGAAGGAGACGGAATCCAGTAATCCACCTCCCAATGATGCTCTTGAGGAGGTGTGGATGATTGAGCCCGATGTCAAATCCTCGACTTCTATCGAATAGGTTCCAGTAGCTGCTGCTGCCTGATTCTTCCATGCGGCTTCGATTAGTATGGTATCTCCTTGCAAAGGGTTGTCAATCGAAGTCGACAATGAGCCTGCAAAGACTGAGAGGTCGGGATGGATAATCTCATTGCCTAGGCCAGAGAACACCATAGCGAAGTCCTGAATAGAACCTCCTGCATGACCTACGATAATCGACCAAGTACCTGATTGAGAACCTGCCGGGAGTCGGATTCTCTCAACGTTGTTCAAGCGGTCCCCAGAACCGCCCGGGGTGCTGAAACCAGATGCGAAATGGTTTCCGAAGTAAGTCGTGCCGTCAGGAGATACGGCTCTGAGATCTAAATCGTTCACTAGGCGAGAGGCACTTTGATTGGCCACTGCAGAGCCTTCAGGGTCGTTCCACACGAGGGTTACATCTAGGCCGTAGTTCCCATCGACGTCAAATGTGTAGACGAATGAATGGCCTGGCAGCAGCTCTCTTGAATAGTCGTAAATCAAATTCAGATCCTGGCCAGAACTAGTCGGGAACAGAGTGTTGTCGAGATTCAATTGGCCCCAACCCTCTGAGGGATTAGGGATGTCACTTGCACCTAGGTCATCTGCTCCGTTAATGATTAGGGCTCTAATCAAATCTGATCTGGGCTCACTGATTGATTTCTCTACACGCAGATACTGTCTGACCATTGTTGCTGCCCCGGCCGCCACTGGCGTAGCCATAGAAGAGCCGTTTAGTGTCATGTACAATGGTGTCTGTCCGTCAACATGAGTAGAGCTCGAGCACGATTCGCCCTCAGACAATACGGCTTCTTGGGCACGAGCCGAGCATATTGCCACTCCAGGAGCAACAATGTCTGGCTTGATTCGCCCGTCGCTAGTTACTCCTTTTGATGAAAAGCCCGCCACAACTCCCTCTGGAGTGCTGTCAAAAGAACCAGTAGTGGATGCCCCCACGGTCAGCACGTTCTTGGCAGTACCTGGAGGGGTGACTCCGCCCGAACCTAGGTCGCCAGCAGAGAATAGCACTAGGAAGCGAGGATAATCGGATATGAATGAGTCCGCGGATCTCGAGTCAGAACTGTAATCACCAGCCAGATTCAGGTTGCCCCAACTGTTGGTCTGAATCCTAGCATTATTATTCCACGAATGGCTGAACATCTCATACAGCGAGCCCCAGCGAGCAAGGGCCCCTGATGAGTCGGCTTCTAGTTGATAGAAATGGAAGGTCGCCCCGGGTACCATGCCCTCTGAATCGGAGTCTCCTGAACCGTCACCTAACAGAGTTGCCGAAACGTGAGTCCCGTGGCCGCTGTTCGAGTCGGCGTGCGAGTTATCGGGACCGAACTCATCGTATATTGCACGGATTCGGTTCCCGAAGTCGCCATGGTCATCATCCAAACCGGTATCCGAGATTGCGAGGACTTCTCCCGATCCGTTCAGGGCTAGTCCCGAAGTTGTTCGGGCGTCTTGTATGCCGCCGATAACGCTGGCATTCGAGTTATGCACCGAGTACTGGGCTGCTGGGTCAATCCTGAGAATCCTGCCATCCATGGCTAGGATTGGAATCCACGCAGAGTCGACGTTCTTTGGCTGACAGAGATGAGAGTCGCAGATTGCACGTTCAACTGGACTATGGGAGATAAGTTCCATGTCCTCAGACAGAGATTGTAACTCCTCCTTACCTAGGTCTGGGGTAGGGGTGATGTCCAAATCCACCCTAAGGCCCTGTAAACCGGCGATTGTAGACAAATATGGTGAGACTCTCCAAGCGATTGGTAACTCTCCGGCCCATCTGATTGAACCGTCCGCAGACAGTTCATCTACGACTTGATTATGGTTTACAGAATCCAACCGGGCAATGACTGAGTACTCGGGAATGAAATCTATCACTTCCATTCCGGACTCCTCTAGCAAGCTGAGCATTGCAGTCATATCGGAGCTTGATGACTGAACCAAAAGCAATCCCGTGCGCTCGAGAGCGAATGGGTCATACAGATTCTCTGGACCTAGGGGCACAGGGTCAACTAGGGGGTCAAACGGCCCGAAAGGTGATTGTAGCAGCCCAGTGGTGGTACGAAGCTCAAAAATAGACTCAGATGGACTGGCCCTACTCCATTCCGGATAGGAATGGGATTGTACTCCAGAATCGGCTGACTGAGCCTCTAATTTCAGTGGTTCAGTCAGGACGGTTCCTCCTGTTGAAAACAATAGAATGGGTAGGATTACTAGCACCCAGCGCGACCCATTCATGTTTCTGCGAGTCTAAGGGGGCTTTTTGACCATTGATGCTGAATGTATGGTCTACGCATCACTATGGGATTACATCCCATAGTACCTAGAAATCGCATCGTCAGTTCTGCTAACCGATGTTCTCCAATCTGATTCTGAGCCAATCAGAGCACGGATGCAATCTATGTTCTCAGGGATGACGTCACTTTCCTGATGGATGGCTTGGAAGTAGTACAGTCTGTCCCCGACGAGGCTAACGCCATCTTCCCAGACGAATACCTCATGCAGATCGCCCCACTTTCTGCCGATGTCTCTAGCCATCTCCATGACCTCGGCCGTGGTGGACAAGCGGTCTCCCGAACCACTCATCAACAAGACTCTTGGAGTTCCTCTCCAGAGTTCCAAGATTGACTCCGTAGTCATGCCGTGACCGCTTGGCAAATCAGCGATAATCGCGTGAACATGCATGATGGTGGTCGGGACTGCTACGGCTAGAGAGTTAATCTCTATCTCGGGCTTGACAGTCATCAGATCGGGGCCGTGGTGACTTGGGACTTTGAGAACGGGCTTGATTGCGTTGATGGGGCCCTTGCTCGAGTCCCCGGGGTCGGCTGCGCGTCTAATCATCGTGCATTCGACCTTGAGGGAGCCACACGCCTCAAAGAGGGGGACCAAGGTGCGTGAAAGCCCGGTTGTATTGCACGAGACAACTCGAGTTCCGTCAGCATCTAGATTAGCCTCGTGATTGGCGCACGAGGTATAGGACAAACCGGTCAAATCGTGCTTCTCCCCTCCTTGGAAAATGTGCTTGATTCCTGCTGCTTTGTACTTTGAGAGATTCTCGGCCCCTCTCTTGCCGGGGGCGCAATCTACGACAACATCGGATGATGCGAGCAAATCTGACAGTCCGCCTTGGCATTCATAGCCACCTTCTCCGAAGGCCGCAATCCGGTCCGCGTCATCGTTAGTACAGTATAGTGGGAAACCCTTGCGGGCCGCCAAGTCGCATCCGAAGCTAGGGCCAGTCTTGGTGACTCCGGCCACTACCATGTCGTCCTGTGCATCCACTGCATCGGCGACTCTCTTGCCAATTGTTCCGAACCCATTTATCGCCACTCGGATCAAAAAAAGCGCCCCATTCGCCCCCTCGGGCGCTCCGACTCCATTGACTGCCCTCTATCAACATACCCTTGCTCCGAGAATCCGAATATGGCGTCTAAGCCTGAGTTGCTGGGTATCTTGCCCGTCAGAGTCAAGACGGGTAGTATGGTGTCCGCTAAGGAGGAGCATGCGCGAGGTAACCGCGAAGAGCATGAAGCTCGCACGCGATTTGGACGGGATGATAGATGAGGCTCTCGAGAGAGATCTGCTAATCAGGATAGGCTGGGGCAGAGGTGGAGATGAAAAGCCCAAGAGTGGCGAGATAGGTGCAGCGAGTCATCTTCCGGTGGATTCTAGAGTGCTTCTATTGGGGGATCTAGGGCAATGCGCTGGGGCCATGAACAACGGTGGCACATTCACCCTGCAGGGTTCGGCAGATTCCATGCTCGGGGCCTTTCAGCGTGATGGGCGCATCGTAGTAGAGAAGGATGCTGCGGACAGAGTCGCCCACAATATGAGCGGTGGCGTCATTATCGTGCAGGGGTCTGTAGGAGATGATGCTGGTGCAGGAATGTCGGGTGGGACTCTCATTGTGCGAGGGCACGCTGGAAAGGGTGTCGGATCAGGCATGTCTGGAGGCACGATAGTGATACTCGGCTCGGTAGGAACCGAGCCCGGTCAAGTTATGTCAGGCGGAAGCATAGTCATCGCCGGCAGTTGCCCCCCTCCTGGCGAAGGTACTGCAATGCGTGGGATAGAGCCTGAGGAGCTCTCAGATATATCTAATCACATAGAGCCAATGGGGCTGTCTATCGAAGAAGATGCCTTAGTGCTAGTTCCCTCGGGAGGTTCTCCGGTTCCTTCGGTCGAACTCCCTGAGCCTTCGGTCGCAGAGGGTTTCGAAAGTATAGCACTGATTCCTTCTTCCTCGGAGAGGTTGCCTGAGCACACTTCGCTCGACCCCCTTACACTACTGATGCCCGTCGGCAGTGAAGAGGGAGGTTTGCTTTTCCCAATTCCGTGGCTAATCGAGGCCGAGTCGGCTGAATCCTGGCAGGGTGGGGTCGCCTCAGAGCAACCTGCACTCGTCAGACGCTCTCCGAGGGCGTGCGACTTGCTGCATATTGACGAGGGGAATCTCGTTGAATGCTCGGCGTATCTCAGCGGATGCGCCGGCATAGTTCTCGACCTAGATGGAATTCCTCCTATGGATGATGCTGAGATTGAGGCCATTCTAGTCTCACTGTCTAGCAAAATGAGCGAGGACAGTATGATATTGCTGCGTGACGGAGTCGACCGCGTCGAGCATCTGTTCAGATTGGTTATCGATCTCGATCTTGACGGTGCTGTGGTTGATGCGGCCGCCCCCGGTGGCAGTAGAGCTGCTGCTGCACTACCCCGAATAGGGCTAGCAGCAAAGGCGATGAATCTGACTGGACAGGGCCGGCACCTGCTAATCGAGATGGACGAGGCTCCCGGGGCCGAGGACCTCCTCATCTCCGTGGCTGCTGGATGCTCGGTTCTGGTAGCCCCCCCTCCTGAGAATGGACTTGAGGAGAGTTTGCAATGGTTACAATCCACAATTAGAGGTTGGATGATAGGACTTGGAATCGATGGTCTAGAGAAGTTGACGCGTAGGAACCTCAGGGCTCTCGACTACGATACGGCTTCAATCAGTGGGCTGAGACTAATCGGCTATGATAGGCCGCTGCCCATGTGGTTAGGAAACTGATGTTCGCATGCCGACTCTGAACTTGCAGCATTCTCTTCTTGAGTATATCCAGAAAATCAATGGATGTGGGCACTCGCCTGAGTCTTGGTCCGATTGGCTGCCAGAGATTGGATGCCCTGTCGAGGGCAACGACGAGGACGTCGTGGAAATCGAAGTATTTCCGGATCGGCCTGACCTGCTGAGCCACGAATCTCTTGCGCGGTCTGCTAGGAGTTTCTCTGAAGGTCGGGTATTGGATTCCTCGATGCCGATAGAGCCCAGTGGTCTTGAGATGGTCGTCGATTCCACTCTGGGCAACGTCAGACCAGTAGTACTGGCAGCCGTTGTCAGAGGAGTCGATACCGGCGATGATGAGGATGGTATCGAGGCTTTCATCCAGTCGCTAATGGATCATCAGGAGAAGCTTCATCTCACTCTTGGTAGGAAACGCGCATTAGCATCTATTGGAGTTCATGATCTGTCTTCTGTGACAGGTCCGTTCAGAGTCCTCACGGTGCCCGAGACTTACTCGTTCGTACCTCTGATGATGGAAGAAAGAATGAGTATAAAGGAGATTCTTGAAGTGCACCCCAAGGGGGTCGAGTACGCTCCTCTGATGGACAATCTCGACTCATATCCTGTGATATTGGATGCGAATGACGACATCCTCTCATTCCCACCGATAATCAACGGTGATCACACCACAGTCTCCCACTCGACCAGAGACTTCCTAATCGATGTTACCGGATGGGATTCGAGGGCATGTGAGGCTTGCCTGATGCTCGTATGTCTATCTCTACATGAGAGGGGTGGCAAAGTCGAGAGTGTCAAGGTGACGAGTCACACGGGCGAAGAGATGCATACTCCTCGCGGAGACTCGGTCAAGCACCGAGTGCCTGAGAGGTTGATTGGTAAGATTCTGGGAGTCGGATTGAGCCAACAGGAAATTGGAGCGGCTCTTCACAGGATGGGTGGCTCGTTAGTCGAGTCTAGGACGGTCACCGATGGCTCGAATAAGCCTGAAAAGTGGGCTGATTGCGTGATTGGAGAGAAGGAGCACATAGTCGAGATGCCTCGATGGAGGAGTGACATCATGCACCCCGTCGACATCGTAGAGGACATTGCGATAGGGTTTGGCTATCACAACCTGCCTGAGAAGCTCTCAGAGGTTCATCTGGATGCTATTCCACTAGTTTCTTCGCATCTACATAGACGCATCAGGTCTAGCCTTCGCGCTCTGAGCATACAAGAGACTCAGGGTCTGACACTGTCGAATGAGAAGGATCAGTTCGATAGAGTCCGATGGGAGCCTGTCGCAGAGGTGGCTAAGATATCCAATCCAATCTCAGTCGAGCATACCGTACTCCGGCAAAGCATACTACCCTCGCTGCTCGTGTTGCTATCCTCAAACAGGCACCACGAGTTGCCTCAGAAGGTCTACGAACTCAGCGATGTAGTAAGGGGCGCCAAGAATCAATCGAGAGTTGCTTGGGCTTGTGCCGAGGTCGGGGGCGGGTTTGCATCGGCTAAGGGTGTGGCTCAGGCACTACTGAGGGATCTAGGGATTGGAATCGATGAGATCTCGCTCGTAGAGGCAGTTGGAGGCCCGTGGATCAATGGAAGAGGAGCTGTGGTCATGTTTGATGGAGTCGAGGTTGGATCATTTGGAGAAATCTCTCCAGAGGTCCTCAACAAATTCGGACTGCGTTCTCCAGTCAATGCAGGAGAGTTTGATGTGGAAGTGCTGAGTCGAATCGCTCCCGACCCAATTCTGTGACTTCTTCAGTCGTTTCCGAGCAAATCCATAGCTTGCTTGAACGAATCGCTCTCCAAGTGACTGCGGTCTTTCATCTTCTTTTTTGAAGAATCATCTGGCTTGCGTTCGTATTCGACGATTTTTCGCTTATCCACATTAGTGACTTGCCGTGGTTCGGCCGGTTCCTTGGTGAACGGCCACTTCGATGCCATGGCTGGCCAATGACGCCTCATACCATCAATACTTCGTAAGAAACTTAACGAGAGGGGGCAGAAATGATATCTTTCTAGATTGTCGATGGTGGTATGGGCAGTAGAATCGTGACCTCGATTCTCATTATGATTCTGATTCTACCCTTACTTTCTCCTTCTACTCCTCTCAATCCATCAACTGTGGCCAGCGCAGATGCAAAGGACAGTTCCCTCGACATTCTAATGATGGGCAATTCATACACATCGAGCAATTCCCTATCTGTCAGACTTGACAGTATACTGACAGATTCGGGAGAGGATGCGCAAGTAACTTCCCTCACTAGCGGAGGCCTGAAACTCAGCGAGCACGCAGAGAGGGCGAATACTCCGGGACACTCATGGAACACTAGCCTGCAACAACGGTACGATTACGTGATTCTACAAGGCCAGTCACAGGTCCCGGGGCTGTCCATCGACACAGAATACTGGCAAGATAGTCTGGAAGGACTGATTTATCTCGATCGAAGAATCCGTTCCGAAGGCGGAGAAACCATCCTGTTCATGACTTGGGGGCGGATGGAAGGCGATTGGCTGCACCCCGATTACTCCAGTATGCAAGAGAGTGTATCACGTGGTTATGAGATGTACAATGAGAACATCACTACAGCGGACCGGCCCACATACATCTCACCAGTGGGACTCGCATTCATGCATATACATGAGGCGGTAGAAGACTCAGGACAGAATGCCACCGATGGTTGGACTTCGTTCTCCGCGCTATACTCTAGCGATGGTTCTCACCCATCGATAGACGGAACCTATCTCGCAGCTTGTGTGATGTACTCTACAATCACCGGAGAGTCTTCGGTCGGTAGAGAAGCGCCCAGTCAGATCTCACCTGAAAGGGCGCTCGAGTTGCAGCAGGCAGCAGCAGCAACAGTGTTCAACGAGACACCTAACTACACCTATCCCTGGCAGGTAGAGAGGTCAGAGGTTAGGTTCGGGCCTGAATCTGGTTCGATTTTTGATATCAATCCAAATTCAATGATAGGACTGAACTTCAATTTCACCAATAACGCCGAGGTGAATGATTCAGCGGTTGTTTCCATCTCTGGGCCCTCGGGATGGGTGATTGAATGGAATCACAGCGAGTCGCCATCGGATGGGTACTCATTCGCCGCGCCCTCAGATATTCCTCAATGGGTGCAGTTCTCTGTAATGTCGCCAGAAGTCGTCGGTGGCCTTCCATTGGCTAACTCTCTGCACCAGTTCAGCATGCATCTTGAAACACCCGACGGATCTCAAGACTGGTTCAACTTCTCCCTTCGCTACGGTTTCCACTACGAAGCGGAAATAGTATCCGGAGGTGGAAACGCATCAGTATCACCCGGAGAGGTCATTGGACTCAGTGTTGATGTCAGGAATCTCGGAAATTCAGTACGTGATCTCCTCATTGAGATTGTCGCGACTGATGAGAACGGCTCTAGAGTGGGCGAAGCTGGGCTCTCGATATCACATGACGGCTGGGCGGCTATTGTCCTGAGTCGGTCTGAATTGGACTCTGTTCTCCCCGGAGGGCAGGTTACAGCCCAATTGCAGGTACAAGCCCCAGAGCGTTATCCTGGCAGTCTGAACTTCGAGATCCTAGTATGGGACCCGGCTGTTATCGAAGACTCTTCGACTGCCACTCATAGAGTGAGTCTGGTACCTCGTACTGGAGGATCCTTAGCTCTGGAGGACGATGGATGCACAGAGGATCCAAGACCCGGAGAGACATGTTTAGGTTATTTCAGAATAGAGAACACTGGAGATGTGTCGTCTACTTTCGAGTTGAGATCTGTGGGCGTACCTCAATGGCTCTCTGTTGATATTAGTCAGAGTGCAGTTTCACTTGGCCCGGGCCAGTCAATGAGTGGAGTCGTTATTTCATTCACGGTTTCTGAGGCAACGGATGCTGACTTGATTGCTGAATTCTCTATCCAATTATGGACTGGGGAGTGGATGCCGGACGAACTTCATCTGGACATCACAGTGGGCGAGTTTTACTCATGGGATGCGAAGATTGTGTCCTCAGAATTGATTACAGGTAATAATCTCACATCTTCATGGATGCTTACCAACTTGGGCAACGGTGACGACGGGCTAGTGGTGAGCGTGGACTCTAATCTAGTCACCGAATTCGGCTTAATTGCTCCTGAGGGAGCATCGAGCGGAACAGGATCCATGAATCCTCGCTCATTCGAGTTGATGGATATCCCTCCGGGTGGAACTGTGGAGTTTGTGGCTTGGATTACGGTCCCAAGCGAGTCTCCTGTTGATTCCGAATTAATCCTTACCGTCGAAGTTAGATCGATTAGGGATCCGTCGATTGTGTTTACTGAATCGGACTCGGTTCTGCTTGAAGGACCAGAGGTACAACCAGCGCCCTGCTGCCGTACCTCCTTCAAGCAATCCGTGATTAACTGGCTTGAGGTTTGGCACGAAGCCATACTGATTTCGATTGTCGTGTTTACTGGAAGCCTAGGAGTCGTGCTGGCACTGAAAAGGAGAAATGAGACTATGCAGGCAAGCAAGCAAGTAGTCGAGAAAACTACGGAGAGTCCTGAGGAGTGGATGTCGAAATTTGATGAGGGCGGCGGAAATGCTCCTGAACTGATCGACAGTCCCAAGGTCTCCTCAAGGGAGTTTGCTGCTGAATTCTTAGAGAAGTCAGGGGGCCTTGCAGAGAAGCCCCGGCAGGGTCCGAGCGAGGAAGTAGTCGGGCAGGCTAGCGAGGTCTTGGACAAGTTCCAGACCGATGAGGCCCTCGACTCGGCGATTGAGATGGCAGATCAGATGAGCGAAGGAGAGTTGCCTCATCCTAGCAACGTAATGCTTGACCCGGCCGAGGCTGAGACTCGCAGGGTCGTACCCAAGAAACGCAGAGATGATGATAGCCCGAGCGACTACGACCTAGAGATATGAGTCGTCCAGTAATTGGAGTGGACGAGGCTGGGAGGGGACCGGCCATCGGACCCTTGGTTGTCTGTGCGCTGTGTGTGCCAGAATCCGACCGCAGCGCTCTACGAGACATTGGGGCAAGAGACTCAAAGGCATTGTCTGCGAAGAACCGGGAGAAAATTGCACAGAGTATTCGTGAGGAGGCAGAGTCCAGAGATTGGGGCATCGGAATGGCAGTCTGCCAGCCCTCGAGAATCGACTCGAACAGTCTTTACTCCGATCTAAACAGGCTAGAAGTCGAATTGTTCTGCGAAGCCATCGGAGCTAGTTCTGCGAGTGTTCCAAGCGGCATGATGATGGTTGATTCGTGCGATGTTGATGAGGCGAGATTCTCAAACAGGATAATAGCGAGATTGGGGGCCGAATGGGCGAATTGGGAGATTGATTCCAGACATGCTATGGATTCGATTGATCCCGTCGCGGGTGCTGCTAGCATCTTGGCCAAGGTCAACAGGGATGCTGCAATTTCTCAGATAGCGGATGAATTGGGATACCCAATTGGCTCTGGCTATCCCTCTGATGCAGTCACCAGAGAGGCCGTGAGGAGACTAGTCTCAGGGGATCTCCCTCACAAGGACTTGAGATGGAGCTGGTCAACTGTCTCTGACTTGTGGTCTCAGGCTCACGGTACTCCGGTGCCCACTAGGTCCGAGGACGATGTGGCCGTTCGACAAACGATGCTTGACGACTGGTGAGCGAGCGAAGCGTGAAATGCTGCACTTACGCGGTTGGACCTGTTATCATGGCCGAAAGTGATGGCTGGAGTGCCGATGTGGTAGCCGCAGTACGAAAGTTCGCTCTTCAGAACGCTTTGGAATACGACGGGGCTGGACAGGCTGGTAGTGTGTTAGGCAGACTGTTGTCAGAGAAACCAGATCTCAGGCCTGAAGCCAAGCGATTGATGGAGATTGTCGCATACGAGGTCTCTGCCGCAAACGCTCTGGCTCAGGCAGATGGATTAGATGCCGTCAGGGCTGAACTTGAACAGTCTGCCCCGGATGCTCTGGAAAGAGAGAAGCATCGAAAGGCAGAGGGGTTGAAGGAATTGCCCGGAGATACCTCAGCGGTAGTCCTCAGATTCGCACCCAATCCGAACGGCCCACTATCTCTTGGTCACTCTCGAGGAGTGGTAATCAACTCCGAGTACGCAAAGATGTATGAAGGGAAAGTCGTTTTGCGTTTCGACGATACGGACACTAGGGTCAAACCTCCTCTTCCCTCTGCTTACCAATGGATAGAGGATGAGTACGAGTGGCTTGCTGGCAGACCAGCAGATATCATCCTCAGGGCAAGCGATAGGATGCCCGTATACCTTGAGCATGCACAGAGTCTGATATCACAAGGGCATTGCTATGCCTGTAAATGTCCTGCAGATGAATTCAGAGTGTACAGGGAATCGAAGGAGAATTGCCCCTGTCGCTCTAAGGATACATCTTCTAACCTAGCAGATTGGGAATCGATGAACGATGGGACATTGGGCGAGGGTGAAGCGGTAGTCAGAGTCAGGACAGATATGTCGCTACCGAACCCGGCCCTGAGGGACTGGCCTGCTCTGAGGATACAGCACACACCTCATCCGATGGTGGGTGAAACATACCGGGTCTGGCCTCTTCTCGATTTCCAAAGTGCCGTGGAGGACCATGAGCAAGGCGTCACTCACATCGTGCGAGGTAAGGATCTGATGGACAGTACTAGGAAGCAGACACTGCTGTATGAGAAACTGGGGTGGGATTACCCCGAGGCTGTATACTGGGGTAGAGTGAAGGTCCACGAGTTCGGGGGCTTCTCTACTTCCTCGATGCGAACTTCAATTGAAGACGGGGGGCGAGAGGGCTGGGGGGATCTGCGACTGCCCACTATTCAATCGCTAAGGCGCAGGGGATTCGCCGCTCGGGCTCTAAGGGGCTTCTGGATTGAACTGGGAGTTACGCAGAAGGACATCTCAGTGTCGATGCAGACCATTGAGTCATTGAATTCGAGTGCGATAGATGCGGTGACCCAGCGTCGTAGTTTCGTGGCTTCGCCGGTCCGATTGAAGTTATCAGGTCACAAGGCCGGAATCGTCGAGGCACCTAGGCATCCTGATGGAGGGATTCCCGGATTGCGGAGCTGGGATGTAAAGAATTCTATCTATATTCAGGATTCTGATTCTAGAACTAGCAGCCTGAGACTGAAGGAATTCGCAGACATCAGCATCTCCGGAAGGAATGCTGCTGTAGAGTCCTACGACAAATCGGATGACCGTCCGATAGTCCAGTGGATTCCAGCGAGTATGGCTCGTGAGGCTGTTCTGCAGATTCCTCGAGGAGATGAGATTGATGCTATTGATGGATTGATTGAGGATTTCGACTTAACTGTTGGAGAGGTGTATCAACTAGAGAGAGTGGGTTTCGCGAGATTAGAGGCAATCCTAGAGGATGGTTCAGCTTCGCTTGTATGGCTTCATTCCTAGCGATTTCGCGCATTCATACGAATACCGCCGGTAGAACTCCAAGTATGCGTCGCATTGAAGGGATGCAGACTGGCCACACGGTCCGATGGATGCAGCGCGGTTGCGTGCGATGACTCTGGTTTCTGTACTGCTAGTGATGAGTGCGGCTCCACTAGTAGTGTCCGCCCAAGGAGAAGTCACCTGCTGCAATTCGACTGATTTTCGACTGTACTTGATGGGAGAGGCCGATGACGGGGGCCTCACTCCTTTCCAAGAGGATTTGGAAAGTGATTCCTCGGATTCGCAATCTACATTAGTGACGCCATCAATCCTAAGTGAAATCAAAATCGGCACTTGGGAAGTCACATGGGGGACTGAAGGTGCCTATGAGAACTCGACTTGGGACTTCACCATCCCCTACGAGGTCGAGGGTGCCGCGGGTGTAACCATCAACTCGACCCTTGAGGTCAGAATTGGTGGTTCTTTCTATGACGGAGATGGAGGTCTGAACCCGTTCCTATCTGGTTCCGGATCCCTTCAGGTCAGTGTCGATGTGGGCTCAGGTGTGGTCAACGATGGAGACAGGGTCCAAATCTCCCTGACTGTAAGGAACCTGATGTTCTCGCAACCTGACGATGATGCCGGAGTCAGGTTTCTCTGGGGATCTGAAGCACATGATGCCCACATCTCGATGCGTTTCCCTCTAGTTGATATCGAGATGAAGGATGCCAGCGTCTTGGGTAATCTGGTATACTTACCCATAGTCTTGAAGTCTGGCTTTGATGACAGGATGTGGTCAGGATCTACTGGTGGAATTTCGGTACAGGGCTCTCAAGTCAGCCAGATGCCGATTGCGACAGGAGTCGAGGGAGGGGTGGAAGTCACCTTCTTCTGGGAGGCGCCTGAGGAATTTGAGTCTGGCACTATTAACGTTGATTTCCACCTTAGTCCTCAGGATGGTCTGCAAATCACCGAATCCAAGAGTCATGAAATCGTCATTGGGGAAGATGATGGCGAAACTGGAGGATGGTACCCGGCCAATGAGCCTTTGAGAACAGGCGGATCGACATTGGATTTGGAAATCAACGCTGTATGGGACGGATATGAGGTACAAAGGGAGGCAATCATCAGATTCGACGGTTCTATGTCCCAATGGATGCGATGGGGTTTGGATAACATCGGGAATCAGAGTCTAGGCTCCAACAGCTGGTGGCGCAACCTCAACTCCTATTCCGACTCGGTACCTTCTGATGACAGACACAATGGAAGAGTCGATGATTCAGAGTTGTTGGCTCTGCAAGGCCACCTGACTGGTTCGGCATCGAACCTGCGCTCATTCATGTCGAATGGCCTGTTCATAGAGGTCGAGTCAATCCTAGGAGTCAATCCAATCGAATTAGGGCCAAGCGAGATTACTATCGACATGGGTGCTACTAGGGCCTTCAGTGCCGATTCGATTACCATCACCATCGACACTTCGTACAATTACGACTCAGGAGAGGCTACGAGGCAGGTACTGGTGGAGACTTTCGTTCGAGCCTCTCAGGATGATTACTGGACTGGGATAGGATTGACTGCAGAGTTGAAATCGACTCTGTTTGAGGACCTCGGGGCCGTGGCCTCTGACGAAATCCAATACAAGCACAGGAGATGGATAGTGCTTGAGGTGATTACCATCGAGGAGGCTGACCTAGATCCCGACTTGGACTTCAGAGTCGAGTACCAGCCGTCCGGCTTCGCATTGTACAGTGCGCTGTTCGGTGCAATGATTTCGGTGCTGTTCCTCTCAGTGGGAATCGGATTTGCGATGTTTGTAACAAAGGAAAGGACGAGTCTTCCTGCTTTGGTGACCGTAGTCACTCTCGGCTGTCTGGCTCTAGTGATTTATGTCCTAGGAATGCCTATGCCAATCGTGTTCGGAGTATCGCTGGCTTCGGTGTTTCTGGTTTTACCAGTCGCCTTGGTATCGCCTAGAAATGAGGTGGTTCAGAAGATGACTAAGCGAGCCAAGGGGCCAAGCATACGCTGCCCAGTATGTTCCACAAAGGTGGTTGTAGAATCCGAAGTGCGACCTCTGAGAATGGAATGTCCTAGTTGCGAGAACATGCTCAGGATAGAGGAATGACTCCTTCTCTAAGCAGAGAGTCGGTTACCTTCGTCGCTGCGATTGCAGCAGTGTCGTTCTTCCAGTACGCTGCTGCCGCAGCGATTTGCCCAGCCAAATCAGTCGACCAACCTGGACCCATTACACAGTGCCAACCGATTTCCTCCATCCTAGCGGTTGAGGGAGTGCTGTGAGACAGAGCTGGACGCATCAAATGAGACAATGCCCTTGCCTTTCCTTCCAAATCCAGACTTGCCCACCTAGACGAAACTGCCGCCAAAGCTTCTGCATCAATCCAACTGTTGTGAGAGACATTAGGGTGCAGTACCTCAGGCAGAGGAATCACTCTGATTGAGCCATCCTCGACCAAGGTGTCCCTGAGGGCAGTGAATACAGGGTCGTAGGTAGTGTCTAATGCAGAGTGTAGCCAATTCCCTGAAATCGCCCATGGCCTGAGACGTCGTGTCCTAGGTCCCTGTGGCGAGATGGACTCTGCTAGAGCATGTGCCTGAGCAACTGCAGTGAGCGGCCCTTTTCGGGAATCTCCCTGATGTCCTGTGAGGCCATCGACAACAATCCCGGATATTGACAATGTGAAGGGATTATTCGACAATCTAGGGCCACTGTAGTCTCCTGGGCCTAGGATGTGAATCCAAGGAGGTTTGGCAGGGGATTCGAGTCTGAATCGCCTCCTGTATGGCAAGCCAGAATCCAACAGGGCCGCTTCTATTGGTGCTACAGCAAGAGCACCTTGCAGGGATGGGGCGCCCAACAGCAGAATGGGAGCTGGACTGGTCCGAATCGAGTCAGCGGCCTTAGAGAGTAGGTCGGCGACCTCGGAGAGTGGTTCTGCTCCCAGAAGCGTGTGCATGAATCCGCTACACAGTAGAAGTACAAATCCTCTGCGCCGAATCACTCGACCATCAGTCGGAGCTGATTCTGCTTGTAGATCCAGTCTTGTGGGAGTCTGCCGGTTCCGATGTAGTATCTTGCCAGTCTCCTAATCTTAGATTCACAAAGAGCCAATTGTCTGCGATTATGCAAATCCTTGGGATTTGATGAGAGATGATCCATCAGGTTGAGTGCCTTCCTCATCAGATTCATCAAATCCTCTGGATATCTGCCCGAGATGCCATTCCTAGCCAAAGTCTCCGAAACCCTCTCTCCTGTAACCAGACGCACATTGGGGACTGCGTGGTGGTCACGCAGAATAGTTCCTATCATGGCTGTTGAATGCCCCTCGTTGGCAAGGTTCAGAATCAACTCCTCGATTTCTGCCTTATCGTTGGCTGACCATGCAGGAGCCTCTGAGGTGTGCGGCCTGGTTGAACCGCTCTTGCCCTTACCTCCACTATGCATGCGCGACATATCTTAGACCTCGGCGACCGGGCGACCTGCTCTCCCTCTTTAATCGCTACGCAGCACCGACGGACTGCTCAAAGCCTGTGTTGGCTCCTAGCAAGCCGCCCTGCCCCATCTGGCCACTCCCAACCAGCAGCCTCTGCTCTTGCCGATCCGATTAGTAATCCATCCTGCATCACCAGTACCTCATCACCGATTCTGATACAGGATTCGGCAGAGGTCACATTACTCGAGAAGATATCTCCTTTCCAATCAATCCCCGAGGACAATTCTACCTTAGGGAGGGCATCGGCTAGCAGTAGCAGCGGGAGGCAGGCTTTTGAGAACGCGAAACGGCCGGAGCGTGGATTCCACATCGCAATCTGCTCGCCATCTTTTGTTATGGTGAAGATTGGAGGACGTCCTTTCAAGACTGCCCCATCCAACCAAGAATCCGTGCCATGCTGGAAGCGCGAGAGGGCCCTTAGTTGGGATAATGTGTTCTGTGACTTCTTCGGGCTACGGAGTTCGAGTTCTTGCTCTGCCTGCTTTACTGCCTCTTGAAGCCTGCCCAGTGACTCTTGAGAGCCGGCAGATTCGCCCTTTCTGGTATCGACTACTTCAATACCCTCGATACTGAAATTCACTCCTGAGTGATTTATGATTCGCCGGTATCCGACTCTAGAGCACATTCTCAATAGCATGCTTCTGATTACGGATATCTCATCATTATCCCAAACCCCAGTGACGGGAATGTCATAATTGGCAGCGGGCCAGATTTCCTCTAATTCCCTCGGAACCAGTCCTAACGGGGCAGTTACCATCACCTGATGGGCTGCATTGTTTGGAATCGAGGAGATGAATCTGCGATGGCTCTGGGATGTCCTGTATGGCTTGACTGCGGAGCATGGCAGGAGCACGAGCAGTTCCCTCTGGTGTTCTGGAGGAAGGTGTGAATCCGCGACTCTATCTCTCCAGTCATGAATTAGGGGGTCATCGCGGCTCTGATACGTGTGACACCTCAGTTTTCTCTCGTGACCCACCACTCTCTCAAGGCCTGCCCTGCCGCCATCGAAAGACCTCATCATCGAGTCGTGACGGCGTAGCCTCTCTACCGAACGCGGGCTAGAGGTGCTCTGGCGCTCAGCAAGTTCGCGCAGGGAGCCATCCCGAATCGCTGACCTAGTGGCGGCTAGGGCTCGCTCCCACGCAGCTATCTGAGTGCTTATGCCGCAAGACTCGCCCATGGTCTGTTCGGGGATCCTTGGGCCGTCCTCAGTCAAAATTACCTCTTGTGAAGCCGCTCTGTGGGAACGCGCGAGATCGAAAAGGTCCACGCCCATCCACGCTAGAAGAGCGCAGTTGTCCGGGCCTGCGATACCCGGAGCCCATAGCAGAGAATTCGGAAATCGGGTCCTGAGGTTGTGCAATGCACTGACGAGCGATCCGGGACTGTGCGAGAGTTGCAATGCATCAACTAGACAGATAACTGATGGCTGTAGTTCAGGATCTTTCAACAACTCATCATGGTGCAAAGACTGCCATGATACGGCAAGTAGTTGATCTCCTGTGCTGAACTCTCCTGAGTCGGATTCCGCGAGGCTTGGAGGCAATACCAGTCCTTCCGTAGCGACCCACGAGTCAGTGGAGTCGAACGGTAAGCACAGATTCTCCCTAGTATGCAACGAAATTGATGCGGGCAATCCTTCTGAGTTCCTTGTTGAAGAGAATGGTGCAATCGAAGTAGCTACTTCTGGGTCTGTTGGGCCCAGTACGAGTGCGGGAGTCCAGCCCGCAGGATCTTTTCTGTCTCCCAACTGCATCAGCCGTGCAAAGCGCTGTCTTACGACCACTGCTCTTGCCAATGGACGCTCGGTCATACGCTTCGCACTGACGCGGTTCGCTTGAAGGATTCTAAGGCAGACGCGCCTCGCGGTAGCATGGCGAAGGTGTGGGCAGGGGCATTTACGGTCCTGCTAATGGCTTCTTTGGCCGTCCCCGAGGCATTAGCCGAGGAAGATGAAAGAGATACCGTATTGTCGGATGAATTCCAGACCGATGGTCCTGTTTGGTTTTCTACGACCTGTCTACATGTGAGTTGTTCAGGTATGGAATTGGTGCTTTGGTACAACGGGACTGAGTACAGACATATGGACCCTCATCTAGTCGAATGGTCAGGCTGGGTCGAGGGAAATCTCTCTTGGGAGATAATTGCCGATGAAGGTGTGGCGGCCGGAGACCTGCTAATCGATGTTATTCTCAGCCACATGGATGATTGGACAGAGCATCAGGATCTCCCGGACACTGTTCCTCCCCCTGGGAGTCAAGGTGTCCACCCGAGCATCAACACCTCTTCGCCCTGCAGATTGCATTACTGCGCTGCAATGGACATGCTCTCTGAGGGCGTGCTTTACGTTGGTGCACTTGAGGAGCAGACTGACAAGGACGCCGTAATGGTTGTGGGTGATTCAGGAGATGTGGTACTCTTGAATTCACTCAGAGGTCCGAATGCCTCCGCCATAGAGGTCTGGCATAGGTCAGAAGAATCGAAGTCATTGGTTGATTCTATCGAATCAGCAGACATGCCTCATTATTTTGAGTACCCTGCTGAAGGAGAGTTGTGGCTCCGAGTGGTGCATTCGTCTGAGTCGGGTTACTCACCTTATGAATTCGAGATTATCCGCTATGATGACGATATTGAGGCCCCGGGAGGGGGAGAATTGGCCAATCCATGGAGTCATGGGATGCCGATGCAATTCCAAGGTGAATCTTCACTAATCTACCGCGGGCATATTGCAGCTTCGGATTCTCAGGGTGATTCGTTGCTGATTGAATCGGGTTCCAAGATGCAATTAGAGCCTCATTGCATGTTCACAGATGGTGTAAGAGTGAGCATAACTCTGCATCAGGCCGATGCTTCCAGAGTTCAGGTCGCGAGTAGTTGTGAGGAGGTTTTCGAGACAACTCCTCAGACTGTATCTGTAGAGTTCGGATTTACGACTCAAGGCACCAACGCGGCTTGGGCAGTGATGCTGAGGTCACTGAGTCCTAGTGACGGAAATCTGATTGGAGATGCTCCCGATAAAATTTGGGCGCACGGCAGTATGGATTCAAGATGGCAAGTTCTGAATCTGGGGACGGCGGTAATTACTGGAACTATTGGAGACTCGGACGCTACCGATTTCTATGCATTTTCAGTTACCGAGCAGAATGGCTCCTATGTCAGAGTCCAGAGAATAACAGACTCACCAGGCTCTTTCACCCTCATGACTCTGGATCAGGAGACTGGAGAGGTAGTGAATTCCACAGACGGTTCAATTATGGTCGTACCTCCCGGAGTTCACGCACTAAGAATCGTCTGGGACGAGGGCATGGGACAAGGAGAAGACGATACGGTAGAGTACCGGTTCTCTTTGCCCTACAACGGGCTCTATGTCCCTGAAGAGGTCGAGTTCGTAGACCTGTCCCACAGAGCTCGTGGCTTCTATATGCTAGCGGGCCTATTGCTGCTCGCTCCACTCGCAATGGTAATCTGGTGGAATCGCGATGCAATCTTCAGAGGAGCACCTCTGGATGCAGATATCCAAGAGCATGAAAGGAGGAGACTTAGGGGCCTCAGGGAGAGATTGACTGCGGCCCTTGTCTCAAGCGAGGTCGATCAAGCGGAAATCGAGCACTCACTCAGGCAACTCGGCGATAGTCCGTGGTCGGCTGTGGTGGAGGACTGGGGAGGTCCGATTATCAGGCACCTGACCGAAAGGGTCGAGATTTGTGTGTGGAGGGTCTCTGAATCTGATTCTGGACTGCTGATTGGAATAAGAGTGGAAAAGATTCCTTGGGAACTGGCAGCCATCAGAGTTCACGCCCCCGAAGGCTCGGGCGTGGCAATCTCTTCTGTCTCTCCTAGTAGAATGTTCCAAGATGGTGAGATTTTCCTAGATACCCTATCTGCAGGGAGTAAGACATTCGTCGGAATCGAATTGGAAGGTTCGCCTAAATCAATCGGATTCCATCTCTCTGGCCTGGTTGAAGGGCAACCCCTGGCTGCTGTACCCAACAAGTCATTGGATTGGGTGACACGTGAGGATTAGTTCCTGCGCCTTCTATTAGCTTCATCCCTGATGGAGTCCTCAAGTGAATCGAAGTCAGTGCCTATCTCATCTCTGAGAGAGTCTAGTGATTTCTTCAGCGATCTAGAGACTTTCTTGGGCATATCGAGTTTTAGCAGAACTGTGACTGACCCTCTGCCCCTTCTGCCATCCGGTAGTCCGCGCCTTGGCAGATTGATTGTATCTCCCGGGTTGGACCCTGCTGGAACCTTGATCTTGAGATTGGATCCGTCTAGATGCGGAATCTCCAACTGAGTCCCCAGCGCCAGATCCACGAAACCCAAGGGAAGTGCCATCAGGAGATCTGGTCCGTCCCTCTCGAACCAAGGGTGATAATTTACTTCAATCTGGATGTGTAAGTCTCCGTTTTCACCCCTACCTCCTCTGGCAGACTCTCCATGGCCTCTCATCCTCAGACGTGTCCCAGAGGTTACACCAGGAGGTACGGTGAAAGTGACTTGCTTGGTTGTCTTCGACCTCCCCTCTCCATCGCATGTTTTGCAGGGGTCGTTCACTAAGCGACCTTCTCCCTTGCACGTTGAGCAGTCGGTGACAACCTGCTTGGTGAAGAATCCGGCCTTCTCAATTCTCTGGATCCTACCTCTTCCATCGCATGTTGGGCATTCCCTGACACCTTCTGGAGTCGGTGAACCAGTACCTTTACACTCCTCGCAAGACCTCAGTGCCTCGAATTCGATGAATTCATCTGATCCCTCAAAGACGCTTTGGAACGAAACTTGGTGAGAGTATAGCAAGTCTTTACCTCGACTTCTCCGGCGAACACCTCGGCCGCTGAAAATCTGGCTGAAGATGCTCTCAATACCGCCTCCGAAGAGGTCATCAATGCTAATATTCACCCCTTGGAAACCACTAGGTCCGAAGGGCGATCCTCCTGGCTGATCATGACCGAACATGTCGTACTTGCGACGCTCATCGAGGTTGCAGAGGACCGCGTAGGCCTCTTGGACTTCCTTGAACTTAGTCTCTGCCTCCTTGTCATCGGGGTTCTTGTCAGGGTGATACTTGCGAGCCAGAGAACGGAAGGCCCTCTTGATTTCCGACTCGGTAGAATCTCTGGAAACTCCGAGAACCTCGTAGTAATCCCTCTTTACAGACATGGTGGACGGCCGTTGCTCCTACTCGACTGTTTTCAACCCCACCTATGGCATGAGGTCTCCGCACGATGTGCAGTATGCTGTTCCCGAGTTGTTCAGTGCACCGCAAGCGGGGCACGAAGAGACGGCGCGGGCTAGGCTAGACTGTGAAGAGCTAGCCCACATGTCATTGGAATCAGATGTTTTTGTTTCCTTTGACTTTGAAGACTTCCTCTCCATTCTGCGCTTGGCTGAGTCGTCCAGACTTGTGCTAAACCAAGTCGAAATTCTGCTAATCAGTCCGGGTCCCTTCGGTTCGATAATTGCCTGTTCGTCGACAATAGTGCTGATACCCATGTTTCGGGGCTCGCCATCTGCTTGTTCATCGGGAATCTCCTCCTCTCTCTTCTCTGTATTCATCGAGCCAATGCTGCCTTTTTCGAGGGCCAGAGCCCTCATGGCAGACCGCCCCTTCTTGGGAGCCTTTGCTCTAGATTCCAGTCTCTCAATGGCTGAATCGGCCTTCTCCCACAATCCCCTGTCTTCTTGTGAATAGGACTTGGAAAGCTTGCGAATGGCCTGCGATCGGTGATACTCGTGATTCTCGACCTTTCGGTATCTCATGAACATGATTAGGCCCACTAGAAGCGCTGCCCCATGCAGCGAATACATCAGGACGTTGTCCTCGGAGATGACCTCTTCCAGAGCTGTAGAGGCCAACCTCAAGGCCACTAGACACAGAGTTGGGGCAAGCAGTAGAGCGAGGCTCAGGATCGGCGAGCGTTCAGGCACGGCTCTTTGTCACTCATCGCATCTTTGAATCATTCGCGCTCCTGGGAGTCTCTCGCCGCAGTGCTCATGAGTCAGCAACTACTGGCAGTCTCGTGGCCGACATAGGCATATCCACAGTTATCCGTCCCCACGAAGATCCTATCCGAGTCATCGAATCGATAAGGGGGCTATTTCCTGAATGGGAAACTGATTCTATACTCGATTCATCTGAGTTCCCAAAAAATCGACGCGAAATAGTGCTTGAGGGAGGGGTTGATTCCTTGGACAAACTGCTTGAAACTGCTCGCAATCAGAGAATTCTGGACACTGCTTTGGATGCCATGTCGATTAGGCTGGATGGAGATTACACAGAATTCGCTATCTCTCGACAGGCATCGATGGTGGGGAAGTTGTCTTTCGTGCTAGACGACAGGACGTTGGGTGGCGAGATTGTTGTAAGAATTCGTATGCAAGGCCTATCTGAATGGTTGGAGAGGTCAACCTGGCATCTAGGTAGAGACTCAGTGCCAAGAGCCATTGGTGACGGCCTCGGGATGTCTGAAGAGGGAGAGCCTGTGGAATGGTTTGACAAGAGGGGCAATCCGACTATGAGTGACGATTAGTTCGGGATGCCTTCTTTGTGCCATCTGGCAATTATAGGAAGATCAGCTGGCAGCCACTTGACTTCCATCAGATCTTCCTTCGATAACCATCTCGATTCATCGTGCTCTCTCAAAATGACTGAGTCCGGTTCGATTTCTCCACAGTTCCAGATCTGCAACCTGACCGTGCGATCTTCGTAGTCGAAAGTCGAAGACTCGACCAAATAATCGGGGCTGACAGAAATCCCGATTTCCTCCTCAAGCTCCCTAGAGAGGGCTTGTGTGGCAGACTCGCCCTCGTCCACTTTGCCTCCTGGGAACTCCCACCAACCAGCCCACGCATCTTGGCTAGGCCTCTTGCAAGCCAGAATCCTACCATTCTCGTCAAACAACAGGGCTGCGACTACTTCGTATGTCGGCTTCGAAATCATCGATGATGCTATTCTCATTACTTTCTTCGCCTGTGTATCAACCGGAATTGACTCCTCAGGCGGAAGGTGTACGAAGAGGGCTGGAGTAGTGGAGTCTTCAATTGCATGAAGGGCATTCAGCGTCTTGTAGTATGTCTCATTGCAAACAAAACCTCCAGCGTCGGAGCTCCATTCGACTGAATCATCGTGTTCGAACTCCTCATCCAAAATGTGAATCGGGGCTGTGGTCTCAAGACTCTCTAGGCCGTCGATTACTGCAAGTTCTGACTGGACTAAACGCCCTGAGTTGTCAGGCTCTGACATCGAAATCCGATTTCTGGCCTTTCTCTCCAAGTTTATCCTATCCCTATTGGCTGCGAGACCAAGGTGGATGATACCTTGGAATTCTTCACCTTTCAGAATCCTTTGTGCGACTTCATCCGATCCCTTCTGGTCAACGCTGAGGATGCACATCTCAGCACCTATCTTGTCGGCCCCCAATCTCCTCATCTCTCTCAGCACCATCTGAGAGACATTGGTTGCATGATTAGAGAAAGGAGGGAATGCTGTAATCAGCAATCTAGCCTCGGACACGGCTCTGCGAGCGAGGCGGTGTTGTTCGGCTTTTCTATGCTCATCGTGGCGTCAGGTTGATGCGTCTGTGGCGCAAGGAGCGAGTGATGGCAGAGGAGTATGTCGTCAGCATAGCCTCCGAAGAGGAGGTCGATTCAGGTAGTGCCATGGGCGCTCTGGGTGTGATCTGGCATGAGTTGAGTGGCGGGATTGGACCTTGGGGTGCACTTCGGCCACTGGTCGCTGTTGTACTCTCTCTGATTCCGTTTCTCTTTCTCGGACAGCACTTCAACCGACAGCACCGAAAGGCTCTGGGATGCTTCCTGATTCAACTCCCGCTGATACTCTCTGTGGTGATGTGGCCAGTGCTTTTCGTCTGGTCGATAGCCGATGCCTGGTGGGTGTCCAGCAGTATTGTTGCTAAGGCTGAAAGTGGCTAGTCAGAATCCCTCAGGGAACTCCATCGGGCTAAAGAGATGTCCTGGCGATCCAGCTTGGGCTAGTTGGGCTCTGGCTAAACTCTCCCATTGCCTGAGAAGTGTGAGGACGGAAACGAACGGAAGTCGACTCTCATTGAGAATGCTTCTGATTAGTGTGTCCAAAATATCCATCCTGTCCTCGTCAAGGTTACCGAGCAGCATGTCCAGAGGATACGAGTCGATTGCCGGGGCATCTGGATTGGATTCAATCGGCCATGCTTCGACTATGTTTCGAGGCAATGATTCTCCTTCCTTCTCAGCCGCTTCCAGAAGGGAGTCGAGAATAATACGTATGTACTTGGAAAGAACCAGTGACACCTCGATTACTGGCATGCTGAACTGGTTCACAAAACTGACCATGTTCTCCTGCAGGAACAGCAGCCTCTCCTCAACTGGTTCTTCGGGAGAAGGTACTCTGCCCCCTTCCATGCGCTCGCGTGGGAGCCGTGGCTCAAGAACTCAACTAGTGGTGCGGTCGTCATATCTAATGGGCGAGCCGCTGTTTCCTCTTACTCCATCTAGCATGTCATCCTCAATCTCAAAGAAATCGTTCAGCCAGTCGCCATCGGTGTCCCAATTGGCAGGGTCGGTACCGTCAGCAATCTGGTCTCCATCGATGTCTATGTGCCACCAGCCGTAGACATATTCTCCTAGCCCAGTGTTGGGCAGGTGATACTGATCTCCCGCGAATCTCTGATACTCGTCGGCCCATGCTCCGTTGACCAAGATGGTATCATCACTGGAATCTACATTCAAGTAATCAACATCATTGTCATCAATAATCAGTGCATACAGCATGTCCGCATCATTCACCTTGTACATACGGAAGTAGTTCGTACTGAGGGCAGAGGCACCGGAGCATGTACCTAGCAGGGATTCGCGTAATTGCCACCATTCCTGCACAATGTTTCCAGAGCAATCGTACAATCCTGCAGCACGAACGAGAGATGGAGATGCTAGTGATGCATTGACGATTCCATAATACTCTTGGAAGTTATTGTATGGGACGTAGGTACAGCTGCCACTGGAGCAATCCCAAGACCCGTCGTTGTCGGCGTCTTGGCCCGAATCTGTTGGATCTGTGGCATCGTGGGTGAACCATGTCCAGGCCAACTCAGGTCTAGCGATGCTGTTGCCAGTAATGTTGACTGGTTTCCAATTCGTCGCAGTAATCTGCTGCCATACAACTGATATCTTGAGGTACGAGGACCAGTTGTCATTGGCCTCGTTCCAGCCTCTGTAATACTCGTAGAAGTCAGGCATCATATCGCCATCAGTATCGTTATCGAGAGGATTGGTTCCGTACTTGAACACCTCTCTGCCATCGGACAGATTGGTGTCTTGCACGTAGTCAATGACGATGCCATTCTGCATAATCGGCTTCATCGCCATGGAGTCATCGTCGGAGTCTGAGTCTAGGGGGTGAGTTCCGTTCTCGTACTCCATCAAGTTGCCGAAGTAGAGTCCTTGGAATCCTTGTCCAATCTGTTGCTCCATAGGAGCGGGTGTGAATTCTCTATCTTCCCATGAACCCTGCTGTGCGGGGATGTCGCCCCAAGAGCGGTCATACCACCCGTCAGCATCGGGGTCGTATTTTGTGTCCAATGGATTGATTGGATTCATCGACCAGCGATATGCGTTTACAGGTAGGAACTCTCCGTAAATCGAGTAGCAGAACTCCCATCCATCTGGCATCCCATCCCTGTCTGAGTCGTCATCTGTTGGGTCACTGACTCCGGCTAGGCTGTAGTTGAAGGTATCTGGGTCGACCTCATTAATCAGTCCAGCGCGTTCAGCCGAGACTAGGCTCTTGGTGGAGAATTGTACGTAGAGTTGAGCGAAAGCGGCATCGTATGACAATCCATTCTCATCCATCTGAGCATTTACTGCATCAGCCCCGTAAGAGACTCGTGTATCATTGGGGGTCATTCCGGATTCTATTCGTTTTCCGTACACTCTTGCATCGTACTCAGCCAGATTGTCGAAAGACTCCGAATCGGAAATATATCCATCCCCGTTGCAATCGAAAGAGTCGTCATCAGAATCGGCGTGAATATCGCTGTCTGTAAGCGGATTCATCTCCCAGCTGTTGTCCTCGAGGTTCCATTCGGTGAACCAGTACTCGTAACCGTCACTCATTCCGTCGCGATCGGTGTCCTCCTCATTCGGATCTAAGGCTCCTAGCAAAGCCGCTACCACTGGCTGGGCGGCGCCTCCATCCTGCCAGTCTTGGAACTGATTAATCGCCAACTCGGCCCTTCCTTCCTTGTTGAATAGGATTCTGTTTAGCCTAATCTCGGCCTCGTCGGAATCTATCTGCTCTGCTTCCTCCCACATCCTAGGAGCATCGGGCGGCGATAGTCCCCCGTTTGCCGGATTGTTCAGAGTCAGATTGAGTTCAATCAGATCCGTGAGTCCGTCTCGGTCCGAGTCATAATGGCCGTCGCCGGCTACAAGTGGATTTAGTGTCCAGACTCCATTGGTAGAGTTCCACCTAGTGAATATCAACTCGATTCCATCGAGCAGGCCATCATTGTCAGTATCTGGATTGTTTGGGTCGGCAGTTCTTCCGGTCTTGTTAATCTGCTCGTCACTGAGGAAAGTGCCGAACGATGCTGATGATTGAGCGGACAACCAAGGAGAGGCTAGAAGTTCTCCTCCGACACTAAGCAGATAGAATTGAGGGACAGTAATCAATTCGTCAGTCTCACTAAGGTTGGAATCGATGACATTGTACTCCTCCCAGTTGTTCATTCCATCTCCGTCGGGATCGCCGATTCTATCTCTCTCATCGACTGGGTTCAGCGTCCATCCTTGATCGAATAGGCTCCATCTGGCGAAATAGAATTCCCATCCATCCGGCATCCCATCCCTGTCCGAATCTGCCGATAGTGGATTGGCAGATCCCACATCCATGGGAGTTGTCCCGTTAACTAGGCTGCTGTAAGCTAGGCTGGTTCTGTCTCCGAAGGAGTCGTCTGCGAAGTCCATCCAAGTTTCGTTCCACAAGGATGTGGTGAAATTCTCAGGGAATGGCTCTCCAGCAGCTGTCTGATCGCCGTATAGGATACTGGACTTGAGATGATACTCTAACCAGTTTACTAGGCTCTCTTCGGGACTGAGTATCCCGTCCCTATCGACATCGTAGCCATCACCGTCGGGATTATTCAGGTAGTCTGATCCATTTAGGGGATTGATTCCCGAGTTGTCCTTGCTCCACGAGCAGGTATAGCGGGCCTCCCACCCGTCTGGAAGTGAGTCTCCGTCTGAATCGATGTTATTCGGGTCGGTGGCGGTCCAGTTTTTTGCAGCCTCGGAGGTCTCTCCATGAGTAGGCAAACCCTCGCGGAGTACATTCACTAGCAGATTCGACCACAAATACTCGCAAAGGTTGCTCAAGCCATCTCCATCAGCATCCTCGTCCTTATCAGAAGGATCACGAGGGTCTAGTGTCCAAAGATTGCCGCCGTTGTATGTATCGCCTATCCATCTGCGGTGCTCCATCTCCCAGCCATCTGGCATGCCATCTCCATCCGTATCTGGATTGGTGGGGTCGGTAGGGCCATCGGTTCCCCCTCCTGCTCCTGAGCCCAGCCAGCCTTCAAGATGGACCTGTTCGGCCATGTCTCCGGTTTCTTCATCACAGATGTAATCATCATTGAGATAGTGGCAGTCGAAGTTGGTCGACTCTGCGAACCATCCCCAGTACTCCTCCCCGTCAGTAAGGCCATCGCCATCGGAGTCTTTGTCTCTTGGATCGCTGCCGTTGAATCCGCCCTCACTCATAGATACGAATCTGTACTCATCCAGATTGGACCAGTCTCTGTTCAGTGTGAATCCATCGGCAGATGAGTAGCTGACCCCGTCTGCGTCTGCGTCGCGATAGCGATCGTAGGGATCTGTGGGGTCCAATCCGTAGATGAACTCCCATCCGTCAGGCATTCCATCGAGATCGGAATCTGCCGAAGTAGGATCGATTGGCATGATGTTCATGTACCTGCCTGGTGAAATTCCAACGAACATCCAGATGCTAGAGCTGTGTTCAAGAGAGGTCAGGGAGGTGGCAAGTCCGGGTATTCGGGTCTGATTGAGACATAGTCCGATTATTCCATTGTACCCTCCCTCCAGACACCATGTTCCGTCCCTAGAACCCAGATAGATCATATCATCCATTGGCAGGATTGAACGGATATCGTTCGCACCTTGCGACCACCGTTCAAGGTTATACATCTGCTCGGTATCGAAGGCAGAATGTGGCATCTGAACTAGCAGTTGCAGATTGAGAAGATGGAGTCCGCCCGCAGTTCCAACCCAGACTCCCGAAACTTCCTCAACTTGTCCAGTGGCATCTAGCGGTCCGGCCTTGACAAGTGAATTCACGATTGCGGATTTTGAGATGTTTAGCAAATCCGCACGCTGAACGAACTCCTCCGAGTTCTCACGGTCGAATACCCACCAAGGCTCTCCGATTGAAGTCGAACCGTCGGTGGTATTCCACGCAATAAGTCCGGCGTCGGTTCCCACCAATAGTAGGGGACCTCTGCCAAACATAGGAACATGAGTAGCATCCCGAGCCTCTGCGTCTGCATCAGATAGTATCATACTCATCGCCTCGTTGAAAACGGGGTCGGATATTTCGGCAGTATCTTCGACGATGCTCATAGTCAGAGTCCATGATGAGGAGTTGCCGAATATTATCAGATCTAAATTGCCGCTCCCTGTATCGAATTCTACAATTTCATTAATCGGACCCAATTCAGAATCTGACAAAGTACTCATGTCGGGAATCCCGTTGTCGAGCGATACGAAGTGGAATCCGACATTTGTTCCGATGAGAAGGAAATCTAAGTCTCCGGGCAACCATCTCTCCATTGTGTACATCTCCAAACCGGGAGGTAATTCATGAATAGCAGAACTGCCGTCGAAGGGATCCATCACTGTGATACCATATCTAGATCCGATTAGTAGCCTGTCTCTAGAAGAATCTGATATCACAGAATGGACCGCCCCATCAACAAGACCTGGAGTTGTGCTTTGGTCGAAAGTCGAGTATCCTGATTCAGCAGAATGCAACTCGCCACCTCTGAGTCCGGGAGTTACCCAAGCGCCATCATCGTGATGAATCGTATATTCCTCGTAATTGCTGAATGCTTCCCCCCAATGGACAGTGGCAGTTGATATATCAGGTACAATGAATCCATCGCGGTCGAGATCCCAACCATCCAAGTCTGTGTCCACAATCGCATCGCTCGAGTTTCGTGGATCGAGGCCGTAGTAGACCTCCCAACCATCAGGGATGCCGTCCCCTGGTACTGCAAGACCGACTGCAATAATTTCCGACCAAGCGTAATAATCCGAATCAGGATGAGTCGGGTCACTACCTAGCCAACCGTCGTTTCCTGTCGGCCTACTTACTGTGTCCTGGCATGAGTCCTTCGTTAGGCCGGGAATCTCACCTGCGCACCACAAGCCGTCTCTCTCAGTTATCCAGTCATCAGGAGTTCCGAACAGGTACTCCTCTGAATTGGTATAACGCTCGCCGAAGTCTATGAAACCGTCTCTGTTGACATCGAAACCATCTCCACATCCAAAAGTGAAGTCCTCGCAACTGTCTATATCCTCAACGGAATCTGATGGGTCTAGGGGGTCGAACCACAGGCACTGCCAAGCATTTGTCGCGTTCTGATATCCCAGTCCTCCCTCCGTGCACATGTGTATCTCATAGCCATCGGGTAGGCCATCACCATCTGTATCAGAGACCCGGGGATCAAGATACTCCCTGAGTCCAGACTCGGTGAATTGAGGTGGCTTTCCCGTTAGAGAGAGACGGTCGAAGCACGTATCCAGCGTATAGGGCCAGCAGAACTCCAGTAGGGCGCTAGCGCCGTCCCTGTCGTGGTCAGACATGTTATCTGTGGAGTTCATCGGGTCGAGACCTTTGACAGAGATTGTTCCTGAGCTGGTCTCGACATATCTCGTATCCCCGAAAATCGACTCGTGCAAATCGGGTATGCGATCATTATCCTCATCCGTTACTGGTGGACCTCCTCGATCTGCAGTAATTGGGTCCGTAGACGACACTGAAGATTGAGGGCGGGTTTGAGATACGAATGCCATGCTACTCAGAATCAGTAATGTGATGAGCAAGGCAGTCTGCTTGCGGCGCATGGTTTCACCCGATTGATGAACTCAGCGCCATTGGATGACTTATCATGATGATGGAGCGTCGTTCGGACACGCCCGCGGGTGCATAGGTCGACGGCGTAGCCGTCGTGGGTCGAAAATAGGTCTGAGTGCACTAATGTAATGGATTGGTTCAAGGATGGTCCGGCGTCGTCTCGCTCGCCATGGGTATGGAAATCACTCATCTAGGCTCAGGGAGCGCTGGGAACTCCACCCTACTCCGGTCTGAAGATACCAATGTCCTAATTGACTGTGGCTTCTCTCTCAAGCAGATGGAGGTCAGACTGCGAATGGTCGATGTAGAGCCTTCGATGATTGATGCTATACTTGTTACACATCATCACGCTGATCACTCAAAATCTGCTCTGAGGGCAGCTAGAAACTGGGAGGCTTCTCTTCACTCCAATCTTGAGACGGCGAATAGGATGGGCTGGGAACCAATATCCGAGTGCAGAACCTTTGGAACATTAGAGAGGATTGTAGTAAGTGACGAAATCAGTCTGCTACCCATTCCGGTGCCTCATGATGATGCTGACAACGTTGCCGTAATTGCGAGCAATGGTGATGGACGTCGGGCAGCAGTAGTTACTGACCTAGGGGAGTTGACTGTGGATTTGCTACGACATCTCTCTGGATGCAGCCATATCTCAATAGAGGCGAATTATGATCATACCAGGCTGATGAGTGGCCCGTACCCGGAATCCCTCAAACGCAGAATCTCAGGTAGGGGAGGTCACCTGTCTAACACGCAGACTGGGGGTGCCCTCTCAGAGATTGTGAGTAATCGACTAGAGAGTGTTGTCTTGTGCCACCTCTCTGAAAAAAACAATGCCCCGCATCTTGCTGAAAGCGAGGTATTGATGGCTATGGGAGAGAGGTTCTCGGGCAGTATAGGGATATCTCTTCAGAGCGGTCCTGAATTCAGCAACTGGCTTGGTCAGTCAGAGTCCGAGAGAGTGGTCAGCAGAATCTAATTTCCCATAACAGCTCTGTGCACTGAGTTCTGGACTTCCCTCATCCTATCTACCGCACCTAATTCTCTGAAAACCGAGAGTGAACGTTGTAGGTAATCCATCTTCTGTGAACGATCGCTCTCGACTTCTCCTAGTCGAGCGAGAATCTCTCCCTGTAGCATCCTGAAATCATTTGCCTCGGCGAGGACCAACGCATCGATGTACTGCTCCGATGCCTCTTCTTTGCGGCCTGCATCGCTCAGTACCTGCCCCAATAACATCGAGACCTCAACTGCACTGTGAGGGTCGGTCTGATCGGAAAGGATTTCTAGGGCTGCAGAATAATACTGCATTGCCAGTTCATTCTCTTTGACGCGGGCGTAATACCTACCGAGAACCGCCATGGATCTGGCATGAGAGATGTCAGAATCCCCTTCCTCAGTCTCCTCAAATGCTCTTATGGCATGTTCTCTGGCTCGGTCAAGCTCCCCCATCTCAAGATAAGCAGCCGCCATCCTGATTCGGGCTTCGCATAATTCTGGATGGCCCTCAGAATCGAGTAGTTTCTCGACATTTGCGTAGACCTCCAAGGCGTGTCTAGTATCTCTCCTACGCCTGAAGATGTAACCCATGTTGTTGTATGAGCGTGCAGCCCCCACGGAGTCCCTCAACTTGATTTGAATCTCTAGCGCCTTGCGGTGCATTTCCAATGCATCATCCATTGCGCCGCGTTTGACTGCTATGTCGGCTCTGGCAGATAGTAATCGTGAGAGTTCTTCGGCCATGGTGTTCTTGCGGGCATTCTGGATTGCCGCGTCGTACTCGGCCTCGGCCTCGTCCCAGCGCCCCTGTATGGACAGGATATCACCTCTGAGTTCTCTGATTATGCACCAGTTTCTGGCATCGAAGCCTTCTCTCTCAAGTGATTTGAGAATACCGAGTAATTCGGTGTGGCCGGCCTTCACGAGACCGTGTCCCTCGGAGGAAAGTACCTCGGCCAGATCTTCGGTGCTGCTAGACTCGTTAAGGTGGTAGATGTACTCTATCCTGTCTGCAGCAGTCTCTCTACGAGTCCTGTACCATTCCTTCGCGTTGCTGTGCAACTCTTGGCGCAGGGAATCTTGCATTGATCGGGTCAGGAATTCCCGGACCAAGTCGTGGACATCGTAATGATTGCTGTCTGCCTGTCTTGCCAGGCCCTTCTCAACTAGGCTGTCAAGGAGTTCGGTGTCGGCATCCAAAGCGCTGATTGACTCCAACGGCATTGGCTCCCTGAATACGGCAATAGCTCCGAGAAGTCTCTTCTCGGGACCAGATAATCGGCTGAATATCTCTTGCTCAACAAAAGCCTCTAGTGTTGCGTGGAATGTCTCTCCGACATTGCCTCTGTTAATCAGTTCCAGCACTAGTGGGTGACCCCTAGAGAGTGTATAGATGTGCAGGAACTGAGTCATGTCGATGTTTGGCATGGCAGTGAGGATCTGTCTGCTGGAATCTTGATCCAATCCTTCTAGAGGCATCACAAGAGTGACTATGCGACCTGTCGAGTCGGACTCAGGAACAACCATCTTGAATGATCTAGAGAACATCGCCAAGCCCACTTCTTCCAACTCGGGAATCCTGACGGTAAGGGATCTTAGGGCTGAAATCAGGGTCTCGTCTCCTACCTTGTGGAGATCGTCGACCACAATTAGTGCGGGAGTGCCCTTTAGGCCTTCCAGAATCAGATTCACCGCCATCGTCGCCTGAGGAACGGGAGTTGCGGCTAGGTAATCGGAAAGGTCATTGTAGCCTAGAGCAGACAACCACTCAGAGGTTACCTCAAAGAATGCTCTCGACCCTTCCCAGTCCTGACAGCGGTGGTAGAGAAGGTTGCGCCTATGTGTAAATCTCTCAAGGAGCTTTCCAGCCAAGGCGGTCTTGCCGATTCCGGCTATGCCGGGCACCAAAATGGAGCTAGAATGATCTTCAAGCAGGTTCACCATGCTTTCCAACTCATCATCCCTTCCGAAGAAGCGTCTTGTCCTAGGGAGATCATTGAGTGAAGTCACAAGTTGCTTCTCTATGTGCTTGGACAAGTCTCTCTCAATTAGTTCTGGAGAAAGTGCAGAGAGATCGACAGTGCCTGTGTCATCCAGATATCTGAGGAAGTCCACGTGCCTAAGTGGTAGATCCGTGGATTCAAGCGCTTGCCCCAACTCCATTGTCTCCGAGCGACCATCGGGATGAATCATCCTAATCTTCTGAGTGCTGACCTTGGCCCAGATATCATCAGCGATTCTAGTTCCTTCTTCAGTAAGGAAGTACGCCTTACGTTTGCGAGAAACTCCAGAAACGTGGGCCTGCCTCTCGATAAGGTGGCCCTGTTCGCGCATTCCTGCAATTGCACGGGGTACATTAGAGCGTGCTATGGCAACCGAATTGGCTATCCCCATCTGAGAGAGCGCGAACGGGACCTCGACCTTATCAGTATGATCGACATAGTCCCTGAGATGAAGCAGAATCCGCTCTTGGACCCCTGGCCGGGTAACTGCCATGGTTGTCATATTTGTCGAGCGTAATCATCTACACAAGAAGTTTCGTGAGAGGCGCGCCTTAAATGAATCACGACTGTTGATACTCTGGATCGGGGACCCACTCTTGGATATCGGGATCCCACAACCACCCCGGGTGATCATCGTGCTTCTGGAGTTTGGACGCGGGTTCAGTTTCATCCTCCACATTATCGGATTCGATACCCTTCGCCCAAGCGTAGGGGTCTTCGGGCTCATCTGCATCCTGATGAGCCTCCGCTGTACCCTCTAGCATCTCGTCCTCCTCGACCTCGAATTCCACGAAGAAGTAAACGAGACCGCCAAGTACGACAAGCGCCAAAATAGCGATTAGGAGTATTGACCCGAAATCCATCCCTCCTTCTGATGAGCCTGAGACCGAAATTACCGTACTATCGAACTCCTCCCCGGTATACTTGAATACAGGGATTGCGCTGCCGTCAATCCTTGATGCGGGAATGCCAAGAGACCATGTCGAGTCCTCTCCGACCACTGTGTTGTTGACGTTATTACCACCAATCGTCACTGTGACAGTCTTTCCGGGCAATCCTACTCCTGTGAAAACTGCAATCTCATTGTCACCTATGGTCGTGTCCTCTGGCGCGATGATAGTGAATAAGATGCCTTCAACCGACATGGTGACCGGGTTAGAGTTGATTTTTGAACCGAAAGTGTCAGTGGCAACGAAGACTACGTTCTCCAGAGTCCACGTGGACATGTCAGTGTCATAGAAGAACATAGTGACAGGATTGTACACTGCGATGCCATCGGCGCCGACATTGACGACGATGCTGTGATGGTCATCGGCATCTGTGTCGTCGCTGTCATAGACAGACAAAAGGAGTTCTTGCCCCGGGTCGATATCATCGAAGAACTGTAGAAGGTCGATTTCAGCTTTAGTGCACCTATCCTGTGATTGGGAGTTTGTCTCGCAGAACAATACTATCTCATCGGACCATCCTGAGGAATCGAATGTGGGCTGAGAGTTTCCGGCATCAGGCGGATTGTCAGCAATGATTGTGACCTCAGCCCATTCACTGTAATCATAGCCATCGTAAGATCTGAACCTGACTAGGTACTGCCTGTCGTGGAGAAGGACTGTTGAGTCCCACTCTAAGGACCAAGCACCGTTAGGAGCGAAATCGGTTACCGAGTCGGAGATTACCAAAAGGAAATTGTTGGCTACATCCATAATCTCAAAGTCAACTCTGGAGACCTTTCCGTCGTTGTCTCTGGCTACGCCCTCGAATACCGTCTCGGTCGAAACCGACAATCTCTGACCTTCGTACGGAGAAATTAGACTGATGAATGGTTGGCTGTTTGAATTGTCTATAGTCAATGTCAGTTCGGCAGGATTGCATTCGTCCACGTACCCGCTGCAGAAGTCACTATCCGAGGCCCATATCGTGAATGTGTAGGTGGAGATTTCTCTAGGCAGGCCGCTGAAGTCCCAAGTCCATGACCAATCGGCGCCTCCATCGGCTGGCGTAGTTACGTCGAAATTCGGGCCTTGGATGTGGAAGTACATCTCTTTGAGATCCTTACTACAGTCCACGGGGCATCCGTAGTGATCGAAAGCTGTGCCTTCAAAGGTGACGCTGCCTTCTGAATGGGTAGAGAATGGGCTCGGGGAAGAAACCGATACTGTTGGGGCTTGCACATTCAGCTTAACCGTACGATAAACAATCGGACTGTACTCTATCCCGTCGAAAGCTCGGATCTCGAAGACATAATCTCCTTCCTCCCTGTTACTCATATCCATTTCATAGTACCACGAACTGAAAGGACGATTGGTCTTTGTGACCAGTCCCTCACTCATGCCGCTGGTGTCCACAGCCAGACCTGCACTTGACCATTGGCTTGTGAATGGATCTTTAATCTGGACCTCGTGAACATACCCCCCTTGGTCCCACTGAGCCAGTTCATCTGTGGCGTATACACCTACTAAATTGCCATCATGCGCACTTCCTGTCAGATTGACAGCCTTTCGGAAGGAATGGCCATCCGATTGGGTGACATATACCGTTGGGGCTCGATTGACTAGATTGATTGTATCCTGCATAGTGGCATCAGTAAGGGTGAAGTTTCCTCTGTTAAATCCGGATCCGAATCTGTATGCGGTGTAATAGTAGCGTGAGAGTTCCCTAGTCCCAGCAAGATAGTCGCAGTCAGCATCGTCGTTATCGATTGTAAGATCGCCATCATTATCGATGCCATCGCTGCATGAGTCCTCGTACTGATCATCAGCGAATCCGTCCGGGTTGTCTCCTCCTCCCAGTCCTCTGATGTCCAAGTGGAAGTCCGAGGGCAGAGCGAACCATGGAGTGTAGCCATCATCCTCAGTATACAAGGAGTACAGATCGTTGCCAAGAGCATCCTCGATGAGCACGTTGGCGTCCTCTACCCGTTCCCCATTGACCAATGTCTGGAAGCGAACCATCTCAGCCCTTCGAACCTGGACAGCATATGGAGTAGGTTGTGTTTCGATGTGGATTTTTGTGCGATCGAGATTGGAGAGATTGGCGAATGTGAACGTAGTCGAGTTGTTGTCCATGGCCGAAGATACACCCATCCCGTCACCAACCGAGAGTGGGAATCCAATTGGAGTAAAATCGGCACAGTTGTGGCATTCCTTGACGAATGTAGGTACGATAGAGGTCTGGAACTGATTTGCTGGCCATGCCTCTTGGTCAGACCAGACCAGTTGCACCGGATACACATCGGGCGGAGGCGAGGGGATGTACTCGGACTGTACCGTAACAGAGCTCTTGGTGACATTGTAGGTCATCCCGACGCCGTTCCATGTGTTGTGTGAGAAGAATGCCATGGTCCCGTACTGCTGAGAGCCGGCATAGCCATCGTTGTAGTGTTTCATTATCGCGCCAGTCCCGGCGACGTTGAAGGTGTTCCTCTGAATATTCAGAAGAGCACCCACGGCTCTGATTCCATCTGCATCGCCTGCAGCGTTGATGGTATTGTCGTACATCGATACTCCGGACCTGTAAGCGTGGACGACGGGGCAGGTGAAATCACCGTCCCAGTCGTCATATCTAGTTTGGCTGCATGTTCCGGTTCCATCGGTAGAAATGGTGTTGTTTGCAAGGAGTATTCTCGATGCCGAAGGTGCGGGTGCGCTGCTACCGTATTCCCCTGCCCGTATAGGTTCCCTAGCCACATCGTGGATAGTGTTGTTCTCAGCGATTACATCAAACGAGCCAAGCATCCAAAGGCCATTCCAACCTCCAATCGGACCTATGTCATTGTTCAGAATAGTGACCTCACTGGATTCGATGGCAATGCCGGATGATTCGCCTGCACCCTCCATCTCATTAGCAATGATATTAGCTAGTCCTCCTTGGAATACTGTGATAGGCGCACCGTCTCCAGTTGTTATCTCATTGTTGATGATATTGACCTCGTAATCCGTGTTGCCGACCGCCTTCCGGCTGTTGATGTCTATTCCATTGCAATTAACATCGAATTCAGAGTTACTGACTGTACCGGCTGAATTACGCAGGCTGATGCCGTAATCTCCTGTTTCCACTTCAGCATCGGTGATTTCAATGAATGTGTCTTGGGCCCAAACCGCTGGTCTGCTTGGCGCCTGTCGGCTGCATCCGACGTTGGTTCCAATAAGGCTGGGCGACTCGAGGATTAGTGGCGTGACAGGGGTTCCAGAACTGTAAATCTGTACAGCAGAGCCTCGAACACCACTAGAATCATCAGTGCCTACGACATACTCTCCACCGATGAAGTGAGGTTGCGCTAGATTGGTCGTCAGCACGCTAGTTGTATTGATGTTGGTGAATTCAATCTCATTCAACACCGGGCTGGCTCCATCAATGACTAGAGCACCATACCTCCACTGAAAGACGGTGGGGATGTAGTAAGGAATCCCCCAAGCCCCATCTATAGTGATGTATCTAAGTCCAGTCTGAGACAGGTCGATTGTGTTTCTGATTAGAACTCCCTCGTAGCAAGAGGCGTCTTCAACCCATATCTGTTGGTTGCCATAACTCATGCCGTAGCACTCCCCTCTCGAGCTATTGTTTGCGGGCTCCGACCACCGGAAAGTGATCTTCTGGGATGTCCCAGCATCACTGTTGGCTCCGCAGGCCAAGACTCCAGCGCAAAGATTGCCGCGGACATCGAGATGGGTCCCATTAGGGAAGACCACTGTGGTCCCGGGCTGTATGATGAGTTTGGCTCCGGAAGATATCACGACATCTCCAGTCAGAGTATGCACTCCAGACCAAGTCTCTGTTCCGGAAACTGTGCCGGCCGTAGTCTCGTTATCCGCAGAGACTGGGGCTGCTGGCCCTATCAGGGCCACGAATAGACTGCTGAGCATCAAGAATACTAGGAAGTGACTTCGAGCACGTCGCACTCCAGTCATGCGTTGTGGGAATCGCTGACGGATTTAATCATAGGGTTATATCGAGCCGAAGGCTCGAGTGATACTGGCCGGTCATGTTGATACTGCGATTATGCCGCATTGAGTTCGAAAGCCACGTCATCGGCCCATTGAACTGCATCCAATGACCCATATCCTCCTTTGGAGTCGTGTGAGACTCCATTGATTGAGGATTTGTCGCTGGAGCTGGCCAAAGATCTCTTGACAATGGCCATCCCATCGGGCCCGATTTTCCCGCCCTCTCCTGCTAGGGCCTCTCCATACAATTGCAGTATCATAGATAGGGCGCCTGTGACCAGTACTGTAGAGTCGCTCGTACCTGATGAATAGGCATAGGGCGGCTCCAACGTCGACCCAGCGGTGGAGAGCAATAGCACGCCTGGTGCAGACACCTCTGGTTTCTGATCAGGATATGTACGGTTCTGCTGAGTGTAAGGGTCAACATCTGAACCGGTTGCAGACTGAGACCAAACTCCTCCGCTTCGGGTAATCGAACCGACCGCGATAACCCCTCCTACATTGGCCGGTACTGAAACGTCTGAGAACATCTCATCCGGCTCTCTGTTCCCTGCTGCCGCGACTACGAATATTCCTGCTTCCAGTGCCTCTTCCACGGCTCTCGCGGTCTGCGATTGCTCTGTCATACCGCTACCGGGATTGGTTCCTAAGCTCAGCGAGATGATGTCGGCGTCTTGAGTAATTCTGCACCATCGTACAGCCTGGGCCACCATATCCTCTTGGCCTGAAGTTCCAGAGGGCCCGAGGGCCAAGGCGACTGAGAGATCTACCCCTGGCGCTGCGCCACGGAACTTGCCATCTGCTACCAGAAGTCCTGCCATCATCGTCCCATGCCAATCATCACCGACATCTCTGATATTGTCATGCTGGCCCTCGTAGAAGTCTCTGAATCCCACCAAAGAGAGATTGGAGAAATCCGGGTGTTCTGCGTCGATGCCCGTATCCACCATGCATACGTGGACACCAGTTCCATCGAGTCCAGACTCCTGGAGCTCGCGAATACCTGTGGAATCGAAGGCCCATTCGGTCTCAGGGAGGACCGGGGCGAGATATGCATTGATGAAAGGCCAGATAAGTAGCATGAAGGCAGCACCGAAGGCGAAGGTGATGGCCCCCCATGGCCAAAGAATCTCCTTCAATGGTGCTGCCGGCCAACGCAGTTGCCTAGCCGCCTCGTCGGACAGCCCGTATGCATCTCCTGGATAACCGGGGGCATCTCGGTCGACAGTCGTCATCATCCTGGGATCATCTGGCTCGGGCATCAACTCCAACTTGTCCAAGGCAGGCATGCTACCACCGAATACTATCAGTTGCTGTTCGTATATAGAATAGAGTTCAGAACGGAGCCGTTCCCCTACGTCTGCCCCCTCTCCTAGTCAGTATGAGTAAGGCTAGAATCAGCATCCCTGCCAACAGCCATCCTATCCATTCTGAGTTGCCTTCGACGGGTGGTGAGCGTACTTTGATGTCTTTAATCGAGTAGTCCTCGACAGAATCGAATCCTGTGTTGTTTATCTCAAAGTGGAAGTAATAGGTATCTGGACTAATATCTGAGAGATTGAAGTAGATATTAAACACGACTTCAGAATTGGCGGGTATGTCACGTGTGTCGGTTCCTGTGACTCCTGTACTGGAAGTGCTAGGGCAACCACTGTATGAGTCGCACAGGGTACCGTTCAACTGAACTTGCTGAGCATCGATTAGTCCGGTGTTCACGACCACGACGTTGTACCGTGCAGTCTGGCCCGCCTCGGCGTCCTCGCCACCATTGTAGTTCTGATGTGAGTCTATTCGGAGTGAAGGCATAGAAGTCTGTATGTTAATTTCAATCTCGGGGTATGTGTTATTCGCCTTATCTCTGACCAAGACATAGATTGTGAATTCCTCGTCAGAAGCGTTTGCAGGAGCCGTGACTGACACACTGTGAGTTGTTGAAGCGTATGCTCCCAAGGTGTGTGAAGTCGCCCCGGTGCGAACCCAATATTCTGGGAGTTCCGAGTCATCGAACTCAAACTCGTAACGCTCGTCTCCATTTCCGGAATTTGTAATTTGTATTCCAGTAGAAATAGACTCTCCAGGCTGGATTCCATAAACATCCACCATAGGTTCTGTGAGTTTGAAACCATGAATCTGAGGGATTTTTACGGTCACTACATGGTCTTTCATGTAGCCGTCTTCGGTTGATGCTAAAAATAGTCGAATTGTGTGGCCGTTGGTAAATGAATGAGCAGAAGATTGGTTGGCCGGAGTCACGCGAACATGTAAGTCTGTGAAATTTAGCACGTGGTCAAGGCCCAAATCAAATTGTGCGCTGTTGTTCCATTCTCCGGAACCATTGTGCATCTCAACTTTCCAGAGGTTCGAATCTGTACCTGAAACTTCTCCAAAGCTATTGAATGAATCAAACGGCTCGTGACCAAGGTAATCCACGGTTAGTATGAACTCAATTGGGTCGAATCCCCCTTCAGAGTTCGCTAGGGCTCTGGCATCATCTCCTTCTCCATCATAATCGGGATCTCCTCCCGAACTGTTGGTGATGTAAATCGAGACTTCGTGGTTCGCTATTCGGACGTGAGACAGGGTGGCCGGTGGTGCTTCCTGGCCGGGTCTAATCGTGACCCCCTGTCCACCCGTGTAGGACATTGTGAGATTTCTCTGTGAGACCTCAAACTCGCTGGATGTATCTATGGTTCCCGGAATCATCAGCATCTCGATGGAACCGTCTTCACTCACGGGTTGCACCCATTCCATGCCAGAGCCGATGTTTATGATTAGATTCGGTTCGTCTAGGATATCAGCTTCGGCGAGATTCGTATCTGCTAGAGTTCGAGAGGCGCCATCATAGTCCAACCATTCAGTATCCAATCGGAACCAACCACCCTCGGTCATCTCAAGGTCGAGAGTATAGCCGACGGCTACCTCTGCCTCTACAAGTCCCATCGCAATCAGGTTATCTTCCTCGTAGGTGGCTCTGAGAATCCAATCCCCAGGCTCGACCTCAGCCGACCAGTTGCCAGTCCAGGAGCCATCAGAGACCTCCTTCTCTGGAATAATCGTCCCTCGAACCAGTCCCTCGACGGGAATCAATTCGAGATTGACTCCTTCGGAAATGGATGATAACTGCTCGGAATCGATGTATGATATTGTGCCCTGCACAAGGACCGGTTGGGCAAACATTTCGAGATCAACCGATTCGGGGGCATCTGAGACTGAGATAGATGCATTCTGGAAAGAGAAGCCATCTGCAGTAATCTCAATCTCCCATGATGTCCCTGCGGGAACGAAAAGCGACCATTTGCCACTACTGTCTGTGGTGGCCGTGTAGTTGTGATTTAGGCCTACAATCCGTACTGATGAATTCTCAAGACCTTCGCCGACATCCGAGGAGTTATCGTCATCGAAGTCCCAGAAAACATTGCCGCTCAATTCCACATATTTACTAGCTGTAAGATTCATTCGCGGGTTATCTCCTGGTGAGGCTGCGAGCGTGGAGTTCTCGGATTCAATAATCCACCTCTGGCCGCTCTCAGTAATATTGAGTGAAACCTGCCAATTCCCTGGAGCAATGGTTTCAGTAACCGAACCAGATGCATCTGTGGGATTAATTTGTATTGTGCCCAAGCCTTCTAGCGATTCAAGGGATACTGAGACTCCATCAAGCGATTCGCCGGAGTAGTCCTCGGACAGAGACAGTTCAAATTCGGCGACTTGGGAGGTAGACAGTGAGACGTCATTCGCTGCAGTGTCTGAAGAAGAGATGATGAGATTTCTCAGAATCTCCCAGACACCTTGTGAGGTTTCAAACGGAGGGATTGAAACTATCCATTCTCCCTCCGGAAGGTGTGCATTCAGAGCCCCATTATCATCGGTATCATGAGATATCACCCAACCTGTTTCCTTGTTCATCAACTTAACTTGCTGCCCAGATAGGATTCCTCCGCTCTCATTGGTGAAGGTGATATTGACTCTCCATTCTGGGTCAAAGCCTAGGGATCTCTCTATGTCTCCTCCAAGTAGGCCTACATCGAAGCGCGTCTTTCCTGTCATAATCCTAGTGCCGAATAAATCCTCCTCGGGGTCTGATGTAGAGACGTCGATACGGTAGAATCCTGGCTCGAGAGAGATTTCGGCGAGACCATCTTCGGTCCACTCAATTCCATCTTCACTCACCTTGTAGACCACTCTGGAGTTGTTGAATGCATCAAGTATGTTGAATGGGTATGTTACCGCGGTTCCATTTGTTGCGTTGTTGTCGGCGCTGTGATCCATAAATAGAGTCACTGACACGGTGCTGTTGATTGGTCTGGCGATAACTTCGACTGAGTCATTCTTGCCATCCACATGCAGTTCAGCGCTAGTGGAATCAATCCAGTCGGCATTAAGGTCGAATGACCAATTGCCTCCTGGCAAGGCCATTTGGAAATGCCCGTCCTCCATTACATCCGCATGCCAGCGGACTTCGGTATCAGAGTTGTCAGCGACAACCACTATTGGCTGCCATCCTCCATAGGTCGATTGCAGAGGATTATCGGCTCGATTAATGCTAACGACTCCTGCAACGGAGTATCCCGGAGTAGCCAATAGAGTCAGGTTGTCTTTCACCTCTCCATCTATGCTGGGTCCGTCCGAAGTTACTGTGAACCTAGTGCCGTTAACCAGATTCAACATCGCTCCAGCAAGCTGAACTGTGGCATCGACTACGGAGTCTTCTGGCAGGACTACGGAGAATCTCCCGCTTCCATCCGTTTCTGCCGCCGTACTGAATCCATCCCAGTGGAATTCGACTGGGACATGGTCGAGCACCTTCTCCTCATCTGGTCCCTCTTGGGCCTCTAGATTCTCCTCATAGTATGCTGTACCGCTTATTCGAATACTGACTTCAAACTCGTACTCAGCACTGATGTCTTCCCCGCCGATCTCAATCTGCTCCCAGAGCTGCATTTCGTCGGAAAGGGTGTAATTCAGGATCCAAATTCCATGAGCAAGCTCAGCCAGATAGTGGCCAGATTCATTATCGAATTCTACGATTGTGGGCCCTCCTGTACCGTTCTTAAGTCGCATGGAGAGGTCCAGATTCCTCACTTCATTACCATTCTCGACCAGTGTGAAGGTAAGGTCTGACATATCTGGAACGGGCGAGGGGAACTCGACCGAAAGGTCCGATTCGGGTTCGAACACGTAGTCCTCAGATAACTCAGGGAATCCATCTCCATCGATATCAGTCTGAGCGGTGTAATTCCCGGGTATGATTGGTCCGAACTCGAAGAATCCATCGGCATCAGGAATCAGTAGACACGAAGTCGAGTCTGACTCGCCGCAAATCTCCGAGGCATCGGCTGTGGTTGCGCCTTCTTTGAGCAGGGCGATGGATTCATTTATTGGCGAGCCAGTCGAATTGAGTAGATAACCGCTGATTGAGCCGCCGGAAATACGTACAGTGGTAACCTCGGGATTCCCAATTAACGGGATGATGAATGACTCTTCCAAATCGACTCTGGTTTCGTCGTCGAAGATAACTGTGATATCGTATTTCCCGGGCACTATATCTATGAAGTGGAAAGTTCCAGATTGGACCATCGGTCCGCTGAAGATTCCTTCTCCCTCTACTTTGGAGAAGGTCCCATTAATGGTCCCGTAGCTCTCTAATTCCTCCGAAGTGTCTACTTCGAAAGTTCCAGATCCGACGAGGGTAGCATGACTCAGACTCCGAATGAATGATGAGGACCCATCTGAAGTGAATCGTCCAGTTGCATTCAAGCTTCCCGAGAGCAGATAGTCCCCTCCCGATAACATGCAAACGGAGGAGTTCTTCGGAACTGAATTACCTATTTCGGTGACCACGGCCAAAGCTCCAGTACCAGAAGAATCTTCGATTGAAATAGTAATGTTGTCAATATCATCGACGTGATAACCGGTACCGCCATTGGTGATTTGGATTACGGAAATACTCTCTTCCATCAGGAATGCCCTAGCAGTTGCGCCAGAGCCGCTGCCTCCTTCTATGGAAATGTTGGTAGAGGTAGAGTATCCACTCCCTCCGTCTTGAATCTCTATCGAGATAATACTGGTAACACATTCCTCCAATTCCACATCGTCATGCAAAGTTCCTGAAAGAGTTCCGCTGCCTAAGAACAGGCCATCTCCAGTCAGGCTGTGATTGTGCGATATCGTTTGGGTGTGATTACCTGTGAAGTCGGTGATTGTTACTACTCCTTGTGAAACCAGTGAGCCATCACCGGTGAATGTGACTTCACCGATTCCTCCGAAGGTCAAGTCACGACCTTCGACGATTCCGCTTGAGGTAGTGGTCGTGTATGGGGCCATTTGAACACGTTCTGATGAAGGTCTAATCTCTACCGTTACATCAGTCAATGGCTCTTGGTCGAAGAATTCGGCCCCCGACCAAACTAGCAACCCAGTAGCATGAGATGGTTCCACGGAGATGTTTCCAAACACCATTTGCTCGCCGTTACTATGTCCTGCTTCACCTGAGACGTTGACGATGGTTTCAGACAACCACGTTGCGCCGGATACATTGGCTAGAATTCCGGTAATAGGATTCACGATTCGGTCATTGGAAGTTTCTTGGAAGATGTCACCCAGTAATTGCCCGACATCGCCGGCCATCATCGAAGACCTAGCTGCATCTAGATTCGTTTCTCCGATGAACGCAGAGACACGAATCTTGCCTGCTGGCACTGTGAATGAGAATCGTCCATTCTCGTCAGCATCGGCATATCCAATCGGAATCCAGTAAGTCCTGTCATCGGCATCGACCACATATCCGTTGGCATCGGCTTCCTCTTCGCCGCTGAATGCATCGCGCTCAATCAGGATTCGCGCGTTGGGTATAGGTCCGGATCCTTCAAGCTCGACGGTGCCCTCCAAGGTTGCACCGCTGTAGTACTTCATGATCTTGACTTGTGTATTTGCAGAACCTATTGTGGGATCGTTACAATCCTCGTCTACCTTACTGCCATCTTCTAGTAATTCGCAGCGCTCGTCGTCATACCAGTTGGCTAGAGCAAAGTGATTCATCATTGCCCCTGGAAGAGGATATGCATTCTCCAAGTAGGAACCGGGCGCCCCAGACATGTAGAAGTGAGGAGCAGGTTGCTCTGCATCGCCCGGTAATCCCAGCATGGATGTCGAGTAGCCAACGTAGAATCTTGCAACCATGGTCTCGAAGAAGGCAGCCTGCTGCTGATAGTCGATGTCGACCATCCTGATGATTTCATTCGAGTCAGATGATGCTCCAGAACTTTGACGGATGATATCGTTCAGATATTCTTCCTCGTACTCTGCAGCGGTTCTTGGGATGATTGGGCCATCGCCTCTCTGAGTCTCGTAGACTGAGGTGATATAGTCGTCCAAATCGAGACCCGACAAGCCTGTAGGTGCGTGGAAGATTCCGGTGGTCTGACCACGGTGATATTGGTAGTCTCCATAATATGCCCCTCCTAGAGGGTAGAGTCTGTTGTCGATTGCGAAATACCGGATGTCGTTGTTTCGAATTACTGTCTCGCCCAATGTACCTTGGTAGTCTTGGACCTCGTACTCTAGGCCGGTGATGTCATGATAAATGTCTGACAACTCATCCATGTCGAAGGCAGTGGAGAGGAATGCACGGCTCAAAGCGAGTTTCGCATTAGTCCTGTGTAGTCCAGTGGAAACGTCATTGAAGTCCTCGATTAGGTCACTTGTGTACCTGTAGCCACCAATCAAGTAGTGCGTGGTATCCATTTTGAACTGGGCGTTATTCAGCCTGGTTGCGTTGTATAACTCCAGAGCCTCTGTCTCGTTGTCTGTGGAGTTACCCATCTGATTGCCGCCAATAAGGACCTTCCACATCTCATTGGACAGGGGAATTCCATCCTCGTCGATAGCGTACCCTCGCAAGAGTTCGGTGTGTTCGTCTGTAGCCACGATGGCCATAGCTCGATTAATGACGAAGTCCTCATCATTGACTCCGATAGATAGTATGCTGTCATACTCTACAAGTTGTTCTTCTGACATGTGCTGAGAGAGAGCAGTTCTGAAGTCATCCGTGAATCCTTCGCCGTCGTTGTAGCGCCGGTCACCTTGGGCTAATGTTGTGATGAACAGAGACAGAGTGTCTTCTTGGCTATTTGAAAGAAGCATCCCTCCGCTGTGAGGGATTCCGGACTGGAAGTTGTCAGCCACTGTAGGATGTTGGCCTTGAGCCAGAGCTTGGAATCCATAGTCCCACCAAGATACGAAGGCTGGTCTCTCGCTGAAGCTCACATCAGAATCCTGTTCAGAGAGCCATTCGTAAGCTAGATTCCAAGAGCCGCTATTGAATCCAGGTCCGAAAGTGCCCATGTACCACATCTGAGAGTCTGGGTTGTAACCTTCGCTCTTCAGTACTGAGAGCCCAAGAAGTTCCGCTCGGAGGAAGTCCGGGGCTATGTCGTGGATTGTCTGATCGACGTCAGAAGCAGATGCCTCACCTCTTGGGATGCCCGAGTCTATTCCGTACGTGGCGTGTTGCGATGCCACCATCATCAGAATCACAAGAATCGTCGGAATGGCCGGATTACGCTTGGTGGCTGGCCAAACTGATCTGAATCTAGTTCTAGGAGTGCCAATGCCCGATCGACGCCATTCCTTGACGAAGGAAGTGAAGTCTGCACCTTGCCAGAGCATAGCTAGGCCTATTCCGCCTACAACTGCCATTGCGGGAGTCGCGTTGAAAATGAATCTGCCAGCGGACCACGCCATATAGGTGGCGATAATAACCCAGAGGCCCAGTAGTAGATGGCTCTGGCGCTCCCTGCGAGCTCCTCTCCACATCAAGACGAAAGCACAACCGACGGCAATCAGTGCTACCACGGGCCCGTATGATGCGAACAGAACTCCTCTGCTTGGGGCCTGAGCCTCTCCGATGGTCCCGAAGATCTTGTTCTTCGAGAAGTAGAATCCTCCAGTGAAGAGAATGTCCCATCCGCTATAGATCTCCAATTCCTGTAGGACATAAAGAATCGCTAGAATACCTCCAATCATCAAACCTCCAGTTCCTAGAACCAGTAGCCATGGCTTGTCCCTGAATGATGATGCGACCCATCCTAGAACTAGTGTGAATCCGATGATGTAGAACATCGGCTGGAATCCGCTGGGGTCGAACACGAGGTTCAGCCCGGGCCACATGTAGAATGGCAATGGGATTAAGAAGCAAGTTAGGAGCATCTGTAGAGCGGCGGCTGTGAGAGGCAAACTGTCCCTCCTGCGGAACATATTGAGGACTATCTGTCCTGAGAAGGCCAGAAACAGAATCCCCGGGCCGTAAACGAATCCCTTCCATCCAAGGGCTACGGTAGAGAATGAGATTCCGGACATGGTCGCGTAAGACATAGCTAGTGGATTCCTATGCCAAGTCTCCCTGATTCCTGCGAGAAGATACAGCGGACTTGAGCTCGGATTTTGGAACATCCTCTCTGTGCCCAGATTTTCTATTGCTCTGACCCAGTAGTAGAATGCCATGGAAAGGAAAAGCAGAGCGAACGAGTCGTGGTCAGCAAGCCCGAATGTAGCATGCGAGATATGTCCGGGCATGAGGGCTATCAGCCAGGCAGTCAGGATTCCGGCGCCCTTGCTGTGAATGTTCTTTGCGATTGCAGCAAGTGGAAGAACAATCAGCGAGCCGAAGACGGCTGGCATGGCAGCGACGCTCCACCAAGTAGCCTGATCTGCAGGCATCTCCAGCAGCCAAGATAGGCCGAGTCCACCTAGAGCGAGTGACCACGAAAAGAGTGGTGGACGGGGATTGATGGCCCCCATCGGGTAGGCTCTGTCATGATCGAAGATGTAGTGGCTTCTCTCCGCAACGATGTAATCGACTACTCGCTTCATGTACCACGGGTCCGAACCTCCGGTCATGTCCCACAGGCCCGTAGCTGAGGCGTTCATCGCCGGTAGAACGTTCCAGCCAGTTCTGACTGCGAATGCGACGAAAATCGCGAGTGCTACCATGATGGAGTAGGAGTTGTTCTGCCACCAGATTCGTGTCTGGCTCGGTTCGTGTCGAGGAGATACATCGCCGAAGTAGCCGCGCGATGCAACCATGATTGTAGCTACGTTCAGCCAGAAACCGATGAAGAACCATGAGAATGTACTCATGGTGTCCTCGCCTGAGAGGAAGCTAGGGAACTCGTTTCCAATCTCTTGCAGATGTCCTGCAGTGTAGAGTAACCAATTCACAGAAACCAGTGCGCCAATCATATGCCATCTCTCGCAGTGACAGAAGGCGGCGAAGAGTACTACAGCAGTAGTGAAGAATGCCCAAATCGAACCCAGATACTTGTGATCTGCGAACTCTTGTACTCCGGATAGTTGCCCCAACCAAACTAGCGGGATGGTCTGCACCAATAATATAGCCAATAGCGTGACCATGAGGACCCTGTTGGAAGCAGACAGATGAGTCCCTAAGGTTCCAGACCCGGGTGAATCCAAACTGCTCCTCATCAGAGCAGTGATAATCATGCCTGCAACGATGGATGTCGCCCAGAAAGCGAAGAAGACAGATGCTATGGCAGCCCTCTCAGCGTCAATAAGGTCAGGTGCCGAACCTGCCCATTCGGACGAGTTCAGAACCGAGTTTGCAGCATGAGAAACTGCTAGGTGGAATCCGACTACTACAGAGAGGAAGATACTGGATTCCTCTCTCCTGTCAGATCGAGTCAGTGTGTAGGTTACAATGCCAACAAAGGCGAAAGTAAAAGCTCCCAGTCTGCCGACGCTCTCAAATAGGTTGTAGGCAAGTGAGATAACCACTGCGGAACAGAAGAAACCTAGAATCACGACAGTACTCCTGTGCTTGGAGAATTGGCCGAAGGAAGCGAAGGCACCGATTCTGCCGAGCCCAGCAGCCAGAGAGGCTACTACGGGCAGAATCAGGACTTGCGTATATCCGTCATTTTCCATAGCTCCGTTCGCGACGTAATCGGTCCCAAAGAACAGTGCCAGTAATGCAACTAGCACCGCTGGGACGGAAGCGACTCCCGTCTGGGAGAGGCCCGATTCAGCGCCGGTATCATACTCATTCATCATTAATCACCGTGTTCAGCCCGTAGGCTAGCGTCGCGCCGATTTGACAGGCTGTTATAACCATTCGTAGAATGGTTCGCTGATGCAGGTCGCGTGGAAGGGCATGAGAAATCGCTAGAGTGCCCTGTAGGCGATGTCGGACCTGAAGTGCGATCCTTCAAGCTCAATGCAGTCCATCAACTCATAGGCGGCAACCACTGAATCGCTAAGCGAAGGGGCCAATCCAGTAGCCGAAAGTACCCTTCCACCCGATGAAACGAGTTGTCCATCGTCACCCAGAGCTGTGCCGGCGTAGTGAACGAATGCTGAAGTCATTCCCTCCTCTATTCTGACTTCGCTCCCTGAGATGGCCCTGCCAGTAGAAGAAGATGCAGGGTATCCTTCAGAGGCGAGTACGACCGTGGCTGCACTTAGGCTATGGAACTCGCATTCCTCATCGACCACCCTTCCTTCAGCGCAAGCGAGCAATAGTCGACCCAGGTCACTAGAAATCAGAGGCAGGGTGACCTGTGTCTCAGGGTCACCGAACCTAACGTTGAATTCAATGACTCCGGGCGAGCCATCCTTGTCGATTATCAACCCCACGTACAAGCAGCCGCGATAGGGAGTCTCCTGATTCCTCAGATGATGGTGCATAGGTTCGACTATCTCACTAGTGACACGATGCATCACGGAGTCAGAAACCACCGGCGCGGGAGCATAAGCACCCATGCCTCCTGTGTTGGGACCTGTATCGCCCTCTCCGACTCGCTTGTGATCCTGGCTGGCTGGCAGACAGATGTAACCCGATTCATCCATTACTACTAGGACGGATGCCTCTTCCCCGAACAGGTGCTCCTCAAGAAGGACGAAGTCGTCCAATTCGATTCCTTCCGACAGCGCCTTCTCAGCAACCTCTCTGTCAGAGGTCACTGTAACTCCCTTTCCCGCAGCGAGAACATCTCGCTTAACCACCCAAGGTGCCTCGAAACTGTCGAGTGCGCTTGAAATCGTAGATTTATCATCTACGACTAGGTGGCTACCAGTGGGAACGCCCAGTGACCTCATGATTTCCTTTGCGTGTAGTTTTGAGGCTTCTAGTCGCGCTCCACTGGAATGGGGTCCGAAGCAGGAGACGCCTGCCTCTCTGAGTGAGTCTGCAAGGCCATTGACAAGTGGTGCCTCTGGCCCGACTACGACTAAGTCGGCAGTCACTTCAAGAGCCAAGGCGACCATCCCTTCGATATCGCTAGTGGAGACTCCATGGTTTGTTGCCACCATCGACGTGCCCGCGTTGCCGGGGGAGCAGTGCACAGCTTCCACCGAGGGGCTGTTGGCAAGTCCGATACACAGAGCGTGCTCTCTTCCTCCGCTCCCGACAACCAAGACTGTCATGGGACCCATACGTACGCGTGAGGCCATCAGGAGATAATGGATTCCGAGGGGCGAGTTCTAGTACGGGACTGACTTCAGACCGAGTCGGAAACCAAGAATATTGAACAGGCGATGGATGATTGGAGTCAAGACCAGTAATGTGATAATCTCTCCATGCAATTGCTCATGTGTCAGAATCTGTCCATCGAAGAGTAAGAATGAGAACAGGAATATCGAAAGAGCGAAAGGAACCGTGTCCAGTAGAGGGGCCTTGGAACTCTCATCTCCCTCTCTTTTGAGGCCTCGACGACGCTTGATGAATGAGCCGGCTGTGTCGCCAAGCATGCAAGCCAGCCCGAGAGTGAAGCCCATGACAAAGGCAGCCCCCCACTCGCCGCCGATCCAGAACCAATCGGATGAGTCGCTGAAGAGAGTAGGATCGACAAATGGCCTTGCATCCGGGGGCGAATTAGAACTCCAAAGATGATGAGCCAACATCGCCAGCAGACCTGAGAACACGGCTCCTCCGAACAAACCATTCCACGTCTTGCCGTCGCCCAGAATTCTGTAGCCGTCACTCCATTCTTTACCACCGTCGACTACCACACTGCTGAAGCCAAACTTGTCTGGAATCCACTTGCCGAAGAGCATCGCTCCTGTATTGGCTAGGTAGAATGGCCCGTACATCATCAGCACTGTCAGGATGTTCAATGCGAAGTCCGCGGAGTCGGAAGTAGGGAAGAGCGGTGACACACTCACGGGTGTGCCAGAAGCGCACAGCGAATGAACCCTATCCGAAGAATGGCGGGCAAAACTATTCATGGCCTTCTCATTTAATCGTAACCAATGCGAACTGCTCTGCTGCTACAATCCATGCTGATAATTACCTCTGTCCTGTTGGTCCCGGGTACGGTATTCGCTGAAGACTCACAAACGGTAATCAGTGCAGATGTGACTTGGACCGGTGATGAGTCGGTGGATGGAGTGGTGAGAATCGTTGATGGCGGCCACCTCACTATTGATGATGCGAACGTGGAGATGGCTCTAGGATCCAGCATCCATGTCGATCAGGGAGGTCATTTGACCATCAGCCAATCCACTCTGAGGTCAGACTCACCGCCTACTGCCATCGCCAGCATGGGTTACTGGGATGAGCAGAACATGTCTCGATTCAAAGTCCCGGGAGAAGGAATCTCTGGCTCCTTCGAAGTAGAGATGAGAGCGATGGAAGGAGACAGTTACTACGGTGATGCTGCTCACATCGGTGATGACTCAATCAATCTTGATGGAAGTTCGCACACGTTCAGTTTCGAAGACGGTGCGGGAGATGTATGGATTGGCCTAACTGGATATTCGACTAGTTCGGTCTCGATTGCTTCTATCAGCATCAGCACAGCGGCTGGAGGAGTGAACACAATCCTTGGCACTGATTTGGAATCTGTCAACATGAAAGGTGCGGGGGATTCGGGATTCGAATTGCACGTCGCAGGGCACATGCAGTCCTCCTCCTCTGAACTAATCGGAGGTCAGTTAATTGTTGACGGGGTTCTGAGTGCAGATAGCACGGTGTTCGACCGGGTCGGCCCGATTATAGTCGATGACTCGGGAAGGTTGGATCTACTGGGCTCGACTTCATTCTCGGCGAGTCTAGATGACCACGACGTCAGGGCAGGGGCTTACTCCGAATTATTCTGGGGAGAAGGAGTGGTCGGCTCGGGAGACCTTATCGACAAGTGGGAGAGGAGAGTCTCAGACCAGTCGCTTCAAATGGATGCCAAGTATGTGGTCCTCAAAATCTCTGGAATAGGCCCCCAGGAGGCTGTGCAAGAGATTTTCAGCAATGAGAATGGCACAGCCTACATCAATAACGGCAACGAGAGAGTGGTGGAGATTGGCTATGCTGACGGCACAGTCTGGACCGAGTCTGCGACCATCGAGATTATCTCTTACGAGACGGGTTGGAATCCTCAGACATCCGGCATAGGAAACTATGGTGGAGGAGTAGTGAATCTAGGCTGGTCGGAGTCGATTGTACTCGATTCAGGAACTCCTTTTGTCGAGTGGGAGTCTTTGGAAATCCCTGAGGAATCCTCTTCCAAAGCAAGAGGTCAATCGATGCCGGTTGTAGCCGGATTGGCCAATAGGGGCACTGCTGCAGCTTTGCTTTACTTCACGTGTGAAGTCACTGAGACCGGTCTCGAGGCAGATATCGGAGGGTACCAGCAAGCGAGGATTGAAGCGGGAGAATCAGTCGAAGTTTCATTCGGATGGAGGCACTCACAGATTGGAGAGGCTTCGCTGACCTGCAGGATTCTCACTCCAACTCAACTGGTTGAAGATGGAGCCTTCGGAGGAGGAAGTATGACCACTGGTGGTGCTACTTGGACGGAGCCAGAGGAAGATGACTCTATGTCAATGCTGCCTCTACTTGCAGCCATAGTTGTGGCGATGGTCATCGCGGGCACCACGATGCTCAGGCGAGCCTCGGATGCCATCGTAGAGGATGAGGACTCAGATTATTCGAAGGACGAGTATTAGTCATCGCAACTGGTGACCTTGGTCCATGCCTCATTTGTAGGGTTGTCAGATGGCTCCCCTGGTTCTGACTCGCCTCCCTCCTCTGTGTACTCGTAGTACGAAGTGTGAGAAACAATAGATCCGTCAGACCAAGGAGAAGTTTGTGAGACTTCGATTATGAAGTGATAACATCCGAAATCACTCACTGCCCAATCTTCTATGGGGACATACTTGGTGTTAAGTTCGAAGGACTCGACTGATCCGGGCAGAGGTAGTTCAGAGCCGTCTTCACCGACTAGAGCGCTCCCTCCTCCGTACTCTCCATTGCCTGAATCCCACTCAGCGACCCCGTTCACGACTGTGACCAGAGGATAAGCGATTACAACGCTGGAGCCATAGTACAGGTTAGCCTGAACCGTGTAGTCCGCATATGGCAGAGACCCAGGAGGATTGTCTCCGAGTGCATCTAGCCCAGACCACGACCTGAGGGCGACTCCGATTACGCAGGATTCCTTGGAACTATCACAGTCGTTACCGGTCCCCATGGCACCAGAAGTGTCCCCCTTCACGTCATCGACAGTCCTCTGTAGGTGTCGAGACTGGAGTTGCATGGAATCAGAAGAAGTACCGACATCTACGGTCACGACATATTCTGCGTCGTCTGCTGCGTTTGCATCGTACCAATCTGCTACAGTGAGATCGATTTCCCCATACTTGCCGTAGCCGTCCTCTCTGTTAATTGAAAAGGCCATGGATTCTGAGTATACTTCGGATCCGTCGTATGTGATTGATACGTCTGCAGAGTCGACTGAGGAACCCATTATTGCCCCTGATTCCCTTATAGTCAAGGTGATAGTTGTGGAATCATCTGATAGTTCAGAATCTGTAACGGTAATCTCTCCAGTTGATAGGCTCATTATCAGATAGGGCGATGCTGCAAGTAAGATGTATGCTACGGCAATTGCGGCGGTCTGCTTCCTGCCGATTGCATTCCAAACCAAATAGAATGAGAGGGCAAACATGAGAATTGGAATGAGCCCCAAGAATGCGTAATCGCTCTGGATGCTCGGTCTGGAAACTACAAGTGAAACTACGAGTCCAAGAACTGCTAAACCGGCACCGTAACTGAGAGGATTGGAAAGGGGACCCTTGGAATCAGTGGATTCAACATCGGCCACGAAAACCGGTTCGTCCTGGCCTGCAGATTGTTGATCTATCGCCTTCTGCAGCAGACCTCCGTCGCTCATCGAACTCCCCTACATGCGCACGTCACAGAGGTCGGTTATCAACCCGTTGACTAATCAATGTTTCAGACTAGGGTCAGAACAGACGAGCATCGAGCTCTCTGGGCTCGTCCGAATCATCGCCCTCATCGTCACGGAACCTGCCTGCTATGGCTGCCGCCGCGAGAGTGGTAATCATCATCGTTCCAACTAACTCGAATCCTGGCAGATAGACACCTCTGATGTATATCGTCATCGTCTGTATCTGATAATTCGGAATACCTTCGGTTC
>CAYMRU010000001.1:0-62424 GCA_964392975.1 uncultured Candidatus Poseidoniales archaeon | reverse complement strand
TAGTAGGTATGTTACTAGCAGTATTCGTAGACAGAATGATCCTATCTTCAGTCATTTTGTCATACCTCAATATCATCGGGGCCTTCACCGTCGCTATTCTGATCACTGCGGCTGAATCAGCATTCGTTTTGTTTCTCCTATCTCGCTCAAGAACCGCCTCATTGCGAGCCTCTCCCCCATTCGGATGGGCATTGGGACTGGGTATTGGCTCAATGCAGGCATGTGTGCTGATATTCCGCCTTTTCAATGAGGAATTGGCGTATTCGGACTATTCTGGCGTCAATGCAATGAGTCTGGTACTCGCCTTAGTTATCGCTCTGTGCTCGTGTCTGGGACACGCTCTACCGGCTTGCTGGCAGGGCGCAGAACTACTCGAATCAAACAGATTGCGCCCATATGTAATGTCCACGGTTTATCGCGCGGCATTGACCGTGTGTCTAGTTCTGTCACTATTCACTCCATTCACTCTCATAGCCGTCTTGCCCGGGCTAGCTCTTGCTTGGAACAAAGCCCAGTCGAAATGGCTACCTTCGGGCATGACTCCAGCTGCAAAACAGGCCTACAGGCGTACAACTAGGCAATCAGACAGGCACAGAGAAGCCTCAGACAGCAGAATCAGAGGAGAGTCCGTCGATTCCGACGAGTAAACTCTCAATGTGGGCTTTAAGTCGGATTCACGCATGCCAATGGCGCAGTATTATATCCGCCCCGCCGAGGGTTTCACCGCATGCGAGTAATTATTGCAGGGGCCGGGGAGATTGGCCGAGGGGTCGCTGCAGCTCTCAGACAGGAGAGTAGGAGCGTGGCTCTCATAGATCCTAATCCGACTGCAATCATTGAATCTCAGAGCTTAGACTGTTTACTGATTACAGGTAGTGCACTGTCTCGTGAATCGCTGCTTCGAGCGGGAATCAGCGATGCCGAGATAGTAGTGCTTGCAACCAACGATGATGAGACAAATTTGCTAGGTTGCGCATTTGCAAAGAAGGTCTTCGGAGAGCAGGTCGGAGACCGCAGAAGCAGTGGACTGACTACTATTGCGAAGATTCGCGACCCCACCTTGCTCGACCCCTCAAAAGGAGCAGGTCCACTTGAGAACTGGTCTCGAGCCGACCATGTTGTCTGTGCTTCGGACGAGATTGTGGAACAGCTCGCTGCAGGCCTTCTGGCCCCCTCAATCGATGAGATTCTCCCTATGGGAGGAACCTCTTGGATTGCTGTCTCCGAGGTAATGGCCAACTCACCTCTGATAGGTACAAAAACGGGCCAAGTCGGAGAGATTTTCGTCGGAATTCCATCAATCTACGCCATCAGGAACCCCGGAGAGAAGGGTAATATCTCAACCGGTGACGAGATTATCCAAGAAGGACAAATTCTCGCTTTCGTCTCACGCTCCACAGACCAGTTCCCACAGATTACCCGAGCTGTTGGTAGGAAGGATGAGGACTTTCCTGAGAATGCACAGGTAGCGATATTTGGAGCCAGTAACTTTGGATCAAGACTCTCCGATCACTACTTGTCTAAGGGTTCGAGCGTCATTGTAATCGAACCGGACTTGGATCTGGCTAACGAATTGGTCGGGTCACCGGTAGGCAACAGCAAGAGACTGGACGTGATTCACGGAGACCCGCAGGATGAGGAACTGCTCAGCGAGTTGGGAATAGACAGCCACGATATTGCGGTCGCAGCGTTAGATGACGACAATCTGAACATCGCAATCTCAATGCGTGCAAAGGACAAGGGAGTTCCTAGAACCGGCCTGCTGCTCAAAGATAGGGCATTGGTCGAAGCAGTCCATAGAATAGGTCTGACTCGTCCAGTCAGCCGAAGACTGGTGACAGTGACTTCACTGTTGAAATCAATCCACATGAATGTGCCCGGGGCATATCAGGTCATTCCTCCGATGCCTTCGATTATTTCAATCTCAGCCGAAGTCAATCCGGACCACTCCTTCGCCGGAAAATCCGTCAAGGAGGTTGAGAAAGCGATAGGAGCGAGGATAGTACTGGTCGACAGGCATGACGAGCAAGGCGAAGTCGAAGTCCTAAAGCCCCATACGGTCGAGACGATTGACGTCAATGACAGAATCTACCTGTTCCTCTCGAAGAGCGACCTAAAGAAGGTTGAGAGGGCATTGGAGAACTGAAGATGCGCTGGGACGTCGTTGGGCTCGTACTGGGTTGGACGATTCGACTGATTTCGATTCCATTGCTGTTGGTATTCTGCTACAGCGCCTTCATCGAGAGCGAGGGCTACGAATATGCTGCAATGACATACTTGCCAGCATTCATTATCTCACTGGTAGTAGGTCAGTCTCTTGTTTCTCTGGCTGAGAATTCTGACGCTTCATCAAGAGTCAGAGATAGGGAGGCATTCGCTTCTGTCGCACTCGGTTGGATTCCTGTGGTTGCTGTAGGCTCACTACCATTCTGGCTAGGGGGAGCATTCTATGGCCCTAACGAATTTATCGCAGGCGATACGGATGTTTGGGGCATGCTAGGTGGGCTGCTGCACTCTTGGTTTGAGTCCATGTCGGGTTTCACTACCACCGGGGCCACTGTGATTGACATCTCGACGAGCCCGGTATGCGCAGAAATGGTGCTTGCAGACGACTGTATCGGGAGCCAGAACAGAAGTATCCTCGTATGGCGTTCTGTTTCACAGTGGCTTGGCGGCATGGGAGTAATCATGCTTGGCCTGCTTATTCTTTCAAGAGTGCTAGGTGGTGGCATGTCTCTGGCACGAGCTGAACTCACCGGTCCCACCATGTCCCGATTAGGCCCTACTCTGCAGTGGACAGCCCGACGTCTCTGGCTCATCTATGTGTTACTTACTTTCCTTGAGTTCGGACTGCTATACTTTGTGGGTGAAATCGGAATGTTCGATGCCGCCAATTACGCTTTGACAACACTTCCATCAGGTGGTTTCGGTACCTCAGACAGCGGAATAATGGCTTTTGAATCTGCCAGAGTCGAGAGCATCATCATGGTATTCATGCTTCTCACTTGTATCAACTTCAGCCTGCTTCATCTCATGCTCGCAGGACGCTCAGGCGAGGCGTGGAAGGACGAAGAACTGCGAACCTATCTGCTTATCCTTGTGGTCGCATGGTTGGCGATGGCCATCAATCTCTATCGCTCTAGTCCGGGTGATTTGGGGGCACTTGAGTCACTGAGGCACTCATTGTTCCAAGCCATATCAATCTCCAGCACTGGTTACTCTTCAGCCGATTTCGCTACATGGCCGGTATTCAGCCAGTTCGTTCTGCTTTTACTGATGGTCGTTGGAGCCTCGGCTGGTTCGACTGGGGGTGGCCTGAAGGTACTCAGAATCAGAATAGCCTTCGAATTGGCGAAGAGAGAGATTGTCAAGATAATCCAACCTCGACAAGTGGTGGCAATCAGATTCAATGATCAGGTGATTGAAGAGAGGAAGGTGTGGATAGTACTTGGAATGATTAGCTCTTGGATGGTCCTTGTGACCGCGTCCATGCTGGCTATTTCGTTGCTGGAACCTTCGCTGACAATGACCGACGTTCTCTCAATTTCCGTATCACTGCTCGGTAACACCGGACCTGCATTGGGAGCATTCGGACCTACTGCGACATGGGCAGCTCTGAGCGAGCCATCGATGCTAATAGCTACATTGCTGATGTGGCTAGGTAGGCTAGAGTTGCTAACAGTCCTAGTCCTGCTTCATCCGAGGACTTGGTCGGGTACCGACTGATTAGAAAGAATCCAGAGAGAACTGAGTCCCCTCATCACCACCATCTGATGGAGATTGTGATTCTTCAAAGGTTTGAATTTCCTCATCCAACTCTTCCTCTTGGTCAGATTCATACATCTCAATCAGTCTGCTTGCTAACTTTCTATTGCGAGGTATCCCATGAAGAGCCAGATGTCCGGATACCTCGAATCCGAGGTGCTTGGCAACTGTGAAGTCCTCCGGGTCGGCTCCCAATGACTGCTCATGGATCGCTAAAAGACCCGGCCATAGATCCTCGCGTACAGAAGCCTTGCTGGTACCTAAATCCTCTGAGAGATGACCTACAACGGTACCAGTACGCCAAGACTCAGACCCTCTCCGCAGGAAGTCTGGATAGCCGATATAAGGATCTGAATCAGGATCTCTAGCACGAAATGAGACGGCTGCTTGGGAAGTGAGGGCAGAGCCCCAATACCATGAGCGGAACGCTCGGTTGACGAATTTGGTCGCCAACGCTCTGTCCGCCATACACATTGCATCGCTGATTCTTGCGAGAGTATCAGAGTCGAAAACCGTCTGATTGTTCCAAGCGAACCATGCTAGCATATCGTCAGGGTCTTTGTCAGAAGACATCAGAACTAACCCTGCTTGTTTACCAGAGCCCGATTTGTATACTTCTCGCATCGCCTTGAATACATCAATCTGCGAATCCCTGATTGAGACTTCAGACAACGAAGAAACTGTTTCAAGGCCGATATGAACATCCTCGAGAGTGCAGATTGACTGCAGGTCTCTAACCAGTGCCCTCAAATCTCCAGGATTATCCTCAATCAGTGCTTCGAGTGCGCCCGGGTCGATGCTTATGTCTTCGGAGTCGAGAATTCTATGCGCTACCCTCCTTAGGTGGACCTTGCCGACTCGGTTGAAACCGACTAATTCCGCCTTAGACAACACCCTGTCCTTATTCCTCTTCCAGCCTCGGTTCTTACCCCAAAGTCGCATGGGGTCGTTACAGGTCATGATTACTGGCTGCTGTGTGTTATCCAGTAGGTTGAGCAACTCGGCCTTACCACCGGTATCTCCTCTAAGCACTAATGCTTCCTCAGAAAGTTGCAATGAGGACTCTATTCTGTCATCAGAAACTCTGGCAAAGCCACCACTCAGGTGGTCTACTTCATCAAGCAGTATCAGAGTCTTCGACTCCAGTCCTGCACCGCTAGCGAAATTGTCCAGAGAAATGTGCTGGGAGCTTTGTGTGGCTGCACTTCTGATAGAAGCCGCATTACGGTCAACAGATGCGTTGAGTTCGATGATCGTCCAACCTCTCTCATTGGCTACAGCTCGAGCCAAAGAGGTCTTACCCACACCAGGTGGGCCAGAGAGCAACAGACCACGCTTGGGAGGGGAACCGTCAGTCCAGCGGTCTAACCATTGTCTGATTTTCCTCATTTGAGTCTCGTTGCCTTCCATTAGGTCCAGCGAGTCAGGGCGGTATCTCTCGGTCCAATCATCGACAGTCCGCGGGACCATGTTATATTGTGGCAGCGAGACTCCATAAGAATCGCGTCAGAACAGTATACTCAAATCACCCTTAGAAAGGGTTGCTACAAGATTGTCGACAGTGCATCTGACCTGCTTCTGATCGTCTCTTCGTCTGATTGTAACCGTCCCGTCTTCAATAGAGTCGTGATCGATGGTGACTGCCCATGGGACACCAATTTCATCCACTCGAGCATATCGCCTACCTATCGACTTGGAGGAATCCATCTCTCCCTTGCGGCCGGGAACGGAATTCACCAGAGAAATAACATCCCTTGCCATCGCCATCATCCCGGGTTTGTCGAAAAGAGGAAGTACAGCCACATCGTACGGTGCTACCTTGGAGTTTAACCTCATGATAGAGTAAGGTGCCCCTTCCTTCTCAGTCTCTGTAAAGGCGTGATCGAGAACATGCCAGAGAATCCTGTCGATACCGAAGGCCGGCTCTATGACATGAGGAGTGAACCACTCTCCATGCAAGGTCACTTCTTCTGTCCTTCTTTCTACCATATCTGGTGTGATTTCGACAGATGAGCCGTTCGACAGTTGCAGATCAAAAGGCAACGCATCGGGCAGGTCCGTGAGTTGTGAAAGAGCCTCGACGACCTCTCCTGCTCGGCCCTTGAATACAGGACCGATTATGGCAGATACAGGGGAGAGAACATCTCTGATTTCGTTTCGAGGCTTATCGAACTGCCTCCAAGCGCGCAGAAGTTTGCTACCACTAGCTTCCTCATGTGACTGTAAATCATGACAGGTCCGATTTGCTATTCCTACACATTCTACCCAACCATGCTCTCCTAGTAACTCACAATCCCAACAATCCTCTGCATAATGTGCCATCTCGGTTCCCGAGTGCTGACGGAACCGGACCTTTGAGGAATCAATACCGACGCCAATCAAGAAATCCATGGTCCTAGCGAGGAACCAAGCCACGGTGGGGTGTCTGATTATCCCCTTCGATAGTGCATCTGCATAAGTCATTTGAATCTCTCCTGCATACTCTCCTTCCGGGTCAGGGACCATAGACACGGGGTCAGCCCAAGTGGAAAGATTGGGGCAAGGAGGCTCTTCGGGGTCGATGAAATACTCTAATTCAGCCATGTCGAACTCTCTCAGCCTAATCATACCCTGTCGTGGACTGATTTCGTTGCGGTATCCCTTCCCAGTTTGCACGGCTCCGAAGGGTAGTTTTTGCTTGAAATGCCGGAAAAGAGAGGGGTAAAGCATGAACATGCCCTGAGCTGTTTCAGGCCTCATATAGGCTGCACGACCTCTGTTCATAGCGCCAATTCTCGTGGAGAACATCAGATTCATCGACCTTACTTCTGACCATTTGGGTTCTGAACAGGCAGGACAGACAATTCCTTGAGATAACAAAGCAGAGACCTCATCGGGGCCAAGTGAATCAGGATTTTCGTGCACTCCTTCGAGTAGATGGTCGGCCCGGAATGCCGAATCACAGCTAGCGCATGAAACCATCAGGTCATTGAACTCGCCAACATGCCCACTGGCAACCAAAACCACCTCTGGAGTGAGTGTTGGAGAGTCGACTTCCACAATATCTCCCTGACTGGTCCAATGGTCTATCCAAGAATCAACGAGCTTGCGCTTGACTCTAGCTCCTACTGGACCGTAGTCGACTAGACCAGACACACCTCCGTAAATCTCGAAGGAAGGAAGCACCACTCCTCTCCTCCTCAGCAGAGAGGTCAGCCTATCGATCCTCCTCTCGCTCATGAGGCATCGAGTCCGAGTGGAGACTTTCAAGCCATCCTAAGTGAGTAGTCAACCATGTGGATTGTCCCATATCGTTCGGAATGCGAGTGTTGTAGGAATTGCATTGGTTCGGATTCCGAGTGCATACTCTGGTCAGAAGCATTCATTTATGCAATCGAAGCCCTGACTGCTGTACGGTAGTGAAAATGCCAGAAATTCAGTACATAGATGACAGTATGGATACCGAGGAACTCCTCGATACTCTATCTGCGCCAGTGAGAAACTGGTTCGAGGATAAATTCCCTGATTTCACCGACCCTCAGAAGATTGCCATTCCTAGAATCATGAACGGTGAACACCTTCTGCTTTGCTCCCCTACGGGTTCTGGTAAGACCTTGACAGCATTCCTTTCGATTATCGACGATCTCGTGAGGAAATCACTAGATGGAACTCTCAGCGATTCAGTCCAATGCATCTATATCTCTCCCATCAAAGCCCTTGCCAACGACATCCAGAAGAATCTCATCGGTCCACTTACCGAGATAAAGGATAGATTCCTGCCTAGTAGGGCCAAGGATATCAAGGTTGGACTCCGAACTGGAGACACCCCTCAAAAAGAGCGCGAAAGGATGCTAAAAAAACCACCTCACATCCTCATCACTACTCCGGAATCGCTCGGTCTGGCACTTGCTTCCAAGCGGTTTAGACCACTGCTACACGAGTTGCGATGGATTATTATCGATGAGATGCATTCACTTGTCCCCACGAAGAGAGGAACTCATCTGTCTTTGTCGATGGCTCTGTTGGATACCGTAGTACCTACCAATGTACAGCGCATCGGTATTAGCGCTACAATGGAGCCACTGGAATCAGTCGCTGAATATCTTGTCGCCAGTGATTCTCGGGAGAGTGACTTGAGTCCACAACAGGTCTCGATTGCGAAGATATCGGGGTCTCGTGAGTTGGATATGGACATCATCTTGCCAACAGCTAGGTTCTCATCTACACCCGTGAAAGAAGTTCTAGATCACAACATTGACCGTATCAAGGAACTCGTCGAGGCGCATACCACAACACTGGTATTCGTCAACACCAGAAACATGACCGAGACTGTGGTACAGAGATTAAAAATCGCCGGCTTGGAGGGCGTCGAAGGACATCACGGTTCGATGGATAAATCAATCAGGCTAGATGTCGAGAACCGACTTAAGAATGGCTTACTCAGAGCCGTAGTCTCCTCGTCTAGCCTTGAGTTGGGAATAGACATTGGATCTGTAGACCTTGTGATACAAGTTGGATCTCCTGGGTCCATATCGACAGCCCTACAACGTATTGGAAGGGCTGGTCACCATGTTGGCGGCGTTCCGAGAGCACGCTTCCTTCCCACCGCTCCTCACGACTTGTTAGAAATCGTCTCTCTACAGAATGCCATTCTGCAAGGCTCGATGGATTTGCTGAAGTTTCCCGAGAATTGCTTGGACGTTTTGGCTCAGTTCACAATCGGACTTTCCATTATCAGGGAGTGGGATATCGATGAGGGATACGAATTAGTCACTTCTTCTTGGCCGTATAGGTCACTTCCTTACGATGATTACATCGAGGTACTCGATTTATTGGATGAGGAACGCAGGATATGGGTAGACTGGGAGGAGAACCGTTTCGGCAAGCGCGGTTTCGCCCAGATGATCTACTATACCAACATTGGAACCATAGCTCCCGACAATAACTACCTCGTATTCACTTCTGACGGCACTCTCGTCGGACAATTATCGTCCTCCTTCGTCTCTAGCCTGAGGAACGGTGACGTTTTCCTACTCGGTGGCTCCACATATCGGGTATCTAGCATCATCGGAACCAGAGTAAACGTCTCTTCCGCTACTGGGTATCGTCCTACGATTCCTTCGTGGACCGGTGAGGCCAACAGCAGGACCTTCGAACTTAGCCAAGAGGTCCTGTCTCTCCTCGGACACATTTCAGTGAGACAACGGCTGGAGACTGACTCTAGGAAATTACTCATCAATGCAATCGGTCTGAACGCGCCTGTAGCTAGCGCACTATCGGAGTTCTTCGAGGAACAAGGCGCGATGACTTTCCAGGTCCCTTCACTAGACAGAATCCTCGTAGAGCAGATTGAGGGACCTCTTCCAACTTACATCATCACTACCTGTAGAGGAAGAGCATTCAACATGGCCTTGGGTTATTTGTTCGCCGGAATCGCCTCCGAAGACAATGTGCATGTGCACGAAATCTCATTTGATGAGAATGGATTCATGATTAAGCTCAGTCACGAGGTCGAAATCTCGAGAATTCCACAAGTATTCCGTGCAGGTGACAGCATCGAGACGCTGAAGAGGTACCTGCTCGACTCCCAGTTATTCGCAAAGAGATTCAGAGAAGTCTCCTCAAGAAGCATGCTGAATCCCAGACGTGTCGGAGGCGACGAAGTCAGTCCCAAACAGTTCCAGCAGAAAGCTGAGCGAATAATGCAGAAGCATCGCAAGATGGACGATTCTGTCATAGTGCGAGAGGTAGTTAATGAGATTCTTCACAACGACTTGGATATGAGGCAGTTAGATGATTTCATCTCTAGGATGGACAGTGAGGATGTTAGAATTGTGCATCGCAGGGTAAAGATGCCCTCTCCTCTGGGCATGACTCTGTTCATGTCCTCATTTGAGGACCTACTCTCTCTAAGGACCCGTGCGTATCTAATCAAGGACGTCGATCCCGAGATTCTACGACGACTGCTAGGTGCGAGGTCACTCGCTACTGAGTTGGACGAGGACAAACTGGCAGAGTATTACCAGTCAAAGGTCTCAGTACCGACTAACGCCAATGGTCTGCTCAGACTGATGGATATGGGCGGTGGCTTGGAGCCCGGACTAACTAACCCCTTGTACAATGACAAATTGAGAGGAATAGACATGAAGAAAGTCCGTTCTTGGGTCTATGAACTGGCAGAGCGTGGTCTGATTACCAAGATACGTAAGACTGGCCACGAGCAGATAGACGGCAAGTGGTTCTCTATCAGAATGGCAGACGTCCACGGAACTCTGGGTTGTCTAGCTGTAGCAGGTGCAGCTGAGATGGATGACCTCAAGGACTTGTACACTGGTGGCCTGAATTTTGAAAAAGGTGTAGATTTCACTGATGGAACACCAGCCAAATGGAAACAGACCAATCTTTCAGATCCGTTGGATTGCCTGCGACTGAAGTTGCTAGATATGCTCGGCTCTGAGGGGCCACAGACCTCAGATACCATCTGTGCCCGTCTGCCTTTCCCACAATCCCAAGTGGAATCCGTTCTGCAAGAGCTCGAGATGCGTAATCTCGTCTCAATCGGCTTCTTCAAGCAAACTGACGAAGGGGAATACATCCTAAGAATGGATGAGTACAGAATCACTGGCGGAAGTATCGATGTTGTTGACTACAGGACCCTGCAGACGCTATTGCTCAACAAGTCATTCAAGAGTCACGATGAGCCATCCGAAGCCATCCGCTCTTCAATCCTGATTCAGAGGCGGGACGAGTTGTTCCACAGAGTCAAAAACTACAGATTCAGAGACTGGAAGGATATCAAACATGACTCTGATGTGGTGAATGGGAGGCTTTTACACAATAGAGTAGGGTATACTCTCAAGAGCATGATTCCGATACTCACTGGACTTCGCAGCGATCCTTGGTTGGGCGAATTGGAGCAGAAGCTGTTGGATAAGATACCCGAACAGGGCATCACTAGAGCCGAATTGCTTGCAGAGTATCCCAAGGGCAAAGAATTCGCCCACCTGCAGCGCACCCTGAAAGGAGCGATGAACAACCTTGAGAGGCAGTTGACTGTCTACAAGCAATATCAAGAGGTCCCTAATCGGAAACGCTCCCTTGCGATATTCCACAAAGTCCACGGGGTAATCGAGCCGCTGCCCTTTGAAGACGCTCTTGTGGAGCTAATCGGTAGAATTGGTCCTATCAGGCTGCATACTCTCAGATTCTTCGTAAGCCGACCGGTGGAGGAATTGGCTGATACCCTGCGTGAGCTTGAAGAAAATGGAAGAATACACAGAGTAGTCGCACTGCAGCCTGACCCGACCGATTACTACTCTTCCAAGCATGACTCTGAGGCTCTAATTTCTCCAATTCCCGAAGATCGGAAGATGAGGATCCTTTCTCAGTCAGATCCTTTTTGCAGCCGATTCATCAACGAGATTCGTCTGATACTCAAGCAGGGTTGGTATCATCCGGTCTTCAAGGGAGTGGACCCAATCGGGCGAATTCTGATGTTCGTGGTCAATGATTACTTGGAGATTAAAGATATCAATATCCCCCATTCTTACTTGGATGAGTTCAAGGATGCATTCTCCGAGCTACTTGAGAATTACAGGGATCGCCTGGTAGACGTATCTGTTTTGCATGCCTTCAATGGAGTTCCAGTGCATGACTGCGACGAGAACATACAGAACATCCTGAACGATTTGGGATTCTCCTCGATGGGAGATGGAGAACGCTACATCAGAGGAGGTGTGGTAGAACCTCGTTCACGCAGAGAGGTATACAGGATGCTGTTCAATCAGCATAGAATGCATCAAGACAGCAGATTCGAAAACGAAACTATGGCACTGGAGCATTTGAGAGAAGTCAGAGACGACTTTGCTCTAAGGGGTCGCTGCGAAATGTTCCGAGTTGACTTACATTCAATGGCCGCAGCCCATCAATTACATCAGGGAACCAGTCTAAGGGGACATCAGGTCTGGGCAAAATTTGCCCATTTCCAAAGACTGCTCACTATTCGCAACATTATCGCATCCGAGGAGGACGAGGAGATTCTGCAATTCTTCAGTGAACACAACGACCCGACTGTGTACATGGACAGGCACGCCATGAAGAGGGCTGAATTCAGGAAACTGATTTCACCCCTCGTTCGCAGTGGCCATTTGGTTCAGGACTATCGTGGCGGGTTCAAGACCGTTACACCTCTGCAAGACGCTGACCTATGGGAAGTCAAACGAGATTATCTCAGGGAGTTAGTGAGCCAATACCCTGTGGTATCACTCAAGCAAGTTGAGAGACTTGCAGGGTCACCGTTCTCAGCCGAGGAGATTAGTGATGTGATGCATGAATTCGAAGAGGATGGAACTCTAATCAAAGGATTCCTTGTAGATGACTTGCAGGATATCTGCTGGGGCAGGCAGGAGATGCTTGAGGACTCTTCTTCTCTACGCAAGACACGAGATTTAGTAGTCCCGCCCTCAGATAATCTAATTCACTACTTCGGGGGCATTCTGAGGGAGAGATTCGCTTTCGGCTCAGCATACATGGTGTTCCACAATGAAGAGCCGATTGCCGCCTTCAAGGCCAATACCAGAGACGGCACTATAGAAATCACCGACTTCGTTGGCGATTCCGATTTGGAGAAGGAAGCCCTCAGAGTGATGAAGGAATTCGCTTGGGAACACGATACACGATTGACTGGCAAGTTGTACGAGAAGTTACGAACTAGGTAGTCAGGTTGTAGGTCTCGCAGGCTTGATTCTGGCAGGCAATAAACGCATGATATGACGATGCAGTTCGGGTAAAAGGTCGAACAGAGCCAATGCCATCAGGAACATGGCGAACAGGCTGGCAGCCTTGGCAGCGTAACTATGGGCGAAGTCAAACATTTCAGTACCTAGGAACCTCCAATCAGGATATGAATCGGTAAGCCAGACTATTCCTGCATTGCGGAATGTGTTCAGTACGTGTATTGTGGGAACTGCAATTAGAAGCGCTCGCGCCCGACGCTTCCAATCAACAGTTCTCAGGGCTACGATTGCTCCGACGAACACAATCATAGATTGCAATCCCGAGCAAGCCAAGATGAAACTGACACTGACGAGAGTGCCATCTGAATGCTCCAACGGAACGAAGAAGCCATTCTCTCCAAGAGGCTCAGTCAGAATCCAGCGATTACCATCCCATTCTGAGAGCGGTATCTCACCCCCTCCGTGCAGATCTACCATCATTGGCCCCATCTGATAGCTTCCGAGGCCTGCGAATTCGAGCATGACTTCGGTATTCCAAGCGGTGGCGTAAACTATCGCAATATTCAGACTGGGAACACTGTACGCCACGAAGTAAGGAATAACTGCCCAGACAACACATCCTCGAAACCAGATTAGAGCCTCAGGGGAGAGATCCCAGTTCCTGACTTCCCAGATACCCAGAGCAATTCCCAAAGGCAAGGCTGAGACAGTCATCAAAAACAGCACCGGATCCTCTATCTCGATGTAGTAGTACGAGTGCAGGTAAAGGAATAGCCCGATGGAGATCCATCCGAAGGCCGAAAAGTATGGTGCCTGAGGAAACTCCTTGCGATGAAATCCTACGGCGAGTGATATCGCACCTATCCCACATATGATGAGTTTGAGTGCCGAGTCAGTAACACCTAGAGTATCAGCTAAGTGACCGACCAATGCCCCCAATGGCTCCTCCATGACCTGTTTCGGGCCATTAACCCGTAAATACGATGCCCTCCCCCGGGCTCATATGAGCGATATGGGGTTCGACTTCGGTGGATTCGCAGATTCGTATATCTCCGATCTCAAGAGTGCCCTTGATTCGCTGCCCAGAGGGCCATTGGAGGGATTTTGGCAACTCGTGGGCGAGGCTAGAGATTCGGGTGCATGCGTACATTTCATCGGCAATGGGGGAAGTGCTGCAACACCTTCACACAGTGCTGGTGACTGGTCCAAAGAACTCTCAATCAAGACCATCTCACACACCGACAATGTCGCATCAATGACTGCATGGGCTAATGACACCGACTACAGCAACGTTTTCGTTGGACAACTCTCCACATTCCTCACTCCCGGTGACCTAGTAGTAGCATATAGTGGCTCAGGAAACTCATCTAATGTAGTCAATGGATTGCAATTTGCGAGTGAAAACGGTTGCACCACAGTCGCAGTAACAGGTGATATTGATGGCTCTAAAGGCGGCTTAATCGCTCAAATCGCTGATGTTGCTATCGTAGCGCCTACTGGCTCCATGGAGAGGATTGAGGACATTCAACTAGTCATTAACCACATTGTGAAGGAGGCCATCAAGGCTCACAAAGGGTTGTGATACCCTGCTTGCACCCTGTAGAGACGATGTCGACCTCAAGTCTCCTCTCTCACTGCCTCAGATGCCCGAAGGAGTATCCTGGAATGGCAGTATTGCATTCCTCGACCGCGATGGTGTCATCAACATTGGTTCGCATAATTACGTTAACAACCCCGAAGAGGTCGTACTTCTACCCGGCTCAGCCGAGTCAATAGGTAGTCTGCGCAGATTCGGCTATAGGGTCTGCGTAGTAACCAACCAATCACCAATTGGAAGGGGAATGTGGAGTAGTGAGAATCTGGCTTCTATTCACAAGCGACTGCAGGATATGGTACTCGATTTAGACCAAGATGCTCACTTCGATTTGATTCTTCATAGTCCGTATGCACCATGGGAAGGAGCTTGGGCGCGCAAGCCATTCCCAGGCATGCTGGAAGCAGGCAGGCAGTTAATCGATAAGGCATCAACGGACCCTAGTCTGGAAGGCCTCGATATTCTGTATGGAGATGATTGGGCAGACAGGCCGGATGACACATCTTCATTCATGGTGGGTGATAGACAGGTGGATATGATCGCTGCTTCGAGATATGGAATCAAGGGTTATCTATGTAATCCTGAGGTTGGGCTGAGCGGAGTGATGGAGGAGATATTCTGACGTCTAGAGACTCAGTCGTCATCGGCCTAGACGACACAGACAATCCTTCTGCAGGCTGTACTACTGAATGCTTCGACAATCTGTTGATGCACCTTTGCGAAAGAATTGATGGATTGACTGTTACCAGCAGAAGACTGGTCCGATTGTGGCCATTCGCACCGAGGAGAACTCGTGGCAACGGAGCTCTTTCGGCTGTTATAGAATTTGATTCAGAATCTTACGAAACATTGGCCCGGGAGTGTGAGACGTGGTTTGAAAACCTCCTCATTGAACATTCATTAGCAGCGAAAGGGTCGGAGCACGCTTCTCCTGTGCTACTGATTTGCACCTCAGATCCCCCTCTTCATTGGTATAAGGAAGCTGTCAAGGGCCTTGTTGATCTTGAACCCCGTCTTGCAGAGATTGAGAATATGGGGCTGACTATGTTATCCGGTAATCGCAAGTGGGGTGCCATCGGAGCCAGTGCAGCAGCGTCTTGGTCACCTCAGAAAGACTCGACGTGGGAATTGATTGCCTGGAGGGAACCGGAGAGAATTGGAACTGATCGAAAGATTACTTCACAAGCAGTTCACGAATTGGAGAAGTACCACCCTCGGACTTTTGTCAATCGAGACCCCACCAAAGGCAAGGGCCTGATTGCACCTAGGACTCCTTGCCCCGTCCTCTATGGCATCCGGGGCGACTCTGCACAATCTGTTGAGCATGCTCACTCATGGCTCCAGTCAAGAAGCGATGTAGAATTATCAAGCAGATACGCCATCCATGTGACCAATCAACTTTCGGACGACCATGTCAACGGAACTCAATCAGGGACTGTGTTATCGACACCCAAGCACACCAAAGGAGCCCACTCGAACATCATGGTCACCATCAGTGGTACTGCGATTAAGTTGGTCGCGTTCAATGAGGGCGGGCAAGTCAACAAGTTACTGAGGTCTCTACGTCCCGGAGACAGAATATCATGGGTGGGTCTCAAAGCGCCCGATGGATCAGTCCATCTCGAACGACTATCTGTTTCAGACACAGTTCCCAGAGTAACTTCACGCCCATTGTGTTGTGGAAACACGATGCGTAGTTCTGGCTCAAGGATGCCAATCAGATGCCTCAATTGCGGACGTACCTTAGACAGATATTGGGTCAGTACGCCGCATGACATAGACTCCTTCGAGACCATTGAGGATTGGGTTGAGCCATCACCCTCCAACAGAAGGCACTTAGCCAGACCTCTTGAGTTGGGCGTGCCAGGAAGATGATTCGATGCAGAATGCAGATCTAATTGCAACGGTACTGATTATCACAGCCCTGCTACTATTCCTACGACTAATGCAGTTGTCTGGGGGAAATTCTACAGTTACGGATGAGGATGATTACACCGGCAGGGCACTGAATCCTGACGCCCTGTCTCGAGCTGATGAAGATTCATTACGCGAATTAGACAGACTCATTACGAGCAGATTTTCAGAAAATGAGTAGATTGCACCTTAATAAGACGGAGAATGCTATACAATGATCCCACCTCGCAACACCGTGAACTCTGTAGAGAGAATACCACGTAGGGATGCACCCGATTTCGAGGAATCTGAGTCCGGAATGATAGGAAGTATCTCTGAAGATGGCTTTCTCAACGTCGCATTGAAAGACTCTAATCAGTATGGTCCTCATGCAATGATTATGCTTTTAGGGGTGTTCGCATCTGTGACAGGGATAATCCTTCTAGTCTTGATGGCTATATTCTAACCAATCACTGAATGGGCTCTCGCTACTGCCTCATCGACGATTTTACCACTGTGTCCGATGTGACTTTCAGGGACGAACAAATCAGCGAGTTCTGAATCATCGAACAGTGAACTTACAATCTCATTTTGCGAGCATGTCTCATGCAATCCGTGCCCATCTGTGATTGCCTGCATAGATGCTGCACGTAGTATCTCATGCGATTCTTCTCTCGAAACTCCCTTTTCTACGAGTGCGAGCATGACTTTCTCTGCCATGACCATTCCATTCTGGGACTCGATGTTCTCGCGCATTCTATCAGCATCAACTGAAAGATTGCCCATAACACGATTCGTCTTCATCATGATGTCATCTAAGAGAACCATTGAGTGAGATAGGGTGAATCGCTCAGCAGATGAGTTAGCAAGGTCCCTCTCGTGCCATAGAAGTGCATTCTCATATGATGGGACAATCATTGACCGTACAATTCTTGCCAATCCGGATGCATTCTCAGCAGTAATTGGATTGCGCTTGTGAGCCATAGTAGAAGATCCGACCTGTTTCTTGGTGTCGAAAGCCTCTGCCACTTCCGCAATCTCACTTCTCTGAAGATTTCGAACCTCTTGCAACACCTTCTCTACAGTGGTTGCCACATTTGCCATCCAACCGACCCATTCGATATATCGGTCTCGTCCGACGACTTGAGTTGTTGCTACAGGTATTCCAAGTCCAAGCTCTTGCATAATCAGGCGCTGCAACTCAAATGCATCATCGCCTTGAGCAGCTCCAGTTCCTACAGCTCCCATGAACTTACCAGTAGTGGCGCGAGTTTCGAGTTCTGCTAGCCTCTCATAATGGCGGGCGAACTCATCCACCCATACAGCCACTTTCAAGCCAAAAGTGATTGGAACTGCCGCTTGACCGTGAGTTCTACCAAGCATTACAGTGTCGCGCTCTCTGATTGCGATATCACATAGAGTTGAAATTAGTAGGTTCAAAACCTCCCTCTGCAACTTGATACTGTCCTTGATCTGCAGCGCTACAGCCGAATCGACGATATCGTTGCTTGTCGCACCTAGGTGAATGCACCATCCAGCCTCACCGGCAGCCTCAGCCATTGCCTTAGTGAGAGCCATGATGTCATGCTTGGTTTCTTTCTCAATTTCATCAACTCTGTCTGCAGTAACAATCCCAGGGTCTGCGATATCGGCAATCACATCATAATCCTCAGCACTGACTTTACCGAGTTGGCAATGAGCCCAGACCAGAGCCCTTTCGACCTCCAATTGACGGCTGTGCCGGCCCTCTCTGGACCAAATGTGCTTAGCCTCGTTTCGTCCGTATCTGTAATCCAGAGGCGATATCGTCACGGCCTTCCCCGTGGTCTGCGGACCTAGACTCCTGTTTGAGCCTAGCGCATGCTCGCTAAACGAGCCTCGCGTATCGATATCGAGCCTCTGGTGCCTTCCCATAGGCTCTCAGTGACGCATTCTATTTGCCTATCCATACATGGTGAAGAGAGTACTATCGTCTCAAATTCACCTCCCTCACCATCGATGTTGAATCTATGCTCCTCGGAAAGGCGCTTCAATTCCCGCAGTGATCCCTCATCGAGCATTCTGCCTAACCACTCCTCGTTGAGACCATCAGCAGAAACTGATACGAACATCACCTCAAATCCATGCTCAATTAGTGACTGCATATGTAAGTATGAATCGTGGTGCCAAAGCGGACAAAAAGAGATTATACCAAGCCTTTCACACATCCTATCAATTCTGGTTTTCTGGTAGTCAGAACGTAAGGCCCCCACTACCAATGCATCGACAACTAATGTTCCTTCATGCAGAACTAGTTCTTCAGGGCGTAACCAATCTTCTTGCCACATTTCTTTGAAGCATCGCTCGGAATCGGTATTACCAGAGAGAGCTTGCTCGAGATCGCTGATTTCTAACTCCTCCTCGCCGTCGCTTACGACGGGCAGCCATGGGACTTTCATGGCAGTGCTCTGTAAGGCCGCAAGACTCACCCCATTAGTCTGAAACATCATTGAATCTTCGGATTGTATTCCTACAGATACGATGCACTCGACATCCCAACCACGCATTGTTGCCCACCACGCGCAATATGACGAGTCTTTGCCCGACGATGCTAGAACTGCCACTTTCACGCTCGTCCGAGTGGGACTTCATCAATGAATGACGCGATTCACAAGACGAGTCACGACCAAGATTGATAAGAGTCCGTATAGGCAACGGCATGTTAGCATGCAGCCAAGCGGACGAGGATATGACCATGGAGTTTCGACCTTCTCACCCGACGGCAGACTGTATCAGGTTGAGTATGCACGTGAATCAGTCAAGCGAGGCACTACTACTGTCGGGCTCAAATTCAAGGATGGAGTCGTACTGATTGTCGACAAGAGAATCTCCAGCAAGTTGGTCATATCAGACTCGATTGAGAAGATGTATCAGATTGATGACCACATCGGAATAACTACTTCCGGCCTCGTCGCGGATGCGAGACAACTAGTAGATAGGGCTAGAGTCCAGTGCCAGATCAACAAGATGACCTACGGCGACGCTATCGGAGTCACTTCACTGGTCAAAAAGATGTGTGATCACCTCCAGTCATTCACCCAGTACGGAGGTGCTAGGCCTTTCGGAACTGCACTACTGATTGCAGGCATTGACAATGAGGGCATCCACCTGTTTGAGACCGATCCTTCAGGAGCCTACCAGTCATACCAAGCTGGTGCTATTGGGAGAGGGAAGTCAACAGTCATGGATCATTTCGAGGCCAAGTGGAAGCCCAACATGACACAAAACGCTGCCATCAAACTGGGCCTCGAGGCCCTGCGAGAGTCGTTGGAAGACGATCTCAACCCGGATACTGTGGAAATTTCTGTCGTCGACTCGGACGGATACCACAAGATGGCACATGAGAGCGCTCTCAAGCACCTAGAGAAAATCTCCTAGCATCCATGCCTCTAAGTCGGACCTTCCGCCTGCTGCTGTCATGGTGAGTCTGGACGAAGCGGTTACGGCACGTCTCGAGAGAGGAGGTTCAAGGTATGAGATTCTCGTCGACCCCGACTTAGTTGAGGCCTGGAAGAACGACCCGGAGTCGGTCCAGTTGAGTGATTTGCTTGCCGCCGAAGAGGTATGGTCTGACTCCAAGACAGGAGATCGTCCCACTACGGAGGCCCTTGAAGGAGCCTTCGGGAGCACCGACCTTGCTGTTTGTGTCGAGCGCATTCTGACTCAAGGCTCCATTCAGTTGACTACGGCACAGAGAAAACAGATGGTCGAGGATAAGATGAAGCAGATCGTGACTGAGATTGCACAGACTGCAACCGATCCCAAGACACGTCTACCACATCCTCAGACCCGAATAGAGAATGCACTGGCTGAGACCAGATTCAAACCCGATCCATTCCTTTCCATTGAGCGGCAGGTGCAGGACGCGGTAGACATCCTGAAGCCAGTCATTCCCCTTCAATTCATTACTGTCAAACTTGCTTTCAAGATTCCCGGCAAGGATTACGGAGGAGTCTCACAACTGCTCAGGGACTCTATTCAGAGGGAGCAGTGGCTTGAAGACGGCTCTTGGGCGTGCGTAGTCGAAGTTCCTGGAGGGATGAGAAACGAGATCATCAGTCGGGTTGCAAACCGTTCTTCGGGTCTGGAAGTGAAGGAACTCGATTGAATTGCACCGTAGGTGCATACATCAATGGTTATGAAGGGGGGTCGGGTCGCGCGGCCCGATAACATGAGTGTTAGCGATACTGCGGACGGACCGCATAAAGGTGGACGAGCACCCCTTCTCGTCGCCCCTGGGGAGGACCTCGGGCAGATTGAGGGTAGAGAAGCCGGCCATGGCGTCATTGAGACGGATGGCCGTCTACGAGCGACCAAGCACGGCAAAGTGAATAAGAAAGGAAACGAAATATCGGTTCAGCCTCTTAGAACGGCATATATCCCGAGACCTGGAGATTTGGTAATCGGATATGTAGAGGGATGTACCAACAACATATGGTTCATCGATATTGGAGCTCCGTTCAACGCTATACTGCCGATGAGCTTAGGACCTGGAAACGCCTCATTTGGTGGAACCAGACAGGTAATGGATATCGGTGAAGCGGTTCTTTGCCGTGTTCAAGAAGTCGAAGAGACACATTCTAGCGTAGTCACGATGAAGGGACTGGGCCTTAGAAAAATCAGATCCGGTACAATCGAGGACGTAGAACCACATCTATTAGGTCAACTAATCGGCAAAAAGGGCAATTCATTGAGGAATCTAAAGGACGAGACTGACTGCAGAATAGTAGTTTGCGATAACGGCCGAATTTGGGTAGATGGAGAATTCGAGGGAGTAGTCACTGTGCGTGATCGTCTTAGAACGATGACTGTAGAATCCAAAGCTGTTGGAGGTGTTGCCTGATGGGAGGTTATGGCGATGTTCAGATGATTGACGAGAACGGAATCAGGATGGACGGCCGCAAGGCCGGAGATCTCAGGCCCATTGAGATTGAGACCGGAGTTATTCCAGTAGCAGATGGCTCTGCGAGAATAATCTGGGGCAATAATCACGCAGTAGCAGCAATTTACGGCCCAATGGAGGCGCATCCAAGGAAAATTCAGCGCCAAGATCGAGCAGTATTAGATGTGAGATACAACATGGCACCATTCTCAACCAGTGATAGGATTCGACCCGGCTTCAACCGACGCAGCCGAGAAATCAGTAAGGTAACTGCTGAGGCACTTGAGAGCGTTGTGTTGGTGGAGATGTATCCTCGCTCTAAGATTCGAGTTGAAATCGAGATTTTAGCAGCCGAAGCTGGAACCAGATGCGTTGGTATTACAGCTGCATCGGTAGCTTTGGCACATGCAGGAATCCCGATGACAGACATGGTCGTCTCTGTTGCTTCTGGCAAGATTAACGACGTAGTGGTCTGCGACCTCAATAAGGAGGAAGATAACTACGGCGAGGCCGACCTACCTATGGGGATACTGCCGAATTCAGGAGAACTGGTCTTCTTACAGATGGATGGAGATTTGTCCCAAGATGAGTTCCAGAAGGCTTGGGACTACAATATGGAGGCAGCACAGGACATTCACAAGATAATGGTCGATGCTCTCAAGGGAGGTGAATCCTGATGGCGATTCCACTAGTTCCACAGTTGCTCCGCGTTCACTTGGCAGAATTGGCTCAGCAAGGCCAGAGGATGGATAGCCGAGACCAATGGGAGTCTAGAGACATCGTGCTTCAGACAAACGTCTTGCCTAATGCAGAGGGTTCTGCAATGGTCACGATGGGTGATACCATAGTATATGCTGGAGTCAAGTTCCAGATTATGACACCTTACCCAGATCGACCTAACCAAGGCGGCCTGATGTGTAGTGCAGAAGTAAGGCCCGTAGCAGGCCGTCACTGGGAGGCAGGCCCACCTAGTCCCGAGTCAATTGAACTCAGCAGAGTAGTAGATAGGGGAATCAGAGAGTCGGGGTGCATTGACGTGGATGACCTTTGTATCATCCCAGGTGAGAAGGCTTGGCAAGTCATACTAGACTTGTTTGCTGTTTCTGATGATGGTAATCTGTTCGACGCCTTCGCCTTGGCCGGAATCGCTGCTCTTAGAACCGCTGTAATCCCTGAAGTCAAGTTCGAAGTCAGTGATGCAGACAGGCCTCTACCTGTTTCGAAAACTCCAATCATGTGCTCTTACCACAAGGTCGGAGGCAGGTTCGTCTACGACGCGGACGGAAAGGAGGAACTCGGAGGGGATGAGAGAATACACATCACATTAGGTGATGATGACAATGTACATTCTCTTCAGAAGGGTCTAAAGGGAATCTTCACGGCCAGTGAATTCTCTGAAATCATGGAGCATGCGAAGTCAAGGTGTAGTGAACTCAGAGATATGGTACACGGAGGCGAGTAGATGGCAAAGAGAACCCAGAAGTCCGGGACCACTGCTCGTTTCGGATCTCGCTATGGAGTTAGTGTCCGACGCAGAGCCGGGGCAGCACTGAAGAAGAAATCTCGTCACTACACTTGTCCTTCGTGTAATTACCAGAAGGTCCGCAGGAAGGCTGCGGGAATCTGGGAGTGCCGCAAGTGTGACCATACATTCACCGGAGGGGTCTGGGAGCCTTTCACTAGAGCGACAGATTCCAACAACAGGATAATCCGCAGGTCCATGGAAGGTGCTACGGCAACCGATATGGCTGTAATTGCTCAGCAGGCTGCCTTGGATTACGAAAGAAGTCTGACCGAGAGTGAGCCCAATGACTCAGAGGAAGAGTAAATCTTCACAACTGATTTTGCACTTGAATCACGCCAAAGCGCCAGCACTAGCTGCTTCACTCACCACAGAAGCCTCATTCAGTCTAATAAACGACACAACTTTGGCAGTCGAAGAGTCGGCTGATTCGTTAGTAGATCTCAGGGCCCGTTGGAACACGCTGATGCGTGGGTTAATTGCCTCCGAGCATGTCCTAGGACTCGGAGATGATGAGTGATGAGTGAATCTGAGGCTACAGCCCAAGAGTTACAGGCCCTAGCCCAAGAGCTACAATTGGTACGATCCCAGATACAGGCATTATCGTCCCAGATATCGGAGATTTCTATCACCGTTGAAGCTCTTGATACTCAAGATTTGAACAGACCAGTGTACAGGGCAGTTGGAAATCTACTACTGGAAGTAGAAGACAGGGATGCCCTTAGGAATGAGTTGGAGGATTCAAGAAATGCCTTCGTTGAACACTCTGCGAAGTTGGAAGATAGGGAGACAAGTCTCGTTAGCCAATATGAGGCACTGGTCAAGTCATTCGAGAACCGGTGAGCGTATGAGCAAATCACAAATCTCGCCGCTATTGTCAGAGTTTCAGGCCTTGATGAATAAAGTCAGGCAGGGAAACACAACCGATTTCGCTGTGAAATCTAACGATATACTGATTCGTTCAAGATCTAGCGAAGAGAGAAATCCTGAGGTAGAAGCATTAACTAGGATGCAGAGGGCACTGTTTGGAATTGGTGATGAAAAGAAAACCGGAGCTGAATTGAAGTGGTGCATGGAACGCCTCAACGCAATTTCTCCCGGATCACTGAATCACGGCATTTCAATTCTCAATATGGCAGCATGGCATCGTAATAACAGTGAGACCATGATGGCATTGGCGACTCATTCCGGCATCTCTCCTTCAAATGGGCACTCTAAGCAAGTATTGGGCCTATCTCGATTAGAGGTGGGGAGGATGCTCGCATCATTGGATGACCTTTCCACAGCTATGAGGCACCTCTGGGCAGCAAGAGATTACCTGAACGATTGTGGGATGACTCCCGAAGCCTTGGCTGCCTCGTTAGAATGGTTAGACATCGCTCTCGATGAAGTAAATGATGTAGCGCCTCGGATGCAATACCGAGTAGAGAATGCCAAGCCAAGGAATGATGCTGGGACTACATGGATTCCTGCGAATTCACAGGATGTCAGAGAGGTTGTAGAGATGCTGCTACCAGTTCTTCTAGTTGACGTGAGTGGGCCTGATAGGGCAGATCTCGGACTCGTGATTGATGCTGCAGAGATGCTTGAGGAAGAAGGATGGATAACGAGCCTAGAGGAGAAGATAGCTGACATTCAAGATCCAAGACTTCTCGAGTTACTCCAATCATGAGCAAGGATGACCTCAATCTCATCCACTCCCCAACCTAGGTTATCAGGAATATCGACGCACCAACCAACTTCCTCAATGCTACTATCGATTGAGTTCCAAGGAAGTGGATTAGGCACCTCATCGACTTGTACCCAAACAACATGTCCGCCCTTCACAATCGATGAATCCACTGCCACAGCGATACCTAACAATCCAGTTTCCTCAAATAACTCTCTGAGGGCTGCTTGCTCGATCTCTTCACCCTCGGCGATTAACCCGCCTGGTAATTCCCATCCTCTTTGAGAATGCAGTACCATTATCCAACAATTTTCGGCAGAGAACTTGGAGGTGGTCCATGCCAATGCGAATTCATCAGTCATAGCATACCCCTAATCTCATCGACTCTATCAATTGCTCCTTCGACACCTTCAGCAGACATTCTCCTAGCGAGGAAGAATGCCTCTGTCACTCGGTTAGTCTGTAACAATGAATCTATTTCATCCAATGGATTGTGTTCCTCTTCATCTGTTTCATCGTCCTCAGCAGGAGATGAGGATTGTCCAGCGAGATTTTGCATGCGACGAAGGAATTGCACTTTCGAATCCAGACCAGGCCCATTCCACGGGGACGTGTCACCGGAATCCATCTTGGATTCCATTCTCTCAATGAATCGATCCCTTACTGCAATATCTGGGAAGTGTAATTGGGCTTGGTCGTAGCACATCCAAGCGTTATCGAATTCTCCTCTCCTCTCGTGCATTCGCCCTAACTCTGACCAAGTCTCGTGATTGTTAGGTCTGTGAGCTAGTACCAACTTTGACAACTCTAGAAACTCATCTTCATATCCAGAGTCCCTGAGTCTCTCAAGCCTCCGTGAGAACAGTACGCTAGCTCTAATGTCCTGTAGGTCGAGTGTCTGAACTCTTTGACAGAATTCATTCACTCCATTTTGGTCAACATCAACCGTCTGCCACCATGAATCAGAATCTAGAGGGTCTGCACTAAGGCTAGCTTCGAGAATCTGAGAACCCTTCTGTGACATGTCGACTCCATCGAGTTGTTTCAGGGATTCAGGATCCCTGCCGAGCACGGAGAACAACTCGACTAGTACGGCACGTATTCCGGCATCGTCTCCGGTGATCAATTTGACTTCAACTAGTACTCTCCAGTTATCTGGGTGCGTAAAATCGTGCAATACTGCTTGTCTAGCACTTTGCTCTGCCCATCCGAGGTATTCAGATTGGTTCTTCGACATCTCGAGGAACTTGAGGGCCTGACTGCGATGGCGATTGCCGAGGCTGCGTCGAGGATGCTGTAGAGTAGCCCCCATGTCGGTTGCCATCTGACACCTCACAAGACACTCTCGTACGGGGAGCGATTAATTCCAGGTGGTAAGGTGGCATCTATGCCAATCTTGCTGGTCAGGCCATCCTCTCCTCTGGATGGGTCTAGACTGGAACCCTTTTGCCCCGATAGAATCACGGTATCCTTGTCTGGTTGCCAACGTGTCATCAAAGCCCACTCAACACGAACGGGGTTAGAGCAATCGATGTCCGTATCTACAATGGTGACCTGCTTCATAGATCTGTGACCGTCCAAGGCTGCATGAATAGCCTTGATTCCGTCTCCTTCGTTTTGGGGTTCAATCGAAACGACAGCCGACAGCCAACCACTACCTCCATCAGTCATGTATACATCAGTGCATGGAACGACTTCGTTAACTGCGGCTTTGATAGTGGGGGCTCTTGGCAATCCCATGAGGGTTCTATGTTCGGCTTCAGCTGGTATCAATGCGTGGAAAACAGCTGCATCCCTGTGATGTACTGCATCGTATGCTATCACAGGTTCTTGCCTGACATCATCTACTGTTCCGGTGATATCTACATAAGGACCCTCATCGTCATCTTCGAGGGTGATTCTGGCTTCCATTGCATACTCAGAATCAGCAGGAACTTGTATTCCGTTAGAAAGCGTGACTAGTTCGAGAGGTTTTCCATGTAATCTCTGGTGGAGTGCTGCCGCCACGGTCAATTCATCTAAGTCATGTATGAATGACATCGCAGCAGCGAGTAGAACAGTTGCATCAGGACCGTTAACTACTGCGATTTCGACCTCATCTCCATTGGCTCTGGCTTTGTCAGTCATCGTCCTGAGGTGTCTGGGAACGAATCGGGATACAGAGTGACTTGAGTCGCGCAGGAATTGACGATGGAACGACATGTTTCTGATTCCATCATACTGCGCGATAATCACAGAGGCCGATTGGTAACGGCCACGATCCTCTGGGTAGTGCCAAGGTATTGGCAGCACAGACAAATCCACTGAATCCTGAGTATTTTCAAAAACTGGTGCATCTTCTTTCCCAACAATCACTGGTTCGGCTGGGTTCTCCATCGCCCAGGCCAAAATGTCAATCAACTCCCCGGGAGTGATTTCGAATAGAGAGCATAGCCTATCTCTTACGAGTACATTCAGAGCAGAGCGGAAACCATTCGACTCCTTGATTCGGTTGAATATCAATGCATTGTGCCCGATGGATGTAGAGCGGTCCAACATATCGTGGTTGATACTAATCTCCTCGTTGACCTCATCAACTCCTGCTAACAGGTCCCTGAAGGCCATAATTAGGACCCGACGCGTCTTCGGTTTCAATGTTGGCGAGGTTGGGGGCCCGAAGCCCTCACCTACGGTGAGTCCGTCACGCTCTTATATGGAGGGTAGGTCGGCGGGGCGTCATTTGAGGTGTACACTTGGGTCGTGGATTATTCTCCGGATCGAAGATGAAGAATGACCGTAAGAAGTATCGTTGGAAGGAGCGTAAGTTCCGAGACCGCGAAATCAAGCGCCGACAAGGAGGTGTGCTGAAGCACGATCCCTTGAAAGGCAGCACACAAGCTAAGGGGATCGTCATCGAGAAGGTCGGTTTCGAGGCCAAGCAACCTAACTCGGGCATCAGGAAGGCTGTCAAGATTAGTCTAATCAGGACGGGGAACAAACTCACGGCATTTGCACCCGGAGACGGTGCGATTTCATTTATCGACGAGCATGACGAGGTTCTCGTCGAAGGTATCGGCGGTAGGATGGGTAGGTCGTACGGAGACTTACCAGGTGTGCGATACAAGGTAATCAAGGTCAATGGCGTATCTCTAGATGAGATGGTCCGTGGACGCAAGGAGAAACCAATCAGGTGATTTCATGTCCGAGGAAGCAGCAGTCGAGACAGAGCAACCTATCGCGGGCATCGGCACTATGGTGTTCGGAAAGTGGGATGCCTCAGAGGTCACTTGCTCTGACCCTGGCCTCGCTCCTTACATCAACCTCACAACCATAGGAACTCCTCACTCAGGAGGCAGGCACGCAAATGCATGGTTCGGTAAGTCAAAACTTTCCGTGGTCGAGAGATTTATCAACAATTTGATGCGAACCGGCAAGTTCACTGGAAAGAAACAGCACTGTGTCGGAGCCTTCGAGAATGCTCTAGAAAGCATCGGTAATAGGACAGGAGAGAATCCACTCCAGAAGTTCATCGACGCGATAATTGAAGCAGCCCCATGCGAGGAAATTACCAGAATTAAGGTAGGGGCAGTTAGCCAACCCAAGGCAGTTGATTCATCTCCTAATCGAAGACTCGACATCGCGTTGAGAAACATCGCAATAGGATCTACTTCAGCCACTGCCAAGAGTCGCAGGACACTCACTGAGGGAATCCTAGCAGAGCTATCCAAAGCTGCTGATGGAGACATCTCATCCTTTTCTGTAGGTAAGCGAGAGGAGATTGAGAGAATTGCTGCCTCTGCTAGGTGATGGCTTACGCCCTCAACAGGACTACTGAGAGTCTATTCAGTTGTCCCACAATCGGATTTATGAACCGCAGTCAGGTCGCCGCGTCAACAGGTGGATGTAATGGGTAGAAAGGAAGACAACATCAAGCGTGCCACCGAGGTGATGCATCAGAGAGAAAGGATTCGAAACCTTGCCATTGCAGCCCACATCGATCACGGTAAGACGACACTCTCCGATAACCTGATTGCAGGCGCTGGGATGATGTCTGAAGACTTGGCAGGTAAGTCTCGTGTCCTTGACTTCGATGACCAAGAGAGTGCCCGTGGGATTACTATCAATGCAGCAAGCGCTTCGATGGTGCACAGTGTAAGTGGAAACGACTACCTAATCAATCTCATCGACACACCGGGTCACGTTGACTTCGGTGGTGACGTCACTAGAGCAATGCGTGCTGTAGATGGATGTATCATTCTAACATGTGCCGTCGAAGGAGCAATGCCTCAAACAGAGACTGTAGTTAGACAGGCTCTCAAGGAGAAGGTGAAACCAGTTCTGTTCATCAATAAGGTGGACCGACTAATCAATGAGTTGCAAGTCACTCCAGAAGACATGATAAAAAGATTCGAAGAGCAAATAACCAGAGTTAACACCCTAATTCGACAATTTGCTCCCGAAGAGCACCGCAAGGATTGGCAAGTCAGCGTTCAGGGTGGAACAGTAGCATTCGGCTCGGCATATCACAACTGGGGCATTACTGGACCTTACATGGCTAAGTCTGGCATTTCGTTCAAGGACATCTTCGAGCACTGTCATAATGAGCAACAAAAGGAATTGGCCAAGAAATCGCCCGTTCACGAAGTGCTTCTCGACATGGCAGTACAGGAGCTTCCATCTCCTATGGTCGCTCAGCAGTACAGGATTCCAAACATTTGGCAGGGTGACCTCGAATCGTCAACAGGCAGCGCCATGATTGGTTGTGATGCGGCTGGACCGCTTTCACTGATGATTACCAAGATTTGGATGGATTCCCATGCCGGAGAAGTCGCAGTAGGACGGATTTACTCAGGAACGATATCTCAAGGTGAGACAGTTTGGGCCCTTGGTGCTGCAAAGCCCGAGAGGGTCCAACAGGTGAGTATGATGGTTGGAAGCGACAGGATCCAAGTTCCTGAAGTGTCATCCGGAAATATCGTTGCCCTCACTGGCGTTCGCAGCGCGGCCGCCGGTGTCACAATCACGAGAGAGGAAGATGCAACGCCTTTCGAAGCTATCAGGCATTACTCTGAGCCTGTAGTCACAGTTGCTGTTGAGCCTAAGTCGATGAAGGATCTGCCTAAGTTCATTGATGCACTGAGAAGGCTGGGCAAGGCCGATGCTTCGCTTCAAGTGTCCACCAATCAAGAGACCGGGGAAGCTCTCTTAGCTGGGATGGGCGAGTTACATTTGGAGATTACAGTCTATAGATTAGAAGAGGAAGAGGGCATCAAGGTCACAGTCAGTGAGCCTATAGTGGTCTACAGAGAGTCTATCTCCTCAGACAACAAAGGCCGTTCCTTCGAGGGTAAATCACCCAATCGACACAATCGCTTCTACATCGAGACCGAGCCACTACCAGAAGATGTCGTCACGGCCCTAAGAGAGGGTGCCTTTGGGGATGGTGCTGTCCGAAACAAGGATGCTAAGGAGGTTGGAGATAGATTCGCCGAGTTTGGCATGAACAAAGATTTGATGCGAAAGATTTACGCAATACATGGTACCAATCTATTTGTCAATGACACCAAGGGTATTCAGAACCTACACGAGACTAGGGAACTGATAATTGAGGGTTTCAACGACGTCTGTAAGAAGGGACCAGTTGCGGATGAGCCATTGATGGGAGTACTGGTACGACTTGTCGATGCAAAGTTGCACGAGGACGCTATTCATAGAGGGCCTGCTCAGACCATTCCTGCCGTCAGGAACGCAATCAAGGGTGCGCTAATAAGGTCCAAATCAGTCATATTTGAGCCGATACAGAAGATACGCATCGATGCTCCTAACGACGTCATCGGTGGTGTGACCAGGGAAGTGACCACACGACGCGGTATTATCGAAGATATGCCAGTCGATGGTAGCACTGCCAGCATCATTGGTACGATGCCTGTGGCAGAGACATTTGGATTCTCAAATGACATTAGAGCTGCCAGCCAAGGCAGGGCCATTTGGAACACTGAGAATGCAGGTTACGTTCACCTGCCTCAGAATTTGTTCGGTGATGTAACAGGCGAAATCAGGGAGAGAAAGGGTCTCAAACCCGAGATACCTGGAGAAGCTCATTACATGGATTGATACTAATTTATCCGTATCAATTGGAAGTCAGTTAGTTCCCTTAGCACTGATAGGGCTGGACTATCGGGCAATATGTCAAGGCACTCGTGTGCGAGAGAATGGTGATGCATGGCCCTATCCTTTGCGTATTGAATAGAGCCACTGTCATGAAGTTCTTCGACAGCATCCGACAACTCTTGCTCTGAACATTCTCCAGATCCATATGCTTTGGAAAATGCTGGCAAATCAACCCCACACTGTAGTGCATGTATAGCAATTAGAGTCTTCTTGCCTTGTACGATATCAGAGCCTGCAGGCTTCCCTAGAGTCTTAGTATCGCCAGTAATATCAATCAGGTCATCCATCAATTGGAAACACAGTCCTAGATTGAGTCCCCAGTTCTCCATGTTCTTCACGATATCAGGAGACGCACCAGCGAGAATGGCTCCAGTACCTGCGCATGTCTCAAACATCACACTAGTCTTGCCCGTAATCATCGCAATGTATTCTTCTTCTGTCACTCGATCTCGCGTCTCAAAAGAAATATCCTCCTGCTGACCATCTGCCACATTCCTTACCATCTCTCCGATAGATCTGACTAGAAGAGCTAATTTGTCTGAGTCAATATCAGGAGATTCTGCTAGAATCTCGAAAGCGACTGCCAGCATTGCATCACCTGCGTTTATGGCAGTCGAGTCATCATACGCCACGTGTACCGCATCGAGACCTCGCCTGATAGGATCCTGATCCATCAGATCGTCATGGACTAAGGTGAAATTATGGATTATTTCGATTGAAGCCCCTAGTGTGTAGTGTCCTTCATGAGCATCTCCTACGGCTTCTCCAACTATTCGTGGAAGTGTGGCTCTCAATCTCTTTCCACCCCCTCTGAACAGATGTGTCATGGCTCCATGAAGTCTTTCTTGCTTCATCTTATCTAGACTTCGCATGATTACTGTCTCGACGTGTTCTCGATGCAGTGCTATAGCATCCATCAGATTCTGTCCAGGAGCCACTGCTTCACCACCCATATTCACTTCTCCGAATTGGACTACTCCATCCTTATATGGAGCATCGCTTACATCTGGATAGTGCTCATCTATGAATTCGTTCCAGAGTAGTCTGAACCAAGGGGCAACAATCTGGTCCTGCCAGAACCCCACTCCCGACATCATGTCCTTGATTTCCGAACCCTCTACCCATTTAATCGAGGAGATTTCATTGGGATTGGGATTGATATTAAGGTGATTAACCACTGCTACAAGAACATGATCGATTTCCCTCTCAATCCATTCTGCATTCCATCTGCATTCGTAGTGGAATGAACCGAGATGTCTAAACTCAATTAACGAAAGATCCTCTTGTTGAATACCCAGCTCTTGGTGCAGTTTCCGCTTGGCAGCCTTCATTACTCCTGAGACAATTTCACCATTCTCTCCAGGGATATCGAGGGGATGACTGCAACAAGTATTGGCCCATACAGAGGGGAACGTAATCTTGTCTCCTGAACGCTGTTGAACGAGCAATCTACTTTCATTGTCGAAAATTAGGACACTGAATGCTCGATGGAGTAGCCCTTTACCATAATGGCAGTTGAGTTTTGTTTCTGAGCCGATGCTGTTACCCGATGTGTCAACCAAGATACAACACTCAGTCATCATATCCGCTTGTGAGCCATCGTGCCCCTCTAGAGCAGACAACTCAGTATCTCCTGCCATGTTGATGCGACAATACGGTTGCATATAACCCAATTCGGGTTTCGATGGCATCATCATGGAACAATTCTGGTACCTATGACGTCTTGACCAGACAGTATATCGATTAATCTCCCAGGCTGCCTTCCATCAATGAACCAAACCTGTTCGGCATAGTGAGAGATATGTGAGGCACAACGAACCTTCAAGAGAATTCCACCTGTCACATCTATCTTCTCATTATGTTCACCGGTGAAACTCTGGGATTTAGACCAAGTTTCGATTAACCGAGCATCTTTACTTCCCGGGGGGCCTGATAGTAGTCCGTCAGTATCGCCCAGCAGGAACGCACATAGAATCACATCCGGCAATTCGGTTGCAATTCTGACCATCAGATGATCTCCCGATAGTATGCCGAACTGTCGCTCATCATCGATTTCTACGATATCACCGAAACTAATCGGAACAGGAGAATCTGGAACGCGATTGAATATGCCCACATCACCGGTGAAACCAGTCCCAACTCCATTTACCCAATCTCTTGGAGGTAGTGAATCACAACGTACTCCGAATTTCAATAATGAGTCTGCGACGATTGAGTTCAATTCATCCATATCATTGCGTATCAATTGAATTGCCGAGTGCTGATGATCCGAGATATCCAAGTCAAATCCATCGCTGATTCGCCATTTCTTTGCTTCAATGTGGCCAAATGAACCTGCTCCATGTATTACAATTACTGAGTGTCCTAAATCGATGATTCTAGATATTTCATGTGATACAGCATCTATCCGATCTCGAATCACTGTCTTATATCGAGACTTGTCTGTAATCAGTCCACCACCCAACTTGATGATTACACGTCCCATGAATTGGCCACGGGCTATACGACTTAGCATATACCGTAGATTCATGACAGATGGATGCATGAGGCTACTATGGGCGAGTCACCTGAGATAGAGCAGTTCCAAAGATGGCTACAGGCTCGTTTAGCAATATCTGAGAATATCGAGGACCCTTCTGAAAGAGATCGGGTGAACATTCAGATTGAATCAGCAATTCAATTAGCAATTCAATACCGTCAAATCATCACCGAGCAATCAGAATCGGTACCTTCTCCATTCTCTGAAGCACCCTCTCCAGTTAGGGTCGTAGAGAATACCGATCTTGAGAAGTCTGAGCCTTCTGACAATACAGTTTGTTCAGGCTGTCACGAGCCTGTCAATTCAGATCTTGATTTCTGCCCTGCATGCGGCGAGTACCGATGATCATTCCTCTTCGTCCCAGTGCACTCTGGCCAACTCGTATTCTGGGTGGTCGTTAGGTAGTAGAGTTAGGTATTCAGCAGGCACATTATCAGCGAGGTAAACTGTGACTCCAGCGTGCCAAATTGTGTCTCCAGAAGCTACCATTCGAGCAGTATCTACTTCCAATAATGACGGTAGACTATGATGAACATGGCCCGCCTCAGCAGCGGACCTGATCGTTGCAGAAAGATGAACGTGCGATCTACCACTAGGACTTAATCCGAACTCTAGGAGATTTTCCGACTCTTTTGGATCGCAGGGGAAGAATAGTGACTCAGGGATGTTGTCGGTGGGTAGGTCGAGCTCTATTTCCACAGTATGGCCATAAGTAGCCCTAATCATATTGCCACGAACTTCGTACCTGCCTTTTGGATCAGTTTCAGATATCGCTCTGAAGTGATGGGGGCGCAGCCAGTGATACCTCCTCTTGTTGGAATTCTTGAATTGTCTGATGATATCTTTTAGGTCGATCCAGCCATTAATGTCCATCTCGAGATCAAACTTCTCTGGGGCGTGCCTGAGAACTAGTGCTAAACGTCTCGCCAGTCCGTCTCTCTCACCGGTGCGCATGATGAAACGGCCTTCCGAGTTACAAGCTGGACACAGGTCGTCGTCTGCGTAGTATCCATGGTTGGTACATTCCCTAATCATCGTATCATCCCTTCGAGTGGCAAGCCTCTCAAGAACCCCTCGGTCCGGCATTATTCATCAATCTGCACATAGTCAATGGTTATGTGAGACGACTTGTTGGTGTAAGGTATGGGCGCTGTAATAGTTGACTGGGCAAGATCGCCCTTCCAGCGAGCACACAAGGGCGAACTGAGAACCGTCAGACCCGATGATTTAGCCAGTCAAGTGATATCTAAACTGTTAGAGAGGAACGAAATCAAATCTAGCGATTTCAACGACCTAATTCTCGGCTGTGCATATCCTGAAGCCGAACAGGGTTACAATCTAGGGCGATTGGTGTCTTCTCTTTCCGGTTTCCCCGTGTCTGTTCCTGGGATGACCATTAATCGCTTATGCGGCTCTTCAATGCATACCGTTCTTTCTGCAGCATCAAGCATAGAGTCAGGTTGGGGTGATTGCTACATGTGCGCTGGTGTAGAGTCGATGTCTAGAGTCAAACGCAGAGGGTACAACTGGAGTCCAAATCCCATGTTGAGCATTGATTGGCCTGAATCATATGTGGAAATGGGTGTCACTGCAGAAAATGTCGCCGATAAATGGTCGATTAGCAGGGAAAATCAAGAAGAGTTTGCCCTACAGTCACATCAGAAGTCATCAAAGGCTGCTGAGAAAGGACATTTCGATGATGAGTTGATTGAGATTCAATCTGATTTAGCCAAGGTAGTTCGTGATGGCTGCATACGCCCTGATACAAATCTCGAATTGATGTCAGGTCTCAGACCAGTATTCTCCGAATCAGGAACAGTCACCGCGGCTACATCATCTCCACTCACTGATGGTGCTGCGGCAATGATAGTTTGTAGTGAGGACTATGCCACTTCCCATGGCTTGAAACCCCTTGCACGCATAGTATCCGGAACAGTCACTGGCTGTGATCCCGCACTCATGGGTATCGGCCCCGTGTCTGCGACAAAGAAACTATTTTCCAACACAGGATGGGATTCCGATTCTATCGATGTGATAGAGCTGAATGAGGCATTTTCATCTCAGAGTCTCGCTGTAATCTCAGAATTGGATTTTGATAAAAATATAGTCAACATAGATGGTGGTGCAATCTCAATTGGGCACCCACTCGGAGCTTCTGGAGTCAGAATCGTCGGAAAGGCCGCTTCACTACTCAATAGGACCTCTTCTTCCAGAGCCATAGCTACTATGTGCATAGGTGGAGGAATGGGCATGGCAGTAGCTCTTGAGAGATTCTAATTACTCCTCTTCAATCGATACCAATTTGTTTCCGCAGTTAGGACATAAATCAGTTGGTGATAATTTTGATGGAATTACTGCTAGTATACTGCTACAATCCGGGCACATAGTGAGGACCTCTGTATCTCCAGATGAGATAGTAGTAGAACTCGAGAATGATTGATACCAGGCCACATATGCATCATTCCTTAGTGTGGGTATCCTCCTGAGTGTCGAAACACCCAGTAGCGTCAGGGCTATGGGCAGTAGAATGCTTCCTTTAGAGCCTGTAATATAGGAATACAATCCAAGAATTCCGATTAGTAAGAGAAGAGATCCAGTAAGTGCTAGATTAGCAATTGCGACATTCAAGCCACCTTCGGACTTTCGATAAAGCATAATGATTGAGACCACCCCAATAGGTATAATCAGGGCGGTGGCGAGTAATGCTAAAAGAGACAAAGAGCTTACTGGCGCCCCGAATCCTGTCAGAAGAAGTATCAGAAGAAATATGCCGTTGATGACACAGAATCGCACGATATGTCCGTGTAACCTGCTCATCGCATCGGTATTCATGGACCCGGATTGGGCGCAAGCAGAAGAACTTCATCTTGCGACGGCCTCTTGAATGTGGCAGTAGTCGCAATGATGTGACTAGCGACTTAGACGTTGAGCCAAGGGGGGAATCCCTGTCCGGACGACATGTGCTTCTGGTTGTCTCAGGCGGCATTGCGGCAGTCGAATCTGTCAAACTATCTAGGGAAATTAGACGTCATGGTGCCGAACTTAGCATAATCATTACCAATGAGGCTACAAAAATCATCACCCCTCTGGCCCTATCTTGGGCCTCAGACTCTCCAATAATCACCAATTGGGACTCTGAAATGCAACAATTATCGAAATTTGATGCCATACTAGTTGCCCCTGCTACTAGAAACACCATCTCCAAGCACATTCACGGCGTAATAGACTCTCCAGCTATGATGGCGCTTTCGGCTGCCAGAGGAAACGGAACTCCAATGCTATTTGTCCCTTCTATGCATTCGGACTTGTTCGATGATCCTGTGACTGCAGAACTACTAGATGCATTAGATAGTGAAGGCTCAGAATATATTGTAGATGAGATTTCAGAAGGCCGTAGGAAGCAACCTGAGCATGTGCTGATAGCTGCTAGTTTATGCCACTGCATTAACAAGCATCTTCCGAACAGGAAGAAGGTGGCTATCACACTCGGTGCCAATAGAGCCCCTATAGATTCGGTTAGAGCAATACAGAATGCCTCTTCGGGTGCAACGGGATGGCGATTGGCTGAACACCTCTATCGTATGGGCCATGAGATTGTTTGTATTGCAGGTGTTACATCTTCAGATCCCCAATTCACTTTACCTACAGTCATACGTGCAGGCGCACCTTCGAGTATGTTATCTGCTTGTTTAGAGGTAGCGTCCTCAGAAAGCAAACCAGATGCTTGGATTCACGCTGCTGCAGTTCTTGATTACTATACCGAACCGATATCTGGGAAGAAGCCCAGCGGCGAATCCGATTGGAATCTACAACTGGCACCTGGCCCCAAACACATAGAGGAAATCGCTCACCTTACAGAGGGTAGTGTCAGAATTGGATTTAAACTCGAAGTAGATGTATCTGTCGATGAGTTGTTGAGTAGAGCTAAGGCGCAGATTGACAAATTGGGTACCGATGCTGTAGTTGCCAATCTTAAGGACGAAGTCCACGACCCTAATACCCCCAGAGGCAGGATCGTAATGCCAGATGGACGCATCCTCGAGATGGAAGATGACGTCGAGCTGAGTCGTACTATCGAGTCTCTATTGCACATTCACGACTAATCATTGACATTACATTGAAGCACACCTCACCATCGCCATTAGTCGTGAGTGCTCCTAAGAAGGCTAAGCGGGGAATTCCTAGCAAGTCGGATTTCAATGCTTGGTATCCTGCTATTGTTGAGATTGCAGACCTAGTGGACAAGAGGTATCCAATCAAGGGAATGGATGTTTGGAAGCCATATGGTTTGCATTCAATGAGCCTGATCGATGGATTAGCTCGTAGAGAGATGGCACGAACAGGGCATCATGAGTACAGATTCCCCCTGCTCGTACCCGAGGATTTACTTGAAAAGGAGAATCGTCTTGTTTCGAGACTTAAGGCAGCAAGGGCTGCTGGCGTCGATCCTTCCGAACTGCGAGACGAAGAGGAAGATTCCGGTTTCAAGAAGGAGGTCTACTGGGTGACAAAGGGCGGTGAGAACATTCTCGAGGTGCCCATGTTCCTCAGGCCTACATCAGAGACTCCAATGTATACAATGTTCGCTTTGTGGGTAAGAAGTCACGCTGACCTGCCATTGAAGACATTTCAGATTGTCAATACATTCCGCTACGAGACCAAGCAGACCCGTTCATTCATTCGAGTTAGGGAAATTCACTTCTTTGAGGCGCATACAGTACATGCAGACAAAGAGGGCGCTGATGCTCAGATAGAGGAAGATGCAGAGATGGTCCAATCAATCCTGCATGACCTTTGTCTTCCCAGTTTGGTCTCAAAGAGACCTGTGTGGGACACTTTCCCAGGTGCATGGTACACTAAGGCAGCAGATGTTGTCATGCCTAATGGCCGCACCTTACAAGTAGCGACATATCATCATTACAAGGATCAGTGGGCTAGCGCGTTCGATCTGAATTATGAGGATGCAGATGGAATGACCAAGTCATGCCACCAAACCACTTTCGGCATGTCAGAAAGACTGTTGGGTGCCGTAGTTGGGATGCATGGTGATGACAATGGACTAGTCATGCCACCAGCAGTGGCTCCAATCCAAATTGTGATTATGCCTATAGCCCAACATGTAGATTCCAATGTAATGATTGCCGTAAACGAGTTAGAACAGAATCTTGCGAATTCTGGATTTCGAGTTCATACGGACAATCGTGATTTGAGGCCGGGTACGAAGCACTTCGATTGGGAGATTAAGGGCGTTCCACTAAGAGTCGAGATTGGACCACGTGATCTTGATTCTGGAACCTGTGTGGTTTCTTCGCGCACTGGTGGCAAACAGGACATCAAGTTGGAAGGATTTTGTGATGTGGCCCAAAATTTACTAGACGACATAGCTACTCTATTGCGTTCCAAAGCACATTCAGTCGCTGAAGGCTTAGTGCATCCATTCCCCGGATTCATTTCCGAAGGCGATGTTCTCAATCTGAGGGGCCCTATTGAAGATGACCTGATTTACGAATTAGCTTTCGATGGTTCCGATTCAGATGCCGAGGTACTCGAGAAGTCAACCGGACTCACTCTACTAGGAGAGTCAGACTCACCATATCCTGAACCAGTTCCTTGCGTTGTCACAGGTAATCTTACTACTCGCAGGCAGCATATCGCTAGAATGTACTAATTCATCTACGCGACTTTCCTCTGAGGCCTGAAACTGCTATCATGGCGAATAACATCAGTAAAGCTCCGTCAAGAACGCCACCAGAACCTGCTGGTGCCCACGAATTGAGATCAGTGTATTCGTTCACCCGACTCCAAACCAATCTTGGGTTGTCATCGCAGTCCCCATCCGCAATGGTACTTGTAGATGCCATAATGGAAACCTGTCCTTCACAATCATTTGATGATGCAATCTCAGTATTATTCTCGTAAAGGGTTGAAATATAACACCAAGGAGATATATCGATAGATCTGCTTTCAAGATGTATAAGCGTGCTCTGGGATGACCAGTTGAACCAATCTGTGTCCACTAGAGTATGAGATCCATTTTCAGTAATGACCCAATTTACAGAATAGCTCAATGATGGGTTCATGTTTGTAATTGTCCAAGTAACGTGAAGAGTGTCGGTTTGCAAGTTACCTTTTGAGTTGAATTCTAGAGCAAGATCACTAGGGGGGTCTTCACACAGATCAATGAATGCGCCAATACCTACCACGATATTCATGCCGAGGACCATTAGACCTAGTAGTCCGGTAATCAAAACCATCTTTCTGGTTCTAGGTTTTTTTATCGGTTTCGCAGATAATTGAATGGGAACATCAGGCAATTCAATCTCGATATTATTGCCATTGAAATATTCAGGCTCTTCAAAGACGGTGGTGAGAACTACTGGAGCCGTAATGCCCATCTCATCGAGGACCTCTCTGCCATAGATTCGTTCTGCCAGAGCATACAGCTCGGAATCCTCTTCAAGCTCACTAGGGTCGACCGTTCCGTCGAGTAACCCCTTGACCTTCTCAGCGTCGCTCACGACTGTGTGCCGATGCCAATCATTCATGAATCAAACGCTGTGAATGAGAATATGGTGCTATTTCCTCGATATTGCTCTATGTGCGGCCGCGACAATATCTTCGTGAGTTAATCCCATTACTTTCATTAAATCTCCAGATGAGCCGCTTTGCCCAAACTTGTCAGCAACGCCGACCATCTCAAGTGGCACAGAAAGCGTGGTAGATAGATGCTCAGCAACAGCGCCCCCAAGACCTCCGATGATAGAATGGTCCTCAGCAGTCACCAAGCACCCACAATTTGCGATGTATTTGTCAATCAGTTTTGTATCCAGTGGTTTCAGAGTATGCATATCGACTACACATGCAGAGACCTCCTCTTCAGATAGCATTCGTGCAGCCAATAATGCCTCATTCACCATAACACCGCAAGCGATGATACAGACATCTGAACCCTCAGTGATGACAGAACCCTTACCTATACTCAAATCGGTGACCGAATTCTCATCATAGATTCTTGGAGTCTTGTTTCGCGCAGTTCTCATGTAAGTGGGCCCTTTGTGATCTAGTAATTGAACTGTCAACTCCTGTGCAGACAAATCATCAGAGGGTGTAATTACAGTCATTCCTGGAATAGTTCTGTAGATGGCTAAATCCTCTATGGATTGGGCACTGCTACCATCAGTCCCAGTGTGGATGCCTCCATGACTTCCGCAAATGTGTACAGTAAGTTCTGGCCTTGCAATGCCATTCCTAACTTGTTCAAAAGCCCGTTCAGTGAAGATGGCAAAAGTACTAGCAAATGGAATCTTGCCCGACGATGCCATTCCAGCAGCAACGAGCATCATATTCTGTTCTGCGATGCCCATAGAGAATGACCTAGATGGGTATTGAGACCTGAAGTGGCATGACTTAGTGGATTTGCCCAAATCTGCTTCTAGTACTACTACCCTCGGGTCAGAAGCCAATCTCAGTAGACCCTCGCCATAGCCATCACGCGATGCTCCCCCTGTTGAAGGTGCACTCACGATAATTCCTCCAAAGCAATAAGCAATTCATTATCATCAGGAGCCTTTCCATGGAAGGCAGGATTATTCTCCATGAAGGACACTCCTTTGCCTTTGATCGTATTTGCGACAATAGCAGCAGGCCCAGAATCATGAGAGCTTGCCCAATCGAGAGCTTCAATCACTTCAGACATAGAGTGGCCGTCGATTTGCTTAACTTCCCAACCGAAGGATTTGATCTTGTTTGCAACATCACCCACCTCCATTTGTATGTTAACGAAATCATCATTCTGAATCCCATTCCTATCGACTATGACTTTGAGATTACCAATTGAATGGAAGTCAGCGGCCATGAATGCCTCCCATACCTCACCTTCCTGAATCTCACCATCACCTAACATCACCCAAATAGTTCTCTCACTACCGTCCATCCTAGCCGCCAAAGCACAACCAATTCCAAATGATAGACCCATACCAAGACTACCAGCAGAGAAGTCTACTCCATCAGTCCATTTCATGTCTACATGACCTTGACAAACAGAACCCAATTCTCGAAAAGACATCATATCATTTTCATCGATGTATCCTACTTCATTTAGAATTGAATATACGGCTGGACTAGCATGTCCTTTACTCATGATGAATCTGTCTCTATCCGACCAATTAGGATCATGCGGATTAATCCTCATTTTTGTCCCGTATAATCCGGAGAGTAAGTCTATTGCAGAAAGTGAACCACCTGGATGGCCAGAATTAGCTGCGTGAGTCATCTTGACGATATTGACTCTGCATCTCCTGGCCATCTCCTCTAGTTCAGGCACATCAAGCCCCATCCCCCCAGTACGCATGCTCATACACTAAACTAGGAGTTTGGCTATTGATGGTTTCCGGACAACATGCTCATTGAAATGTTGTGATAGTCGGGTTCAAATCGCATGACTCGTAGCATAGGTCAGGTGTAACTATGTCAGATGTGGTTGACTGGCGACAACGACTTTCGAATATGGAAATTCCAATTTCTGTGTCAACCAATAGTATACTTTCAAATTGTCTTAGCAGGTTGATTGACGTCGGTAGATTGACGCCCGAAGATGGTCTTAAGTTGATGGCAGAACCATCGTTAAATGGTCTAACTTCTTTGGCTAATATGGTCAAACAATCCCGTTTTGATAACAAGGTCTTCTACAATAGAAATCTGCATGTAAACACCACAAACATTTGCGTTCTAGCATGCCGTTTCTGTGCCTTCCGTAAAGGTCCAAACCATTCTGATGCATACGAACTGCCTCCTGAGAAGTTCATAGATAGAATAGCGCCATTATCCACACATATTGATGAGGTTCATTCAGTCGGGGGTTTACATCCCGAATGGAAGATTGATCACTACACCGAGTTGTTCTCGCTCATCAAGCGTGAGTTTCCTCACATTCACATCAAGTCCTTGACTGCCATTGAAATTATTCATATTTCAAAAAGGTCTGCTATTTCTATACGTGATACTCTCAAGATTCTCAGCGACGCTGGACTCGACTCGATTCCTGGGGGTGGTGCTGAGATTCTAGTAGACTCTATCCGAGACAGAATATGTCGTGGTAAGGAAACATCGGATGAATATCTACAGGTCCATGCAACAGCTCATCAACTTGGTATACCAACAAATTGCACTATGTTGTTTGGAACCGTTGAATCAAATTCCGATCGTATTGAACATCTGATTCGTTTACGCCGCCAACAGGATCAAACTGGAGGATTCCAGTGCTTCGTACCGTATCCATTCCTGCCTGACAGATCCAGATTACCCGAAGCGCAACTAGCTACATCGACTGAAGTCATTCGGATTATTGCAGTATCCCGGCTGATGCTAGATAACATCCCACACATCAAGGCTTACAGGATGAATTTGGACGACAAACTTTCTTCTCTATGCTTAACTGCTGGAGCTGATGACATTGATGGCACTGTGGGTCACGAAGAGATAATGCATGAGGCCGGTAGTACGACAAATCTTGATACTTCTGAGACTGGATTAATCAGATTGATTGTTAATACCGGATCCACTCCAGTCAGACGTAACTCCACCTACAACGAATTCACAGAAATTCAATCCTTAGAAGATACGCGCATTCTTCTACCGATTTCAAATAGGTGAAAATATGGGTTGGACTGAGGTACTGGGCAGAGTTTCATTTTGCAACTGTGATCCGGTGTATAATGGAATATCTGACAACTGGAAGATCTTCTCAGCCCCTCCGTCATGGCTTTGTGGGCACGTAATGAGGCGTGATTGTGTCACCGCACCAATCCCAACTGCAGACTACGCTAGATTCAAGGATGAATTATTCCTGCTTCCTGATCTCGCAATTATTAGCAGAGGCAATACTGGTTCGGTATTGGTGTTCGGGAACAGACCTTTGGAATCTATGCGTGACATAGCCGTTCCTACAGATTCTTCATCATCGAAACAGCTCCTGGATTGGATACTCGATGAGAGGGGATTGGATCCAAGACGTGTAGAGATGGCCCCCGACCTTGAACAGATGTTGTCCGAGTGCGATGGTGCCTTGATCATTGGTGACAGGGCTCTTCTTGAGTCCATTTCCAATCCAAAACTGGTTGTAATGGATCTCGGCTCTGAATGGACTTCAATGACAGGGCTACCAATGGTTTTCGGTGTATTCGCCGCTAGGAAAGATACCAACACATCTGTACTAACAAGAGCTCACTCTGATATGCTAAACCAACTAGACAAATTCGATAATGACCTGCCATGGAGATTACAAGTTATCACTAATGCCTCTGTATCTACTGGACTTTCAGAGACTCGACTTGATAATTATTTCAAATCTGAGGTATCGAATCGCCTAGATGCGGATGCATTACGCGGACTGGATATGTATCTAACACAAGTTTGCGGTTGCAGTGAAGGTGCAGAATGGGCCAATCTCGATTAATCCTCGTAGTTTAGCCTCTTACTCTCCACCCACTCAAGGAGATCAATCGCTACTTCGCAGGACTCGGAAATTACTGGCTCCGGGTCATCCACATATCTCCTCAGAGTGTGCATAGCGTCTCTATCACCTATAGCGCCAAGAGCTTCGGCTGCTTCGTGCCTGACCATCAAATCTTCGTCGTGGTCATTAAGACGTTCAATCAGGCATGGCACCGCGTAAGAATCCTGCATCTGTCCCATGACATATGCTATTTCGTGCTTAAGCAGTGCCGACTCAGAAGAGAATGCTGCAGCAAGTGCATCGAGAGCCTCTGGACCACCTTGATTCCTAAGCGCGAACAAGGCACGCATACGCAAGAACATCCTTTCGTCTTCGTTGCATATCACACTTCTCCATTCTGAGACTATTCCACCTTCAGTTGCAGGTGCTGGATCTACTGAGTCGAATTCACTTACTTCCGGCTTATCTGACATACAATCATACTCCAATGAAATTTATACTACCAACATCAAACGATTCATCGACTAATCCAATTTGCTGGCCCTGATTTAAGAATCTTCGAACTGCCTCCCTGCCATCAGGGCCATAATCAATTGTTCTATCATTAACATACATCCCTACGAACTGTCGATTAGTGTCTTCATTGATTCCTCGACCCCATTGCTTGGCAAATTCAAGAGCATCGCTAGGATTCTCCAGAGCATAGACAATACTGCGCCTGATGTCATCAGCAATAATTCTGCATAAACTGTCTCCGAGATCCTTACGCACTATATTCCCTCCTAGTGGCAATGGAAGCCCCTTCGTAATGCCTTGCCACCACTCTCCTAGGTCAAGTACACAATGCATACCATAATCAGGCCACGTCAACTGACCCTCGTGAATAATTAGTCCGAACTCATATTCGCCCCTCTGCAGAGAGGGAATAATCTCGTCGAATGGCACTACTGCTGTTTCGAAATCACCCAATGCAAGGCGCAAGGCAAGGTAAGCACTGGTACCCTTACCGGGTATGGCAATAACTGAATTCTTGGCCTCGTCTAAAGTAGTATATTTGTTTGATATTAAGATAGGGCCATAACCCTCACCCATCGAAGCCCCGCAATTCATCAAAGAGTAGTGATGTGCGATTTTGGGAAATGAATGGATGCTAACTGCAGAAACTTCGAATTCGCCTTGCATGGATTTCTGATTAAGCGTCTCTATGTCTAGAAGGCGATGCTCATATCTCCTGTCACCAGTGTCAATCAGTGAATTAGTCAATGCATGAAACATGAATGCATCATCGGGATCAGGCGAGTGACCAATTCGAATCATCATAGGTAAATTCTTCGAGTAACTGCTACTACTAAACGCCTACTGGGATGATACTTCAATGAAGTAACAGTCAATAGCCATGATACTCTCGACATGTCATGCCAGACTCATCTAAACTATCTACGGCTACCGGACAACTCGGTCCTGTTTGCTCCCACACTGGCAAGGCCATGACATTCGCTGAGGCAATTGTGCTCGATGACAAGTTTGTGTGTTGGGAGGCATACATCGAACTTACCGGGGCCGAACCTTCCACAGAGGGCAGAGAGATTATTGATTTAGATCTGGATTAGCCAAGTTCATTTGCCGCAACTTCCTAATCAATGCATGGCAGAGGGCTGGAGCCGTTTCGCTGTCAAGTTCTCTGAGTACTACAACTCACTTTCGCCTGATGCACTATGGACTCCTCCACGGTTTAGATCTAGAGAATGGATGTTCATTCCTTGGGGTGATAAGCCACCTGATCGGCACCGTGGTTTTTCTGACAGAAACGCACTACACAGTTACTTGCGAACTAAGACTCCACATTCCTGTTTCCATAGCACTGCATACTATGTAGATCCTTCACAGCGTAAGATGGTGGATAAAGGTTGGAAGGGAGCGGATTTGATATTCGATCTAGATGGAGACCATCTTCCAGGGGTTTCGGACGGTGATTTCCCTAGTATGTTGGAATTGATACAGGAACAAGCGTGGAGTCTATGGTCAGATTTCCTATCACCAGAGTTCGGATTCGATGAGAAACACCTGCAAGTAGCATTCTCTGGCCATCGTGGCTTTCACATTCATTTGAGAGATCCAGCTTACCTCCATCTCGACTCCAATGCTCGCAGGCAGCTTGTCAATTATATTCGTGGAGAGGGAGTGAATATCAGCGCAGTAATTGGTAACGATTCAGGGGGATGGAGGGACAGGGTACTCACAGGTACTGATGGAGTAATTGAGAAACTGCAGAGAATAGCCCGTGACGACGAAAGTTCGAAGCAGACTCTCAATGAACTTGATGCAGTGATGAAACAGAGGATTCGTAGTCCAGATGTCTCTATCAAATCATTCAGTAAGAGTAAATTGCGAACACTAGCAGAATCCACATTGGATGAATCAAGAATTACTCGACTGAAGCAAGATCCTTCTCTCATGGTCTTTGGAGAAAACACAACTGCATTCTGGGAGCTAGTTAGAGGTGACTCTTCTGTCATTCTAGGATCGGCAGGAGAGACTGATGAGAATGTTACAGTAGATGTAAAGCGTGTTATCAGGTGGATAGGTAGCCTACACGGTAAATGTGGACTCAGAGTCACTCAATTCCCTCTACATAGACTGGACCCCGATAGCAGTGATTCTTTCGATCCACTGAATGAATCCGTTGCTCTAGGGTCAACACGCAGCTTTGAAGTCGAATTATTACAAGATGACATACGTGCCAGGATTCAAGATTCTGAACTTGAAGGTTCTAGTGGTGAAGTTTTCACGGTTACCGAGAGCCTAGCAACATTCCTAATACTGAAAGGCTGGGCTAGAATATTGCCTACCTAACCGTGAAAATCACGACTCTCTTTCAGAGAACTTTGAATAATGTCGGTGTGCTAACATGCACGTTGGCCTATGAGCGATGCTGATGAAATGGATGATTTGCCACCCCCGCCGTTACCACCGGGTATTTCTCTACCTCCTCCCCCTCCTCCCCCTCCATTAGATGTTTCAATCGAGGAAAACATTGATGATGAAATTGATGGCGATATGGATGAAGATGCATCTACGACCGATTTCAAATCACAGTGGGAAAGCAGAAAGGCCAGTGACCCAGATTTATCCCCTGATTCCAAAGATAGCATGTATGGTCATATCGACAGGATTGCCACAGGCGAAGTTGGAACTCTATTGGATCGATTCTCCGACAGATTCGGATCAGAGTTGGATAGAGAAATTATCGTTCTAAGGAAGAAACAGCAACAGGAAATCAGAGCCGTCAAGCCCACTGTTGAGCTAATTAGTGCACCTGAATCCCCTGAAATCGACGAAGATATGGAACATATCGAAGACGATTCTGAAGACGAGTTTGCGGTATTCTTCGACGTAGTCAACAATCTACTAGGGGACATGCCAGAAGATTTCATCCAACGTTTCCTAGCTTCGGACTCATTCAAGTTGTTTGAGAAAGTCGGAATCGATCCAGCATCTGTGGACGATGAGACCCGCATAGAGTTCTTCTCCATGATTAACGGCGAACTAGGTGATTTACCTGAGGATAAGATAAACGAGTTCGTTGAGTCGCCCGGATTTGAGTTATTCACAAAGATGGGTGAAATTTACGGAGGTTGATGTATGGGATTACTTGAGAAAGCAGAGAAGATTCAGACCGATACACCCGACCCCGCTCCGGCAAAAATTGAAACTTTGCCTGATCCCGAGCCTATAGCAAACACCGAACCAGAACCTGAGCCAAAGAAGGAGAAGAAGTCCCGTAGGCGTGGAAAAACTAAGAAGACGAAGAAACCGAAAAAGGAACGGGCACCAAGAGTCATTCCTGATGGTTTTGAAGCGGCAGGTCAAGTCAGATCATCTGGCAGATACCTAGTAGACACCATTGCTAATTGGGGAATTTTGATTCTCACTGCGGTCATTATGAGTCAGGCTGATGCAGACCCCACAGTACCAATTGTAGTTGCATTTGCTTTGGCCTTGGGTAACATGTTCTACTTACCATCTAAATTCTCAAAATCTTCTGGGAACATAATCACGGGGACGCAATTCATTAACACGAGGGGGGATAACCCAATGTTTCTCTACCATCTCGCTAAGAGCGTCAATATTCCAATAATTTTAGCTGGCCTATTTGGTATGTTGCTATTGATCTCAGAAGGTACTGAATGGACTACTGGGAACAAGGTTTTCGTTGGCATATCATTGTCATTGTTACTAATACCTATTATCGACCGATTCTTGCGTCGAGGACAAGAAAAATTGGGCTTTTGGGACAGGCTATTTGGTGGTGTTTGGCTAGTAACTGCTGAAAAGACCAAATCCAGCTCTGGATTTATTCAGAGGCTACAGTCTATTGGGGACTACGCTGAACAGCGTGGAATGTTGGATGAAAAAGATAAGTAATCGACTATTCTAATTCCTCATATCTCTGTTTAGCAAGTTCTCTCATATCTTCGTGATGAACTCCGTCGTCTATACCCTCTTGATCCGATTCGTCAACTATCTCAACGCCCAATAGCGTCTCGATAATGTCCTCCATGGTGATTAGTCCTACAGTACCACCGAAGTCATCTTTGACCATGAGCATCTGAATCTTGTTCTCCAATAGAACATCGAGTGCCTTGTCCACAGAATCGTCCTCCTTGCATGAGACGATATCTCTGGATATTTCGGACATATTACTAGAATAATCATCCACAGCGGCCCTGCGTAGTATCTCACTCCTCAATACCATGCCCCTGATGTCGTCAATACTCTCACCAGTAACTGGCATTCTACCATAAATCATGATTGGTATTCGCTCTAGCACATCGCTGACAGTTTCAACTGCCTGGACAGTGGTTATTACTACTCTAGGAGTCATGACTTCGTTAACTGAAATCTCTTTCAATCTCAGAACATTCTGGATTACTGCTTCCTCATCCTCTTCGATTTGGTCTGATTCTTCTGCAATATCAGCTAATACCGACAGCTCGGTACGAGTAACTGTCTCAGTTTCAACTGCTGGAAGTAGAGAACGAGTAATCTCGATTGGTTTGACGATTACCCATAAGAGTATCATCAAATAATGTAGAATGTAATATGAAGGAACTGTCAAGCGTCTCCAGTATAGGGCACCTATAGTCTTGGGTAGAATTTCGCTGAGTAACAGTATCGCAATAGTCAGTATTGCTGCTGAAGCGGCTACGACATACTCTCCTTCAAACGCCTTTTCAACTTCTGAACCAACACCCAAAGCTCCAACGGTATGTGCGATTGTGTTGAGAGTCAATATTGCAGTGAGTGGTCTTTCAGGATCATCTTTCCAATTTGACCATACTGCGCTGATTTTCTCATGAGTATCGGATAATGATTTGATATGCCCATGAGATGTCGATAGGAGCACGGCTTCAAGTATACTGCATAGGAACGACGCTCCCAGCGCGATTAACGCGTAGGTAACAATCAATGTATAGTCACTCAAATTCGGTGCCTCTCAGATTTCCAGTATATGGAACAACGGAATTTGTACATCCCCACCCCTGCGGTGGGCGATTATGACATAAACATGTGGCTTCCCCAATCCGACAGATGGAAGCCAATTCTGAGCGCGTTGCCATATTCATGGCATGGCCATATGCTAACGGCCCACTCCATCTTGGACACGTTGCGGGCAATTGTTTGCCAGCAGATATTCAGTACAAGTATGAGCGTGCTCGTGGGCGTAGAGTTCTGATGTGTAGCGGCTCAGATGAACACGGTACTCCAATTACTCTGACTGCCGAACAAGATGGAGTAAACCCTCAACAAGTAGTAGACAAATTCCATGAGATTATCAGTAAATCACTAGCAGATCTCGGGTGTTCTTGGGAGAATACTATCGATCCGAGGGGAATTGAATACGGAGGAGCACTATACAACAGAACTTCTGATCAGATGCATAAAGACATTGTTCGTTCTGTTTTCAAAGATCTTCATCGTGCCGGATTTCTAGAACAAACAACCATGCAGCAGTATTGTTCCGTTTCAGAAGGCCAAGTTAGATTCCTGCCAGACAGATATGTCGAAGGGACATGCCCTGTATGTAGCGCTGACGGAGCAAGGGGGGATCAATGCGATGACTGCGGCTCTACCTATGAAGCACATCAATTACGAAATCCCGTTTCCAAGTTGAATCCTGATGCTAGTGTCGAAATCCGCGATACCGACCATATGTTCTTCCGACTCGATTTGTTCCAAGAAGTACTGCTTGAACGTTATAATCAAAGAACCAAGATATGGAAACCTAATGTTCGGGCCATGACCAAGAATTGGCTCGATATGGGCTTGCGCCCTCGTGCTGTTACTAGGGATATCGACTGGGGAATCTCTCTTCCATTAGAGGGTGAAGATTGGACTAGTAAGCGTGTATATGTCTGGTTCGAAGCCGTCCAAGGATACTACACATGCGCTCGAATATGGGCCCAAAGATACGCTGAACAAGCAGGCCATAGCAAGGGTTCGCTGGCTTGGGAGGATTGGTGGAAAGTCGATAATCACGGAAATCCACCGAAGCATATCTATTTCATGGGCAAGGATAACATTCCCTTCCATACCATTATCTGGCCATCCATTATTATGGGAATGAATTCAGCGGCCTCAGGAAATCCACCCTCATCTCAACTTGCTCCAGGGGATCTTGTGCTTGAATCAAATGTTGCGGCTAACGAATATCTGATGCTGCAAGGCGGTCAGTTCAGTAAGAGTAGGCGTCACGGTGTCTGGCTACCTTCATTTCTTGAGCGATACGATCCTGACACACTGAGGTATTATCTGACAATAAACATGCCAGAGGGTCATGATTCAGATTTCAGATGGGATGAGTACGTTGACCGTGTCAATAACGAATTAATCGGAACGTACGCAAATTTCGTCCACCGGGTACTTACTTTGGCACATAGGATACCCAGCGAATCCACTAATCCATTGGAAACATTTTATGATTCTTCTCTACACTCAAAACATGATAAATTAGTCTCAAATCACCTTCAATCTGCTACAGATTCTTTAGAAAAGCAGCGTTTCAAAGAAGCACTTCGTAGTATAATGTCAATAGCTCAACTGGGTAATTCAATTCTACAGGAAGCCGCACCCTGGAGTCATATCAAAAATCCAGAATCGCCTGAATCTAGAGATTCATTGTCCTCTCTTGCCTATTGCTGGCTATTGTGCAGAGGTCTTGCTGTCACCCTCAGACCATTCATCCCATTCCAATCTGATAGGCTATGGAGTATGCTTGGATACAGTGAAGATCTCGATGGTGTGTCATGGATCGACGCATTTAGTTCAGAGGAATTTTCATGGAATTCAGAAGAACCATCACCATTGTTCCAACGTCTCGACCTTGAATCTATTCTCAATCATGAAAAATCACTCGTTGATGATATTGATAGCAAGGACAATGAATCTGAACCCGACCAGACTAAATCAGGAGTTGGTCTAATCGAGTTCGAAGATTTCGTTAAGGTGGAGATGAGGACTGGTAGAATTCTTTCTGTCGAGGACCATCCCGACGCCGATAAATTGTATGTAGTTACAATCAAAGATGGTCCAAATTCAACTAGGACTGTTTGTGCTGGCCTAAAAGGTCACTATGAGGCATCAGATTTGGAAGGTCTTGACGTAGTATTTGTTGCCAACTTGAAACCTCGTAAGTTGAGAGGCGTGTTATCCGAGGGAATGTTGCTAGCTGCAGATGATGATGATGGTAACGTCCGCGTCCTAACTCCTGAGTCCGGTATGCCTCCAGGATCATTGGTCAGATGATTGGGGTTCATCGAAGAATTCCCATTGCATATTGACAAGTTCATCTGTTGATTTGGCTTTACTGTATGCGCTAAGTGGTTGATTATTCAGTTTGAGAAACTCATCACCAAAAGGCAATCTAGACAGTATTTTGGCTGCATGAATATCCCTTCCCAATAATATCAGAGATGCCGAAATAGCTTCTGCTGTTGACAACCTGCCAGGCTGCCCCCAAGAGACGGGATTGGCAGCCAAAAGCACAGGGAGAGTCCTGTGTTGTAAATTGGTCGACAAGGTTATGTCATCTATAGACGGACCTAATTGCTTCCATGAGCAATCGAGTGCAACCAACGAACCTCCCATTTCCATTATCCTCTTGTCTTCAGGCCCCTGAATGATTCCGCATGTAGGGTCTAGAAGCAGTCCTCTACTAGGAATAGAAATGGTACTAGCGTGCAATATGGCCAAACCTGCATTGGATATCATCCTAGCTGTGCATTTGCGTGGATCATCCTGATTCAGATGAAGTACATGTATCGGTACTTCATCCATCTGAGTCACCTTGAAGGAACTCATCGAGAGCATCGGCAATAGTCATTCCTCTGGATGATGTTCGTGAGATAATCGACTCACGCCCTGCATGAGGGTCTTCCTTCAATTGAACATCTAGAACCTTCTCTAGCTTAGTTATCATGTTATCTGTGGGCCTGGTGCCTGATTCGGCCTTCTGAATTGAATTTACTCGTACATTCATTCTCCTAGCCAGTTCCTTTTGTGACCAGCCCTTCGTATCTCGAGCATTTCTTAGTCTGATATGGAAATCACCAGATAGTTCTAGTTCAACCTCTTGTGGTCTTGCAACGATATCCTTACGCGGCTTAATTATTGGCCTCTCAAAGGGAGAACTATGTGATTCAATACTCATAGATTCGGCGCATTTGGCACATACATCGAGTGTGACGTTAGAAACGATTCCTCTTATCGTTGAAACACCCTCAGCACCACACAACTCACACCCCGCCATAGTACGCTCAAGGGCTGTTATCGGATTACACTTCGCTAAGGAAGCGTCAAAAAGCAGATGCTAGAATCACAATCATGGCTGAAGCAGAGGATGCTACACGCAGCAGTGACTCCTCAGATTCAAATCCATTGAATATGCTCCGTAAGGAGTACAAAGAACTGTCAAGTAACGCGCAACAACTACTCACCGAGAAACTCTATCTGGAAAACGAGTGTGCTCGTCTAAAAAAGCGCCTTAATGTTCTTGACGAGGAAGTACGTTCACTCAGAAAGCCACCTTTCGTTGTTGGTCATGTGCAAGACAGGATTGGTGACAACGTAGTTGTTCGTAGTTCCAATGGCACCGTATTCCTTGTGACCATGAACAGTAGAATAGAAGATGCCAAGATTAAGCCTGGTGCTAGAGTCGCTTTGAATCAGGATTCATTATCTATCATCGATGTACTGGGCGATACCTGGGACCCCATTGTCACTGGAGCAGAAATCATCGAAAGGCCTGACATAACTTTCGAACACTTGGGTGGTATTGATGAGCAGATCAAAGAATTGCGTGAATCAATAGAACTCCCTCTGACTCATTCCGATTCATTCAGAGAATTCGGCATTACCCCACCAAAGGGAGTCCTGATAACAGGTCCACCAGGAACTGGAAAGACTGCCATGGCTAAGGCTGTTGCCAACTCTACTGATGTAGCTTTTCTAGGCCTAGTTGGATCAGAGTTAGCACAGAAGTATATTGGAGAAGGTGGTCGTATAGTACGCGAATTATTCGATCTAGCAAGAGAAAGGGCTCCCTCTATCATTTTCATCGACGAAATCGACTCTATTGGATCCAAACGCCTTGACGTGGCAACATCTGGAGACCGCGAGGTCCAGAGAACCTTGATGCAGTTACTTGCTGAGCTCGATGGATTCGATGCACTGGATAATGTCAAGATTATCGCAGCAACCAATAGGCCGGAATTATTGGATCCAGCATTACTCAGACCGGGGAGATTCGACAGAATCATCAATATCGATTTACCAAATTTACAGGCTCGAGAGAAGATCTACGATGTATATAGCAGCAGATTACCTAGTAAATCATCGATTGATGTCCGAAAACTCGCAATATTATCTGAAGGATTTAGTGGAGCTGAAATCAAGTCTGTGGTAACAGAAGCTGCAATAATTGCTATCTCAGAAGGTAGGGACTCATGTCAGGAAGATGATTTTTCTAGAGCCATGACTAAGATTAGAATCAAGAGAGATTCTACAACTGATTCCCCTGATGAACTATACGGCTAATCAGCAATCCTCATCAGTTACATCTCCGAGCATCACACATGACTCGCTTGGTCGAGTGCGTTCCCAACTTCAGTGAAGGCAGAAAAAAAGATCTCATTGATTCCATCGTTAGACCCATCATTGAGATGGATGGGGTCACATTGCTGGACATTGATATGGGAGCCGACTTCAATCGCACTGTGGTAACTATGGTGGGCGAGCCAGAGTCTGTTCTTCAAGCTGCAATCGAATGTACATCTATCGCACTAAGTCTCATCGACATGAGGGATCATAGTGGTGAGCATGCAAGGATGGGTGCAGTCGACGTTGTCCCCTTTATCCCAATAGCCGGAGTGACCATGTCCGAATGTGTCGAGTTATCTCACAGATTCGCTAATGCCGTCTCACAGACCCATTCTCTTCCTGTATACCTATATGCAAATTCTGCAGCCACTGAGCAACGTGTAAGATTGCCAGATATCCGCAAGGGGGAATACGAGGGCCTGAAAGACAAACTCACCTCAGATGAATGGGTTCCTGATTACGGCCCCAGTCAGTTCATGCCCACGATGGGTGTTACTGCGACTGGTGCGAGAAATCTTCTGATTGCATACAACGTCAATCTGGATACGGATGACAAGTCTAAGGCCAACTATATCGCATCCAGAATCAGAACCAGTGGATCAATAGTCAAAGATGATGATGGGAATACAGTTCGCGATGAAGACGGTAAGGCCGTTAGAATACCTGGCCTGTTCAAACATCTACAAGCTGCTGGTTGGATGTATGATGATGACACTGCGCAAGTTTCTATGAATCTACTCGATTATTCAGTGACCGGTTTGCACCATGTGACTGAAGCAATACGTAAAGAGGCTGCCCAAATTGAATTGCAAGCAGTGGCTGGAGAATTAGTGGGTTTGGTGCCTTTGGAAGCTATGCTCGATGCCGGACGATATTACAACAGTGGCGATGCCGATAGAGAAACTCTGGTGAATTATGCGATAAATGGGCTAATGCTTGATGAATTGAATGAATTCGATCCCCACTCAAACATAATCGAATGGGCGATTCAGGAGGATAGTAATGAATGATGGATATTTGCATATTCTGAACTCTATAGCATCGTCCGAACCAACCCCTGGAGGTGGATCAGTGGCTGCACTCAGCCTTGCTCATGCACACTCTCTAGCAGCCATGGTTTCGAGATTGACTTTGAAAAGTGAGAAGTGGTCTCAAGGACACTCAATAGCCAATTCCATAATAGATGAGTCTGAGAATCACATAGCAGCATCAATTTCTTTGGCTGAGAGTGATGCCGCGGCCTTCGACGCAGTCATGGATGCTTATCGATTACCAAAGGATCAGGCTGACTCGACAATGCGTACTGAGGCTATCAGGGAAGCAACAATCGGTGCCGCAATAGTGCCTTTGCAAACTGTACATGCTTCACGAGATCTCTTAGAGAAGTTGCTTGTTTTGTCTAAAGTGTGTAATGCCAATGCACTGACTGATTTGGCTGCTTCGGGAGAATTAGCACATTCAGCGGCTAAGATTGCCGAGATGAATGTCAAGATCAATACACATTACATTTCTGGTAATGATGTTGAACAGATAGACGAGGATGCACGTTTATCCATCATTGAATGTAATCGATTAGTGTCGAATGTTCGTGCCACGTGTATTGAAAGGCTCGGTTGGTGAAATCTTGATTGATTATTCGGCGGGCATCCCCCTACGACTGCCCAAACCTAAGGATCTGGATGATTCAGTTCCTCACGCCCCCAACCGACCACAGGTGCTGAATGTGAATGAAAGGAGGTTGGCAATCCAAAATGCATTGAGGTACTTTCCATCTGAGTGGCACGAGGAGTTGTGCATAGAATTCTTACATGAGTTGGATGTTTTTGGCCATATCTACATGCATCGTTTCCGTCCAGAATACGAAATGTATGCCAGGCCTATTTCTGAATATGATGCGAAGAATGAGTCGGCTGCTGCAATGATGCTAATGATTCAGAACAATCTAGATCCTAGGGTCGCTCAATACCCGCATGAGCTGGTTACCTATGGAGCAAATGGCTCGGTATTCCAGAATTGGGCTCAGTATCTATTGACTATGAAATACCTCTCTCAGATTACTGAAGAACAGACGCTAGTGATGTATTCAGGCCACCCTCTAGGTGTATTTCCCTCTTCCAAAGACGCTCCACTAGCAATAGTGACGAATGGGATGGTGGTTCCTAACTACTCCACTCAGGTGGATTATGAGCGCATGAATGCTCTCGGTGTATCTCAGTATGGGCAGATGACTGCTGGTTCTTACATGTACATAGGGCCTCAAGGAATAGTTCATGGTACCACTATCACAATACTCAATGCTGCTAGGAAGTACCTCGATTTACCCAGTGATTCTGATTTAGGTGGTGTGCTGTATGTCACTTCTGGTTTGGGTGGAATGTCAGGAGCGCAAGCAAAGGCGGCTGTTATAGCAGGTGCTGTCTGTATAATCGCTGAAATTGATCCAATTGCTGCGAAGAAACGTCACTCGCAAGGTTGGTTGACAGAATTGTACGATGAATTGGATATATTGGCACAACGGGCTCAAACCGCAATAGAATCCAAAGAAGCAGTTTCTCTTGGATATCTTGGCAACATTGTCGATTTGTTGGAATATCTAGTGGATTCTGATATCACCCCAGATTTGACAAGTGACCAGACCAGTCTTCACAATCCTTGGCTTGGTGGCTACATGCCAGTGGGAATAAGTTTCGATGAAGGTCGTAAATTGTTACAAGATGACCCAACAACCTTCAAACAAGCAGTTCAGAATACGCTCAGGAGGCATGTCGACAGTATCAATCAATTATGTGACAGAGGAACTGTGTTCTGGGACTACGGTAACGCCTTCCTGCTCGAATCTAGCAGAGCTGGAGCTGATGTGCTAACTGATGACGGCTCGTTCAGATATCCATCATATGTTGAGAATATCATGGGCCCTATGTGCTTCGATTATGGATTTGGTCCATTCAGGTGGGTTTGCACCTCTGGTACTGATGAAGATCTTGGAGTAACCGATGATATCGCAGTCAAAGTACTAAGTGATCTTGCTGAGAATTGTCATCAACGTGTGCGAACTCAGTATCACGATAATATCCGATGGATAAAGGAGGCAGGCAAGCATGGCTTGGTTGTCGGAAGTAAAGCGAGGATACTCTATGCCGACGAGGTTGGGCGTACTAGAATCGCCCTAGAATTCAATCGGGCTATCTGTGAAGGCAGGATATCCGCACCAATAGTTCTGGGTAGGGATCATCACGATGTGGGTGGGACAGATAGTCCGTATCGTGAGACTGCAAATATTCGCGATGGTTCGATGTTCACAGCAGATATGGCAGTGCATAATTTCGTAGGGGACTCCTTCAGGGGAGCTACTTGGACCAGCCTCCATAATGGAGGGGGTGTGGGATGGGGGGAAGTTGTCAACGGCGGTTTCGGGCTAGTAATCGATGGAAGTGAAGATTCCAGTAATCGAATCAATTCTATGATTTCGTGGGATGTTATCAACGGCCTAGCAAGGAGATCTTGGGCCCGAAATGATGCTGCTATCAGTACCGTTAATGATGCAGTCAAATCTGATGATTTACTTGTTGTTACTATGCCAAACATCGTTGATGATAAGTTGCTAGATAGTATCTTCGAATAGCCTCGATGACTCTATTTGTCCATCACGTGTCGCTGCCCCATGCGCGAGGTTGTGATTGATGGTCAATCACTCACCCTTGAGGAAGCCGTGGCGATATCTAACGGCTCGGCCCGAGCTATACTTTCTGAAGATGCTAGAGTTGCGATGTTAATCTCAAGAAACGCAATCGAACAAATCCTTCTTTCCGATCAGGTGGTTTACGGCATCAATACCGGATTTGGAGCCATGTCGTCCGTGCGCATCGATGGTGCGGATTTGGAAGATTTACAGACGAATCTAATCAGGAGTCATGCTTGTGGTGTTGGTGACACCATGGAACCTGAACACGTGCTTCTGATGATGGTTTTCAGAGCGAATTCGCTTGCAAAAGGTGTATCTGGAATCCGCCCTGAGATAGTAGATTTGTTACTATCGATGGTGAATTCGGGCATTGCCCCAGTAGTGCCCAGAATCGGATCTTTAGGTGCTTCGGGAGACTTGGCCCCACTATCTCACATGTCATTGGCAATGATTGGTGAAGGAGACTGTATGATACGCGGCGAAGATGGATGGTCGCAGACATCCAGTAAAGATGCTCTCAACCAAAGTGATCTCAGTCCTATAGTATTAGGCGCCAAAGAGGGTCTATCACTGATTAATGGTACCAGTCAGATGTGTGCATATATGACAATCACATTGTTGAATATGGATAAGTTAGCCATGGCTGCGGATGCTAGTGTAGCATGCTCAATTGAGGCTATCAAGGGATCACATGCCCCATTTGATGCTAGGATTCATCTAAACAGGCCACAACGTGGTCAATCAATCTCTGCGGCTAGGATTTCTGAGATGTTGAAGGGTTCCCAGATTATGTTATCACATGCAGATTGCGACCGGGTTCAGGATGCCTACTGCTTCAGATGTTCACCACAAGTGCATGGTCCGGTGATTGATTTGCTATCTGAGACCAGAAGAATGCTAGAGATTGAGATAAATAGTGCTACAGATAACCCGTTGGTTTTTGTTGATGGCACCACTATAGAAGTTGTAAGTGGCGGAAACTTCCATGGACAGAACCTTGCCCTGGCGAGCGATTCGATAGCGATAGCATGCCATGAGCTAGCCAGTATCTCAGAGCGTAGAATCAATCAGGTGCTTGATCCTAAATGGAGTGGCCAGTCTGCTTTCCTAGCTAAAACGGAAGGTTTGGAATCCGGATTCATGATTATTCAGTATATCGCAGCTGCTCTTCTCTCAGAATTGCATCTACTAGCGAACCCAGCCACTACTAGCAATGTTCCTGTAAGTATGGGCAAGGAGGACCATGTTTCAATGGGTGCGACTGGCGCTTACAGATCTTTGAAGGCGAGTGAGATTCTTTCACAAGTAATTGCAAATGAACTCATATGCTCTGCCGAAGCAATAGATAGGATAGTAGAGAGTCCGGGTGATGGAATATCAAGTATCGTTGATTGGGTCAGAACCAATGTAAAGCCATTCGAAGTTGACAGATCGATGACATCTGAATGCGAAGCTCTCTCCAATGATCTGCTGTCTGGCGGATTGCAGAGGATTTTCGAGTGATAGCATGCAAGAGAAATTGCATATGACTAGGCATCCGGGTACCGACCCACCGCCCTTCACAACTAGAATTCACTCAATAGATGGATACAACATCATACTCGGTTCGACCTATTGTTATCCTCGTGGTGGGGGGCAGCCAGGAGACACTGGAATATTCGTCTCAGATAAGGGTACAGAATCCCAATTCAATGAAGTTCTACCAGGTGAGATGATTCTGCACCCTGTAGATGAACCAGAACTGTTTGATAGGGGCGACTCCATAACATGCCGGATTGATACGGGTCGAAGGAATGGACATGCACTGATGCATACCGCTCAGCATATCGTCTCGGCATTAGCCGAGGATCTTTGGGGTGCTGAAACTGTAGGTAACCAACTAAATGTTGAGAACTCACGTGTAGACCTTCTATTCGAAGACAAGGATGTTTTCAATCCTGATGATTTAGTCGATGCTACAAATTCAGCAATTTCCTCCAATATACCAGTAAATGTGCATGAATGGGATAGGACGCGCATATTGAATCATGATCAAATGAGGCATACAAAATTCATGCACAGAATCCCATCAACAATCACCCAACTAAGGGTGGTAGAAATTGAAGGAATAGATCTCTGCCCCTGCGCTGGCACTCATGTCTCGAACACCTCAGTAATACCTCGAATCAAGTTCCTCGGGAAGAAAAACAAGGGCAAGGGAAGAATTCGATTCTCATATATCTTTGAATAATCATTAAGATTGATTCAATTCTATTGGTGGGCTCGGCAGGAATTGAACCTGCGATCTTCGCCATGTCAAGGCGACGTCATAACCCCTAGACCACGAGCCCGCGAGAACAGGAAGGGGTGAATGCAAATGAAGCATTCTATCATGATACGATCTTGGATATCTTGCAGTCACAACCATGATTCGAGCATGTTCCGCTTAATCTACTACGGCCATTCTCCATCCGAATGATTCGGCCATTACTTACTACAACGGAATCCTTACACCGCATGCAGTAACCAGTGTCTCTCATGAACCTTGATTGTGGTTTTGCTATTCAACCCATCTAGTAGGCCCTAAATGCCAGTAATCAGTTATATTCCAAAAAAGGCTGTACTGAACCCCTATCCAAGCTAATCCTAATGAATTAAGTTCCGATAAGCCTGATTATCGGTAGGAAGAGTACTGGAATTTCATTCGAATTCGCAATGACTCTGATATCGGCGAATAAATATATGCAAATATTATTGAAAGTCGTCATATAATGAATTATAATCATAAAAAATTATCTCTAGTTTTGAAACAGGTATTAGAATTATACAATAGAGCCGGAAATAATAGTCTGAGTAAATGGACTCTCACCAGGCGTCTGACACCACCCGTCAATACTCTGTGACCAGACTATGTTCAGGTTTGCAGATGCACCGACGCCGATTGTGCCAGTAGCTAAGGCCCCGGTTAATGTGGATGCTGGGTTACGTGTGCAAGACACGAGCGCGGCGAAAGGGTCGAGTCCCATGCGTGTGCAGCACAGGTTTGCAATTAGGGGCTGTGAGATGATTCTGCAATTGGGATTGAAATCTGTTGCCAATGAGAAGGCCCAATTATTCTCGATGCAATCAACTAGTGGCAGGTTGAGGGGGGTGCCGAGAGAATAGGGAGTGCCCGGGAGGAATGTTTGCATGATTCCGCTGTCTGAAGCCGCCTGTCTCGATTCCGCGCTAGAGTGTGCAACATGGTCTGCACTAACTGAGCCGAGTTCTGCTGCAAGTGCTAATCCACCACTATCCTCGAACTCATCAACATGAAGTCTCGAACCAAGACCGTAATCAGAAGCGTGTTTGACTATGTCTTCAGTTTCCTCATTAGTATACCATCCAGTCTCGCAGAACACATCGCACCATCTCGCTATACCTTGGCTTGCTACCTTGGGGATTTGCTCATTGAGCAATTCATCCATGTAACTCGATCGTTCCATGCCTAATGGGAAGTCATGGGCTCCCAACCAAGTAGGCAAAATGTCAATCAATGATTGATTGGAGACGATTGACGCCGCTTCTAGAAGCCTAAGCTCTGTTTCGGTATCCAAACCATATCCGCTCTTTGCTTCTAAAGCACAAGTGCCATTCCTAGCTGCTTCTCTGGCTCTTGAGATGCCTACAGCAACCATATCATCTAGGGACATACTCCTAGTAGAGTCGACTGTGCGACGGATGCCCCCACCCATTTCAGCAATTTGTCGGTAAGTCATTCCGGCTTGCCGCATTCGCATTTCAGAAGATCTGTCTCCCCCCCAAATTAGGTGTGTATGGGAGTCAACCAAACCGGGAATTATAGCTCGTCCTTGTGCATCGATGATATCCAACTTGGAATCTCTGCTCTCGCCCTTCCAGTCCGGTGCATATTCAGATTGAAGCGATTGTGAGTCCTCAATCGACTTGATGATGCCATCTTCGATAAGAATCCCGAGACCTGAAACCCAGATATTGGATTCCCTATCCAACATTTCTGTGCCCGCGAGTGGCTGGGGATTGGATGAATGTCCGAGATGTGCAATCTCCCCGGCGTTCAGTATCAGCATGCCCATGACTCTCGAGGAGCGGGATGCTTGAAAGCAATGCCTCCTGCGTGGGTCTACAATGACGATGATACTGGGCATTGAGAGCACAGCCCATACGCTCTCTTTCGGACTAGTCAGTGAGGATGGAGAGGCTCTGCCCTCCAGTTCTGATTTGTACAGACCCGAAGAGGGGGGAATACACCCAAGAGAGGCCGCTGATCACCATGCAGAGGTAGCAGGACATCTGCTGAGCAATCTGATGGATGACAATTGTCTAAATCCTTCTGATGTATCCGCCATCGCATTCAGTCAAGGACCAGGTCTGGGGCCTTGTCTCAGAGTTGGGGCATCTATAGCACGTGGCCTCTCACATTCGTGGGGCGTTCCTCTAGTTGGAGTAAACCACTGTGTAGCGCATATCGAGATAGGTAGGAATCAAACAGACTGTAATGACCCCGTGCTTCTATATGTTTCAGGGGGCAATACCCAGATTATAGCGAGAAATGGAGGGAGATATCGAGTATTAGGAGAGACTCTAGACATTGGGATTGGCAATATGCTCGATAAGTTCGCCCGAACTCAAGGGATGGCATTTCCAGGAGGTCCCAAGATTGAAGCCAAGGCCAATGATTGGCTTACTGCGAACTATCAAACCTCTATGGAAGATATCTCATTGCCCTATGCTGTACAAGGAATGGATCTATCTTTCTCGGGTGTGATGACGGCTGCAATCCAGAAGATTGCAGATGGTCATGCTTTGGAAGAAGTGTGCTGGGCCCTGCAGGAGCATGCGTTCGCTGCCTGTATCGAAGTTGCTGAGAGAGCAATGGCTCACGCAGGTAAGGACGAATTGTTACTCGGCGGTGGGGTTGCGTGCAATACCAGAATTAACGAAATGGCTTCGGTTATGTGCCAGGAACGAGGAGCTACAGCATACTGTCCACCTAAATCGTTCTGCGTCGACAATGGAACGATGATTGCGGAACTAGGTCGTAGAATGCTTAGTGTTTCAGAACGCACTACACTCATAGATAGTGCGGTATCACCTGGATTGAGGACTGACCAAACCATTGTCTCATGGGATTGATGACTTCCGTGAGGCTTATGAGAAACGGATGTCGCGTATCACATGGAGACTGGTTACCTAGTGCAGAGAAGGAGACGTTCAAAGGCTGTCCCAAGGGACATTTTTGGAAACCCTACAACCCCACCGGGGTCACAGAAATCAACTAGTAAGTCTGTACCTCAAACACCTCCGCTACCTACCAAGCCACCTGCTAAACCACCAGCTAAACCACCAGCTAAACCACCAGCTAAA